>JAQXVY010000015.1 GCA_029225165.1 Oscillospiraceae bacterium
ATCACCAAGGTCAACACAACATTCCTTTGGTGTAACAGCCTTTATGCCCAGGGGATTTAGTATTCTGTTTAATTCAACAACCTTGTGCTGGTTGTTTGAAGCGATTAAAAATTCTTTCATTATTCTTCACCATAGTCGAAAAGTGCCTTTGAAAAGTCCTCGGGAACAAATTCCTGTAAATCGTCAATTTGTTCACCAACACCAATGTATTTTACAGGTATCCCCAGACCGTTCTTAATGGCAAGCACTACACCGCCCTTTGCAGTTCCGTCAAGTTTAGTTAAGACAATACCTGTTATACCTGTAGCCTTGCTGAACTGCTGTGCCTGATTAACTGCATTTTGTCCTGTTGTAGCATCAAGAACAAGCAAAAATTCCTTGTCTGCATCAGGTAATTCTCTGTCGATAACTCTGCCGATTTTGGCAAGCTCGTCCATAAGGTGCTTTTTGTTGTGAAGTCTGCCTGCTGTATCGCATATGATAACATCAGTATTTCTTGCCTTGGCGGCTGAAATTGCATCAAAGATAACTGCGGCAGGGTCGGAGCCTTCCTTTTGCTTTACAATGTCGCATCCGCTTCTGTCAGCCCAAACCTCAAGCTGTTCTATTGCAGCGGCTCTAAAGGTATCAGCTGCAGCCAGCAGAACGCTCTTGCCCTGATTTCTAAGATTATTTGCAAGCTTGCCTATGGTGGTAGTTTTTCCAACACCGTTTACACCTATAACAAGAATTATAGACGGCTTTGTGTTGATTTTTAGTTCTTCATCACCACGGAGCATATCTGCAACAACCTCTTCAAGGAGATGTCTTATCTGTGAAGGGTCTTTTATGCCCTCTTTTTTAACTCTTGTTTTAAGTTCATCGGTAATCTGCTCCGCTGTGGTAACTCCAACATCACCCATAACAAGCAGTTCTGTAAGCTCCTCAAAAAGCTCCTCGTCAATTTTTGTAAAGGATTTCAGCATTGAGTCAATTTGACCCACAACGCTGTCCCTTGTCTTTTTTAAACCCTCTTTGATTTTTTTAAATAGTCCCATAATTTTGACCTCTGTAACTAATCTTTATTAATTTGCTTTCATACCAAGCTTGGATGCAACCTCAGATGCACGAAGTTCAAGAAGCTTGGAGATACCCTCATCCTGCATTGTGACGCCGTAGAGAACATCAGCCTCTTCCATTGTACCACGCCTGTGGGTGATTAGGATAAACTGTGTTTTCTCGGTAAGTCTTCTCATATATGATGCGAACCTGTCAACATTTACATCATCAAGAGCCGCTTCGATTTCGTCCATTACGCAGAAAGGAGCAGGACGAACCTTCATAATTGAGAAGTAAAGTGCTATTGCCACAAGTGCTTTTTCGCCGCCTGACAAAGCCTCAAGGTGAACAACAATTTTTCCCGGAGGTTGAGCGATAATGTCAATACCGCTGTTGAGAATATCCTCGGGGTCGGCAAGTTTTAGAGATGCCGTACCTCCGCCGAAAAGTTCCTTAAAGGTTTCGCCGAAATTCTTGTTAATTTCGTAAAAGCTCTCAATAAAAGCCTCTTTCATCTGCTTTGTAAGGCTGTTTATCAGCTTTTCGATTTCACTCTTTGATTTTTCTACATCGTCAACCTGAGCACTGAGGAAATCGTATCTTTCGGAAACCTCCTTGTACTCCTCAATGGCTGAAACATTGACCGAGCCAAGACTTTTTATGCCTGACTTAATCTCGTTAAGTCGCTTTTTAGCCTCTTGAACATTATCAATTTCAATGGAGATTTCCTCCGCCTGCCTTTTGCTAAGCTCATACTCCTCCCAAAGCTTTGAAACAATGTCGTCATACTGCTTTTGAAGGTTGATTTTCCGCTCCTCAAGTCGGGCAAGCTCTCTGCCTGAAATTTCCCTTGTGGAATTTAAGTCCTTTTCCTTTTGACGAAGATTAACTGTCTTTTTCTCAAATTCAGCTCTTTCGGAATTTAGTTTTTCGATACTATCCTGTGCCTCAAGGATTTTGTCCTTGTATGTATTCGAGATTTTTTCATAGTTTTCAATCTTCTTTTTGATTATCTCAATGTTTGCATTGACGGACTCTATCTGCCTGTTTAAGTCTGCCTTTCGCATATTTTGACCGGAATTATTGCTTTCGGAAATAATTATTTCACTGTGTAAAGCCTCGCAGTCCTTTTCGTATGTGACAATTTCAAGGCGAATATTTTGCAATTTTTCGGAAAGCTCTTCTCGTTGTTCTGTAAATGATAGCCTATCCCCTGTGATTGAGGAAATTGTCTTTTCAATCTCTGCAATCTCTTTTTCAAGGCTGTCAAATTCTTGGGATGCTGTGTTTTTATCCGACTGTAAATCAAGGATTTTTTTATTATCCTCATCAATTTCATTTTGGATATTCTTAAGTGTTGCCTTAAGATTTTCCACTTCGTTTTGACAAGCCTTGTATTCAGTTCTAAATCTTATAAGCTCCTGTTGTTGATTGGAAAGCTCTGTCCTTGTGCCAAATAGTTCAGCCTCGTACTTTCCGTACTCCTGTTGGCATTTTTCAAATCTTTCTCTTGCATCATCTGCTTTTTCAGAAAGCTTGTTTGCCTCATTTCGGTACTTTTCTATTTCTCCTGCTCTTGAAAGCAGTCCTGTTTTCTTGTTGAGGGAACCGCCTGTTAAGGAACCGCCGGCATTTACAACCTGTCCGTCAAGGGTTACAACCCTGAAACGGTAGGAATATTTTTTTGCTATTGAAACAGCGGAATTAAGCTCCTCTGCAATAACTATCTTGCCAAGGAGATTTTGAAGTATTCCCTTGTATTCATTTTTACAGTCGCAAAGGTCGGATGCAACGCCTACAAAGCCGTAGCAATCTTCAATGCCCTTTTCGTTTAGTGTTCTCGGTTTTATAGTGGCGATGGGCAAAAATGTCGCCCTACCACCCTTGTTTTCCTTTAAGGCTCTGATTGCCCTTTTGGCGTCCTCCTCGTTGCCTGTTACAATGTTCTGCATTGCACCGCCCAAGGCAGTTTCAATGGCAACAGCGTACTCATTCGGTACATTGATTATTCTTGAAACAGGTCCGTGAATACCGCCCAGCTTACCCTGCTTTGACATATTCATAACAGCCTTTACGCTGTGGGAAAAGCCCTCAAGATTTTTTTCTAAATCCTCAAGGATATTCGCTCTTCTAAGGAGTTCCTGCGAATCAAGGGTAAGGTTGTCAGCCTCGGTTTTTAGAGTTTCCTTCTTATTCTGTAGATTTTGAAGCTTGAGTTCAAGACCTTTGATAGTGTTGCCAACGCTTTCTACCTTCTGGGCAGTTTCTTTACCTTTGCTTTCATAATCCCTTAGCATTTCCTCTGTGGAAACAAGGTCGGAATTTTTTTCGTCAGCACTTATCTTTAATGCGTTTATTCTATCGTTAAGTTCATTTATTGTTGAATCACTTGTCAAAAGTACAACCTTTGCATCAGCCGACTTTTGAGAAAGTTCTGAAAGCTTTGTATTAAGCTCCTGAAGCTTATCACCGCTTCGTGAGGCGCTTATGCTGATTGTGTTAAGGTCATTTGAAACATCGTTGTATTCCTTTTGCTTTTCTTCAATTTTAGCCTTTAAACCTTCAATCTGCTGTTTCTTTTCCTCGATTTGACTTTCAACCTCTGCAAAATTAACATCAAGCTGTTCAATCTCGCTGTTAAGTCTTTCAATGGTTTCTTCGTTATGGTCAATGTCGTTTTCTGCTACGGAAATCAATGCGTTGTTACTGCTGACCTCTGACTCAAAGTGAGAAATATTCCTCCTGATTGAGTCGATTTTTGAGGAAATTTCACCGTTCCTAAGGTAGAGCATCTCTGTTTCGGCATTGATGTTTGAAAGCTGTCTTTCTGCATCCTCGTACTGTGAACGCTGAATGTCGATTTTGTCCTCCTGCTCCCTGATAACCTGTGAGGATTTATTAAGGGTTTCAAGCCAAAGGGCAATTTCAAGACCCTTTTTCTCCTCTGACAGCAAAAGGAATCTTTCTGCCTTGTCGGACTGGGTTTTAAGGGGGCCAACTCTTCCCTCTAACTCACCTACAATGTCACGAAGTCTGACGAGATTTTCTTCTGTATTTTTCAGCTTTCGTTCTGCTTCGGTTTTTCTGTATCTATATCTTGAAATCCCTGAGGCTTCCTCAAAAATTTCTCTTCTCTCTTCGCTTTTTGACGCAACAATGCTGTCGATTTTACCTTGACCTATCATTGAATAACCGTCACGACCAAGACCTGTGTCCATAAACAGCTCGTTGATGTCACGAAGTCTGACTGTGGCTTTGTTAATCAGGTATTCGCTTTCGCCGCTGCGGTAGTATCTTCGTGTAACGGCAACCTCGTCACCGTCAAACTGCAACACTCTGTCACTGTTGTCGATTGTGAGAGTTACCTCGGCATAGCCTGTCTTTTTTCTTTTATCAGTACCGTTGAATACAACATCCTCCATTTTGGAGCATCTAAGGGTCTTTGCAGACTGTTCGCCAAGCACCCAACGGATTGCGTCACTTATGTTACTTTTGCCCGAACCGTTAGGTCCTACAATAGATGTAATACCGTGGTCAAAGGTAAGTTTTATTTTATCGGGAAAAGTTTTAAATCCGTGTAATTCTAATGATTTGAGAAGCATAAGTCACCTCATTTCTCTGCTTCAATTATAAATTCAAAATCCTTTAAGTTAGGATTTTCCTTAATCTTTACATCATAACCCAACTGAAAAAATTTCTTGATATTGTTCTTTTTTTGCCCCACAGCCTTTGAAACAAAGCCTTTGGCTACAAAAACAATATATTTTCCTTTTGGATATTTATTAATCTCTTTATATGCTGAATCAAAAAATATTTTACTTTCGCATATCTCTCTAAATGCCGGATGATAATATCCGGCAATTCTGTTGTTTACAAGATCGTTGGAATAGTGGAGTCCAACCCTAATAACATCAATTTTGTTGTTATAAAAAAGACTTAACACCTTGGAGCAGACCTCAACGGTAGTTTCTTCATCATAAGGAACATACTTTCCGCTATTGTAAAGGTGTGCAAGTGGAGTGTTCTTCATTGTGATTGTGGGATAAACCCTTACTGTATCGGGGGAAAGTTTTGCAATTTTTTCTGCTGTATCCAAATCCAAATCAGGATTACTGCCGTACATACCCGTCATCATTTGCAGACCTAAAGAAAAGCCTTTTTCCTTAATTAGTTTTGACGCTATTTCTACATCAACTGATGTATGACCTCTTTCGTTTAACTCAAGCACCCTGTCGGACATTGACTGTGCACCAAGCTCAATTGAGGTTACGCCATAGCTTTTTAGAAGTGATAAAACATCACTATCAATTGCATCAGGTCTTGTTGAGCATCTTATACCGTAAAAATCCTTTATGTCCGGCTTTGTGGCATCTAAAAGAGAAATCATATATTCCCTGTCAATGGCTGTAAAGCTGCCGCCAAAGAAAGCTATTTCGGTATTTTTTGTGTCAACACCGCTTTTAACGGCTGTTTCTATTGCAGAAACTACATCATCGGCATTTGGCTGACAGGTTTGTCCTGTGATGTTTGATTGATTGCAGAAAACACATTGATGGGGGCATCCGTTATGAGGTACAAAAATCGAAATATTAGAATGTTTAATATCCCATCAACTCCAAAGCTTCTCTTGCCGCCTGTTGTTCAGCCTCTTTTTTACTTCTTCCGCCGCCCTTGCCGATAACATTGCTGTTGAGATGCACCTCAACAACAAAGTGCTTGTTGTGGTCGGGGCCGGATTCGTCAACCAAAACATAGTTTAGTTTTTCTCCGGGATTTCTTTGAATAATCTCCTGTAGCTTTGTTTTGTAGTCCCTAAATACAAAGCCTACACTGTGATTTTTTATTTCAGGAACAACGAAAGACAGTACAAATTTCCTTGCCTCTTCCATACCGCCGTCAAGGTAGATTGCGGCGATTAATGCCTCAAAGGCATCTGAGAGTATTGACGGTCTTTCTGCTCCGCCACCCTTTTTTTCTCCGTTGCTAAGGAGAATATGTTTGCCTAACTCTATCTCTTTTGCAAAGATAAAAAGTGTTTTTTCGCACACGAGGGACGCCCTAAGCTTTGTTAAGTCCCCCTCGGGGTAATTAGGGCAATTCTTGAAAATATAATCAGAGACGGAAATTGAAAGTACAGCATCACCTAAAAATTCCAATCTCTCATTATATTTAAGGTGCATCTTCTTATGCTCATTGGCATAAGAAGAATGAGTTAACGCCTCTGTGAGGAGTTCCTTATTTTTGAAATGATAATTAATTTTCTTCTCTAATTCATCCATTTTGCTGTTCCTTTATTTTGTTAAATGATTCTTCTATCTTCTGTGGCACATTTGCGTTTATGTAGTCAATCATAATTCTGATTGCGTGGAATATTGCGTTTGCATTAGAACTTCCGTGAGCCTTAAACACAGGCTTTTTAATGCCTAAAATTGGAGCACCGCCGTAGATGTCTGCATTCATACTGTCCTTAAACTTCATAAGGTCCTTATAAACAAGCAATGCACCGATTTTTGTTTTAATATTCTTTTTGAAGATATTAACAACGGACTTGCTTACAGATTTTGCAACACCCTCGTAGTTTTTAAGGATAAGATTACCTGTAAAACCGTCGCAAACATAAACATCACAAGCACCCTCGGAAATTTCTCTGCTTTCCACATTTCCGATAAAGTTGATGGGACTTTCCTTTAAAAGTGCATATGCCTCTCTCTGCAAATCTCCGCCCTTGTGGCTCTCTGTACCAACATTTGCAAGAGCAACCCTTGGGGATGAAATCTTCATAACATTTTCCATATAGAGGGAGCCTAAAATTCCGAATTGCCTTAAAATTTCAGGTCTTGCATCAAGGTTTGCTCCACCGTCAATAATCATAAACATTTTACCGTTCATTGTTGGGAGAAGTGGTGCAAAGCCGGGACGCTTAACGCCCTTTAGTCGCTTAACCATAAGAGTACCGCCAACACAAAGAGCACCGCTGTTACCGGCGGATATAAAACCGTCAGCCTCGTCATTTGCTACCATTTTAAGACCAAGTGCCATTGAAGAATTGCTGTACTCCTTCATAATGTCATTTGGGGTTTGGTCAACGGGGATAACATCAGGTGTATCAACAATAGAAAAATTACTGATGTCAAGGTTATTTTCCTTTGCTACCTTTTTAATGATGCTTTCGCTGCCTGTAAGGCAGATATCTATATTAAACTTTTGCTGTGCAAGTATAGCACCCTTTATTATTTCAAGAGGAGCATTATCTCCTCCGAAAGCGTCAACTACTATTTTCATTATAAACCCCTTGTATTAATAAAATTCTCCAATGCACTAAAGGCTCTGTCGGAATATGCCTTTGCCCTTTCTTTTTTATCTCTTGGACGGTTAAGAAGCTCGGGAAGTACTCCAAGATTTGCACCCATCGGTTGGAACTTTGTTACTGTTTCGTCACTGATATACCGTGACAAAGCGCCTATCATAGTTTCCTGTGGCAATGTAACAGTTTCTTTACCCATTAGTCTTAATGACGCATTAATACCCGCAATAAGACCTGAGGAGGCTGACTCCATATATCCCTCTACACCTGTTATTTGACCTGCAAAGAACAGGTTTTTATTTTCTTTTACAGAATAATCGCTTGAAAGCACCTTTGGTGAATTGATAAAAGTATTGCGGTGCATAACGCCGTACCTTACAAATTCGGCATTTTCAAGTCCGGGAATCATAGAGAAAACTCTCTTTTGCTCGGGAAATTTAAGATTTGTCTGAAAACCAACTAAGTTGTACATTGCTCCTGCACTGTTTTCCTTGCGGAGCTGTACCACAGCCCATGGTCTGTGACCTGTTGCAGGGTCGGTTAAACCAACGGGCTTCATAGGACCGAATCTTATGGTGTCGTGTCCCCTTTGAGCCATAACCTCAATGGGCATACAGCCCTCGTAAACCTTTGGATTCATTACATCAAAGTCGTGAACAGGAGCACGCTGGGCACTTACAAGCTCCTCGTAAAACCTATCGTATTCCTCTTTGTTCATAGGGCAGTTGATGTAGTCGTCACCGTCACCCTTGCCATACCTTGATGCAAAGAAAGCCTTGTTCATATCAATGGTGTCAAACCTGACAATAGGTGCGGCGGCATCGTAAAATGACAGTGAATCCCCAAACATATTCTTTATTGTATCTGACAATGGCTCTGATGTTAAGGGGCCTGATGCAACTATTGTTACACCGTCGGGAATCTCCTTAACTTCTTCATTAATAACGGTAATGAGAGGATTATTTTTAATTTCTTCATTTACCATATCCGAAAAAAGCTCACGGTCAACTGCCAATGCTCCACCGGCAGGTACAGTTGTCTTGTCGGCACATCTCATAAGGAGAGAATCTAACATTCTCATCTCCTGCTTGAGCATACCTGCCGCACTTTCAAGACGAGCAGCCTTTAGACTGTTGGAGCAAACAAGCTCACATAATTTTGTTGAATGGTGGGCAGGACTTAGCTTTTCAGGTTTCATATCGTATAGGTTTACTTTAATTCCTCTTTTAGCAACCTGATATGATGCCTCACACCCTGCAAGTCCGCCACCGATTATATTTATCTGCATATTTTTCTGCATTATGACTTTGTGTAGCCACAACCCTCTTTTGCACAGAAGATTGTCTGCTTTTTACCCTTCTTTTTATAGAGTATCTCTCCGCATTGAGGACACTTTTCGTTTACAGGCTCATACCAAGACATATAGTTACAGTCAGGGTAATTACTGCATCCGTAGAAAATCTTGCCCTTTTTGGTTTTGCGGGTTATAACCTCGCCGCCGCACTTTGGACAGCTGACGCCGATTTTTTCTACATACTTTTTGATGTTCTTACATTCGGGATAACCGGGACAGGCAATAAACTTACCGTATCTGCCAACCTTGACAACCATCTTTCTTCCGCAAAGCTCACAGACAATGTCGGTTTCGTCCTCTTTCAGCTTAATCTTAACACCTTCCATATCGGTCTTTGCCTTTTTAAGAGTTTTTTCAAAGTCAACATAGAAGTTGTCAAGGAGTTCAACCCATTCCTTTTCGCCATGCTCAACCACATCCAAATCATCTTCCATTTGGGCTGTGAATTTAACATTTACGATTTTAGGGAAACGCTCCTTCAAGAGATTAACAAGTGCCTCGCCAAGCTCTGTTGGGATTAAAGCCTTTGCCTCTCTCTTAACATATTCACGGCTTGTGATTGTGGTAATTGTTGCGGCATATGTTGACGGACGACCGATTCCGTTTTCTTCAAGCGCCTTAATTAATGATGCCTCGGTAAACCTTGCAGGTGGCTGGGTAAAGTGCTGATTAGGTACAATTTCCTTAACCTTTACAGGCATTTCCTTTTCAAGTGGAGGAAGCTGCTTTTCCTTTGTACCCTCTGCATCACTGCTGTCAACATACAGCTTTGTGTAGCCGTCAAAGTCAACTCTGTAGCCTGATGCCTTAAATACATATCCGTTTGCTGTGATTTCAGCCTGAGTTGTCTTGTGGATACAGTCAGCCATCTGACAGGCTGTGAATCTTTCCCAAATCAGCTTATACAGCTTATACTGTTCTATTGTAAGGCTGGACTTAACCTTTTCAGGTGAAAGTGAAGGAATTGCAGGACGAATAGCCTCGTGACCGTCCTGTGCATTGGAACGGGACTTATAAAATCTTGGCTTTTCAGGCAGGTATTCTTCCCCGAAGTTTTCTTTGATATAACTTGTAACCTCTGCAACTGCGTCGTTGGAAATTCTCAGGGAGTCGGTTCTCATATATGTGATAAGACCAGTTGTACCGTAGCCCTCTACATCAACACCTTCATACAGCTCCTGAGCAATTTTCATTGTTCGTCTTGACTGATAGCCAAGCTTTCTTGATGCCTCCTGTTGGAGGGTGGAGGTTATAAATGGCGGATATGGTGACTTTTTCCTTGTGCCATTCCTTACTTTTGTTACAATAAATTCGGCATCCTTGATTTCATCAAGGATTTTGTCTGCCTCTTCCTTGTTGGAGATTTTAATCTTTTTGCCGTCTTTGCCTGTTGCCAAGGCTGCATTAAACACCTTTCGACTGGATTTTGGTGACATTTTTGCGTCAATTGACCAGTATTCCTCAGGCTTAAAGGCTCTTATTTCATTTTCTCTGTCAACAATCAGCTTTAATGCCACTGACTGAACACGACCGGCAGAAAGTCCTCTTCTAATTTTCTGGCTTACAAATGGACTGAGCTTGTAGCCCACAAGCCTGTCAAGAATTCTTCTTGCCTGCTGTGCATTTACTAAATCTATATCAATGGAACGGGGATGCTCCATTCCGTTTTTTACACCTGTTTTTGTGATTTCGTTAAATTCAACACGGTTCTTGTCATCTAAATTGAGTCCTAAAATGTATGCAAGATGCCAAGAAATTGCCTCTCCCTCACGGTCGGGGTCAGTTGCAAGGAAAATTTCGTCACTTTTACCGGCTAAAGACTTTAGCTCGTCAACCAGCTTTTCCTTTCCCTTTATAATAGAATATTTTGGGGCATAATTATTCTTTATGTCAACAGCCAAACGAGCCTTTGGCAAATCACGCACATGACCCATTGAGGCAACAACCTCAAAGTCCTTACCCAAATATTTTTTTATTGTTTTAGCCTTAGCAGGTGACTCCACTATTACTAATTTTGACATATTTACTCTATCCTCCGATAGTTACTTTATTTTATATTGTCTTCCCTTTAGGGAAACAATGAGATTTTTCATTTCTAAATTTGTGAGAATACCCGAAACCTTGAAAACCGGCAATCCGCTTTTCTCGGCTACATCATCAATGTGCATCGGGGTACTTCCCAAGGTGTGATATACAATACTGGTTTTTTCGTCCAGTTCTACATCATACCTATGACCTGTTATAAATTCTTTTTCTTCTTTTTCCTTTGATTTTTTCGCAGGAATTTTAAGTATTTTCCCGTCGGGAATGTCATACTCGTCATCCTCGTACACTTCTAAATCATTATATTCATTAAAGTATTTTAGGATGTCCAAATATGTGGTTACCGGAACAGCACCGTCCTTAATAAGCTCGTTTGAACCCATAGAGTGTATACTGTTAATGTTGCCCATAACAGCAAAAACAGCCTTTCCCTGGTCATTTGCAAAGGACGCTGTGTGTAAGGAACCGCTTTTCTTACCTGCTTCAACCACAAGCAAACCCTTTGAAAGGGCAGAAATAATACGGTTTCGTGCTACAAAATGATGTGGTAATGCCTCTGTACCCGGAGGATACTCGGTGATAAGGCAACCTCTTGCGGTGATAGCCTTTCTCATAGGTTCATTTTGTACAAGATAGGGATAGTTTATTCCGCAACCCAAAACGCAAATGGTTATTGCGTCGGCATTTAGTGCGCCTGTATGGGCTGAGCTGTCAATCCCTAAAGCGCCTCCGCTTACAATGGTTACTTTCTTCTTAGCAAGATTGTAAGAGATACTGTAAGCAACCTTTTTGCCGTAGGAAGATGCGTTTCGTGTGCCTACAATGCCTATTGTAAGCAAATTATCTACCCTTGGAAGATAACCGGAAACATAGATTACAGCAGGTGGATTATGGATATTCCTCAGGCACTGAGGATACCTCTCATCATCAATAGCATAAATCTGGTAGCCAAGGTCATTACATTCCTTAATGATTTCATCTGCCTTTTCAATAGGTGTTGAGTGCATTTTGTCAATTTCTTTATCAGAAAAAATCCCCAGAAACTTCCACTCAAAATCACCGCCATTGTAAAGTGAGGACATATCGGTGTATATTCCAAGGTCATAAATCTTTTTGATTTTCATACTGCCGTATCCAAGGCACAGGCTAAGCCATATATAATAACGAGTGTTATTCATCTTTAGACATTTCCCACATAATAATACTTGCGGCAACACCTGCGTTGAGAGAATCAATCTTTCCCGACATAGGAACAATAACCTGATGATTACAAGCGTTTATTGTCTGTTTGCTAAGTCCGTTTGCCTCGTTGCCGATTGCAACAAGGGAATTTTGAGGGAAAGAAAAATCTCCAAGATGTTGTGCATCACTTGTTAGGCAAGCTGCAAAGGATTTGCCAAAGCGGTTAAACTCGTTTGATATAAAGCTTGAGGCAGAATCGATTATATAGAAAGGAACTCTGAAAATTGCCCCCATACTTCCCCTTACAACCTTTGGGCTGTAAACATCACAGGAGTCAGATGTGATAAACACACCTCTTATGTTGAATGCGTCGGCAGACCTTAAAACAGTCGAAATATTTTCGGGATTTTGGACATTCTCAAGAAGTACATACTTGCCATCATAATCAATTTTATCAATATCAATGTTTTTGTCAAGTGTTTTCATCACCATAAGCACACCCTGAGGTGATTTTGTGTCGGACAAAACATTAAACAGGCTGTTAGGTACGACAACAGATTCCTCCGCTATATCCTCAAGTCTTTTGCACAGCTCCATATTCCTTGTGTAAAAGCTTTCGGAGGAAACAAAAATATCTGCCCTTCTGTCGGATATTAATACATCCTGGCAAATTCTTAAGCCCTCTGCAACGAACTGTTTGCTTTTTAGTCTGTACTTTTTTTGCTTAATAAGCTTATGTATATGCTTAACAACAGAATTATCCCTGCTATTTACAAATTTCATCTTTTTACCCTCAACTGTTCCTCATAAAAAATAGTAAAAGCGTTTGAGTAAAACCCAAACGCATAGTACTTAAGCTTTTGTTACTTTTTCTACAAGGCTTGCAAAAGAAGCAGGGTCAGAAATAGCAATCTCAGAAAGCATCTTTCTGTTAAGGTCAATACCTGCCTTCTTAAGGCCGTTCATAAATGTGCTGTAATTTGTACCGTTAGCCTTGCAAGCTGCAGAAATTCTTGTGATCCAGAGTCTTCTGAAATCTCTCTTCTTCTGCTTACGACCGATATATGCATAGTTACCGGACTTCATTACCTGCTGTTTAGCCATCTTAAAGTGCTTGCTCTTAGCACCATAGTAACCCTTAGCCAGCTTTAAAGTTTTGTTTCTTCTTTTGCGAGTCATCATCGCGCCTTTTACACGTGCCATTTATATCTTACCTCCGTTATTCGCTAAGTTAAAAATTTTGTTTGATTGATTATTTGTAAGGAATCAATCTCTTGATTTGAGCTGTATTTGTCTTGTCAGCTACACAGGTCTGTCTTAGACCTCTCTTACGCTTAGTGTTCTTTTTGTTCAAGATATGCTGTTTGTTAGCGTGAGCACGGATAACCTTGCCGTTCTTAGAAAGCTTAAATCTCTTTTTTGCACCGCTATGTGTCTTAATCTTTCCCATTATGAAAATCCTCCTTAAAAATTACTTATTTGTCTTAGGGGCAAGAAACATTAACATATTTCTTCCCTCCAGCTTTGCAGGTTTCTCAACAACAGCAACCTCTTCGCAAGCATCGGCAAATCTTTTCATGGTGTTGTAGCCCTGTTCGGGATGACCCATTTCTCTGCCTCTGAAACGAATAGAAACCTTAACCTTATCGCCTTTTTTAATGAACTTAAGAGCGTTGTTAAGCTTTGTGTTGAAATCGTGTACATCAATGTTTAAAGAAAGTCTTACTTCCTTAATGTCGATTGTACGCTGGTTTTTCTTATTCTCTTTCTCTCTCTTAGCCTGTTCAAAACGATACTTACCATAGTCCATAACCTTGCACACAGGTGGTTTTGCCTGTGGAGCAATCTTAACTAAGTCAAGGTTACTCTCTACTGCAATATTGAAAGCCTTTTCGGAAGACATAATGCCGAGCTGTTCACCGTCGGCACCGATAAGCCTTACTTCCTTGTCACGAACTTCCTCGTTAATTTGTAGTTTCTTGTTGCTGATTTTCGATTCCCCCCAAAAGAAATTAAAAAGAAATAATAAAAGCGGACAGATAACTCCGTCCGCTACAATACAAAAACACTACAAAAATAAGTCTTGTGAATAAGTATTGACCCACGCAGACGGCACCCCGTAGGTGAAAGCATAACTGCCTTTCTTTCTTTTACTCGACTATTATATATGAGTGCATTTATTTTGTCAAGTATTTTTTGACATTTATATTTATTTTTGATAAAATAATACCAGTAAATTTACAGAGGAAAACAGTATGAACGCTTATTATAGAGATGATTTGGAAAAAATAAATCAGATAAATCTAAATAACAGAAAAAAATACGAGAAAAAATTAATACGAAAATCCTGCAACAAGATAGGATTTTTGCTATTCATAACCACTATTGCAATGAATGGTTTTGCAATGCTTTTATCCTTAATTTTAATGTTCACAGGCAATGTGGACATTACAGGTAAAACAGGCATCGGCGGAATTTCCTACCCTATATACTACCTTTTAAACGGTATTTTGGAGTTTTTGGGATTTTTTATTGTGCCGGTTATTTTCTGTTTAATATTCAAATTTAAGTTGTCGGATGCTCTGCCTGTGAGAGGTAAAGGAAAATATAATATCCCTCTCCTTGTAATAGGCGGATATGCAATTTGTACTATATCCAACTACGCTGTTTCACTGTTAAGCAGTAATTTAAGTCTGTTTGGGCTTGAAAATAAATCAGGTTTAGTCACAGAGGCAAAGACACCAAAGGAACAAATAATCTACTTTATATGTATTGCAATTATTCCTGCAATTACCGAGGAAATCGCATTTAGAGGTATTGTACTGAATTTTCTAAGACAATATGGTGACGGTTTTGCAATACTTGTTTCATCAATGCTTTTCGGTATTATTCACGGAAATTTTGTTCAAATACCCTTTGCCTTTATTGTAGGACTTGTATGTGCTGTACTTGTTGTAAAGACAAATTCCATTATACCGTCAATACTGCTCCATCTACTAAATAACGGAACATCAGTTTTGTTAGACTGCATCAAAGAATACACATCAAAGGGTGTTTACGATTTTGTGTCAACAATGATTGTTATGACACTGACCATTTTGGGGTTTATTGCAATTATAATCCTTTGCAAAAAGGGCTTTGACTTAAAATTCCAAAGCAGTAAGGAAATCTTATGCCTTAAAACCAAGGATAAAATCACAGCCTTTTTGACTAATCCTGGAATGATAATATTTGTATCCTTCTATATTATTTATGCTTTAGGTGTTTTGTTTGGGTATGTATAATGAAATTTTTATGAAAGAGGCTCTTCTTCAGGGTAAACTTGCTTTAGAGAAGAACGAAGTGCCTGTTGGGGCGGTAATTGTTAAAGACGGAAACATAATAGCAAAAGCACATAACGACAGGGAGCTTTCCAAAAACGCACTTCATCACGCAGAGATACTTGCAATAGACAAGGCTTGTAAAATCTTAGGCGGATGGCGACTTTGGCAATGCGAAATGTATGTTACAATGGAGCCTTGCCCCATGTGTGCCGGTGCAATTGTAAACGCAAGAATACCACAGATATACTTTGGAGCATATGACAATAAGTACGGTGCCTGTGGTTCTGAAATTGATGTTTTAAAGATGAAAAATAATTTTAATGTAGAATATTCCGGCGGGTATTTAGAGGAAGAGTCACTAAAGCTTTTTGATGAATTTTTTAGATATTTAAGGGGTAAAAATAACAAGAAATAATTAAAACGGAGTTGTCGTAACAAAGTGATTTTGCGACAACTCCGTTTTTTCTCTTGAATGAGTTTTGAAAATAGTTTGTTGAAATCTGCAATTACCAAGCGTGTTTACCTGTGGCAAGCAAGCTATCAATATCCATATATGCGTTTTCTATATGCTCGGTGTGATAACCCCAATAGTTATCATAAATCTTTTGAGTAATACCGTGGTTATCCCATTCCTTAAGTACATCACCTGTTTTCATATTTTTATATCCTGCATAAAATTCAAGTAAATATATAAAAAAACTCATTTCCTCAGGCATATTACTCACCTCGTATATAGATAGATTTTTTGGGGTCACCGGTAACTTTTTCGGTTTCCCAAATTTCAAATATTGCACCGGCACCAAATGAAGTCAGTCCACATTCTTCATTTTCAAGCATTTCGTGGGTTTTTGAAGAAACGAATTGTCTGAGGGCATCCATATAACTGTAGCCATATTTTTCTGATATCATCTTAACAACTTCAGCATTATAATAATCAATTATTTCAGGTTCTAAACGCTTCATACATTTCTCACCTCCGTAAATTTCAAAAGATTTATGGACTTTTCTGTTCGGAAGGCATACTGATCTTTTAATTTTTGAGGAAGAAGCAATTTAATTGCAACATCCTCAGGAAAGTAGCCTCTAAGGTAGTTATTTACAGTTCTGATCGCCTGATCGTTTGCAACAGGACCAATTACTACATCATATTCTTTATCCACTTGTCTGCCTGTTCTGTTTGCTGAAATAAACCTAAGCCAATCAATATCAGCAGTTTTAAAACAAAGCAATTTCAAGCCTTTGAGAGAATTTTCATCAACCTCAAAAACTGAAACAGTGGGTACACCTGTTTCACGGTTATTAGTAGTGCGTAAGGCCCACTTTTTAGCCTGTTCAAAATCACTAGTTAAGTAAAAACCTGCACCAAAATCCAATAATCTTTTTGACGGTATTAATTTAGGTTCATTAACCTCCACATTACTTCCGTGATACAAAAGCATAAATTCAACTCCTTAACCGAACATATTTTAAAACAAATCTTTGATATTTTGGACTTTTTTCTTAATTGGTTGTTTTATTAATAATCCTATTCGCCGCAAGCATTACACCTGTTTTACCGCTGTGGAAGTTGAATGCTCCTTGCATCCACACTGCAAAGGGTTCTCTTAACGGTGCGTCTGCCGAAAGTTCTATGCTTGAACCAAGGGTAAAGGCTCCTGCTGCCATAATTACCTTGCTGTCGTAACCGGGTAAATCGTCGGGTACAGGTGTTACATAGCTGTCAACAGGTGAGCCTGACTGAATTCCCTTGCAAAATTCAATTAGGTTTTCTTCATTTTCAAGGAGAATAGCCTGAACAATATCTCCCCTTGTTTCCTGAAGGTCGGGGGAAACTCCGTAGCCCATCTCCTTAAACAACGCACAGGCAAACACAGCCGTTTTTAGTGCCTCTCCTGTGATGTGAGGAGAATTGAAAGCGCCCATAAACATTTCTCTTTTTGTGCTTATTGTTGCACCTAATTCTCTGCCTGTACCTGGGGTGGTAAGGCGGTAACTGCACTGCTCAACAAGGTCGGCTCTGCCTGCTATGTAGCCTCCTGTGGGGGCAATTCCTCCACCCGCATTTTTGATGAGGGAACCTGCCATAATGTCTGCTCCAACCTGAACAGGCTCGTATTTTTCTACAAATTCGCCGTAGCAGTTATCAACCATTATTATTGTATCAGGCGATACCCTTTTAACAACTTCGCATATTTTTTTAATATCGGAAATTGTCAAAGCCTTACGCAGTGAATAACCCCTTGAACGCTGAATGTATGCCATTTTAGGCTTTGACTTTAATTTTTCTTCTAAAGAATTATAATCAACATCATCACCGGCAAGGGGAACTTCGTCATAGTGAATGTCAAAGTCCTTAAGTGAGCCGGAATAATCTCCCTCTATGCCTATAACACTTCTGATTGTATCGTATGGTATTCCTGCAACTGAAAGCATAGTGTCGCCCGGTCTTAGCATACCGAAAAGTGCAACTGTAAGTGCGTGAGTACCTGACTGAAATCCCTGTCTTACAAGGGCGTCCTCTGCGCCAAAGGCTGTGGCATAAACCTTGTCAAGCACTTCCCTGCCCCAGTCGCTGTAACCGTAGCCTGTGCTATCGGCAAAGTGACTTTCGGAAACCTTACAGCTTTGAAAAGCCTTTAGCATTTTATTTTGGTTGTATTCTTGAATATCCTCAATGTTTTTAAGAATATCCTTGCAATTCTCCATTGCATTTTCAGAAAGCTTTAACACTCTTTCGTCAAAATCAAAAAAACTCATCTATAAATTTCCTTCCATTCTCCACTGGGGACAAAACCCATTTTCCTATATATCTGTGTGTGTTCATCATCATTGCAATATAGATAAACATTTTGTGCGTCATCAACAGAGTAGATTAAATTTCTCCCTAAACCGCAGTTTTGAAATTCCTTTGATGTTGCAACAGGACCGATTATTGTGTTAATTTTATCCCCTGTTGCAATCATACAGGATATAATTTTATCCTTTTCATATATCGAAAACACCTTGCTTACACCGCATCTCACCTTAGAAAATAAATCTGTTGCAAAGTCACCATAGGAGTTTATTTTCACATCGTCACAGTTTATAGAATTGAAAAATTCGTACACCTTTTTGTAGTTATCTTCATTACATATGTTAATGACTGAATCACTTTTATTAGAAGTTTGCTTTTCACAAAGTTTCATTATTATTCCCTGCGACTGACTGCTCCCTGATAATTGCAAATTACAGTTGTTATCAAAAAGTACAGAGGAATAGCCTATCACATTAATAAACTCTGATAGTTCTGTAATATCTGTATTTTCTGTTAAGTAAAGCACAATATTACCGTCAGTTTTTAGTATTAAAGCAGTGTATTTATTTTGATTTTGCTGAAACCAAAAGTCTATACCCCTTACGCCTATACCGTAGGCTTTAAAAACAGAATTAATTTTAGTCAAAAAGGTATCGTGGTTTTCAAAGCTGTCTATAATTTGTGAAAGCAAGCTTTCATTTTCAATATATTTTATCATTTCAGGCTGTTCACTATGTTTTTGAAGTGAATACCTCTCTCCATAAAGTTTTTGTACAAATCAAAACTTGCACTTGCAGGAGAAAGTGATACTCTGTCACCCTTAACTGCCAATTCCTTAGCCTTGTTTACAGCCTCCTCCATATTAGAAACCCTTACAATAACAGGCTCGTTTTCTTTGTAGGAACTTGCACTTTTTGTTGCTTTTTCTATTTTTTCGGCTGTGTTGCCCATAAGAATAAGTACTTTAACCTTGTTACAGATGATTTCACCAAGGTCGGTATAGTCAAGGTTTTTGTCGTAACCGCCGGCAATTAAGATAATCTTTTCGTCATAAAGTGAAAGTGTACCTGATGCTGTTCTTGTTGGGCTTGATGCTATTGAGTCGTTATAGTACTTAACACCGTTAAACTCTCTTACAAACTCAGCCCTGTGCTCAACACCTGTAAAGGTCTTTGCCACCTGTCTTATGGTGTCAACATCTACAATACCCCAAACGGCAGATATAGCCGCCATATAGTTTTCTACATTGTGCATACCCGGAATAAAAATATCGTTGATGTCAATAATCTCGGTTTTCTTGCCGTAATCGGAGTAGATTATTTTATTATCCCTTAAAAATGCTCCGTTATCAACAGTACTCTGTCTGCTGAACTTTGCAAGGCATCCCCTAACATCGTCTGAAAAGGAGTTTGAAATTTCATTATCAAGGTTTAGAACTGCCTTGGAAAAGGCACTTTGATGCAACAAAACATTCCTTTTGGAGTCAACATATTCCTGCATATCCTTGTGCATATCAAGGTGATTTGGGGAAACATTTGTAACAACTGCAATACTTGGGCTTGTCCTCATAGAAATAAGCTGGAATGAGGAAAGCTCAACTACTGCATAATCATCAGGTTTAATCTCCTCTATTTCCGGTAAAAGAGGACGACCTATATTACCCCCAAGGTAAACCTTTTTGCCTTGCGCCTTTAAAAATTCGGAAATTATTGAGGTTGTTGTGGTTTTACCATCGGAGCCTGTAATGGCAATAATTTTGCAGGGACAAAGCTCGAAGAAAAGCTCCATTTCTGATGTGACAACAACACCCCTACTACGCATATCAACAAGCTCATCCATATAATACCTCATACCCGGTGTTCTGAAAACAATGTCAACATCAAGGTTTTTAAGGTAATTTTCACCTAAAGAAAGTTTAACGCCAAGTTTTTTTGCCTTATCGCCGTTTTCGCCCAGTGCGTCAAAATCTCTCTTGTCACAGGCTGTAACATCTATACCGTGATTTACAAACATCTCCATAACAGGAAAGTTGCTTACACCAAGCCCGCAAAAAGCAACCTTTTTGTCCTTTATACTATTAAAAAAGCCGTTAACCTTGTTCATTACAATATCCTCCAATTATGAAAACACTGAACAAACAGAATTATTGCAGTTTATTCAGCCGTTCCTTTGTTTACCTTATAATTATATCAAATGGTAGGTAAATTTCAATTATTTTTTTGCAATAAAAAACGGTGACACACAAGTCACCGTAGTTTTAGTGTTTCTTTAATCTCTGCCAAGCAGTGAATCAACAGAAATTTCAAGAATATCTGCAAGTGCAACAAGCTCAATGTCTGTTACATATCTAATCTGTCCTTCAAGCTTAGAAAGTCCCGATGCGTTCATATCCACACCGTTAACCTGAAGCTGTGCCAAAAGCTCCTTTTGTTTCATACCTTTCTTTTTTCTTGCAGATTCTACTCTTGCGCCAATTAGGTTTCTATCCCCTAATTCTTGTTTTCTCAGTCTCATAAACATTCTCCCCGTAAAATATAATATTTCTTTTAAGAAATTCTTTAAAGAAATTCTTTTAAATAATTCTTTAAAGTCAATTCAGCTTGCTCATATTATAATACGATAAAAGAAAAAAAACAAGACCTTTTTGTTATTTAATTTAAAAAATTGATACTTTTTATCAAAAATAATTACATATAGCCTCTTTCAGTGTAATAATTTTGTAATTTTATGTCAAGAAATAATAATTTTTGTCGGAAAAACAGTTTGGAAAATCGTAATTATTCTTTTAGAGAAAATAAAAAAGAACCCTTATGGGTTCTTTAGACAACCAAATCTATAAGCCGAGTTCTGTCGTGAACAGCCATCTATCTTGGCAAAGTGTTACCACATTTGCTCAATGCCACCTCCATGGGACTGCCGAGCAAGCATATATGTCCCTCCACGGTGTTGCTCCAAATAGGGTTTACACGGCTGTTATGTCTCCATAACACCGGTGAGCTCTTACCTCACCTTTCCATCCTTACCGTAAAAAACGGCGGTTATTTTCTGTTGCACTATCCCTGGGGTCGCCCCCGGCGGCCGTTAGCCGTTATTTTTGCTCTGTGGAGCTCGGACTTTCCTCGGATAGTCGCTTTCGCTTCTAACCGCAGCTGTCCAATTTGGTTGTAATAATATTTTAATTCAATAATTTAATTTTGTCAAACTATTTTGGGGTATTGAATGAATGGACAATTAGTTGTATAATAATTTGAGATAATTTGGAGAAGTTCAGGAGGAAGATAAAATGGATATTAGACAGGAGTCTCTTAAAAAGCATTATGAATGGAACGGAAAAATTGAAGTTGTATCAAGAGTAAAGGTTAACAGTAGCGAGGATTTGTCCCTTGCATACACACCCGGCGTTGCAGAGCCTTGCCTTGAAATTAACAAGGACTATAACAAATCCTTTGAGCTTACAAGGAGAAACAACCTTGTTGCTGTTGTCACAGACGGTACTGCAATCCTTGGTTTAGGCGACATTGGTCCTGAAGCAGGTATGCCTGTTATGGAGGGTAAATGTGCTTTGTTTAAAGAATTTGCAGATGTTGACGCTTTTCCTATTTGTGTAAGGAGCAAGGATGTTGATGAATTTGTAAATACAGTTTACCTAATAAGCGGTAGCTTTGGTGGAATTAATCTTGAGGATATTTCAGCACCAAGGTGCTTTGAAATTGAGAAAAAGCTAAAGGAAAAGTGTGATATTCCTGTTTTTCATGACGACCAGCACGGCACTGCAATTATAGTAGCCGCCGCACTTATTAACGCACTTAAGGTTGTAAACAAAAAGATTGAGGAAATTGAGGTTGTAATCAACGGTGCAGGCTCGGCAGGAACTGCAATTTGCAAACACCTTATGAACATTGGCGTTAGGAACATCACTATGTGCGACAAGGACGGCATTATTTGCGAGGGTGACGAATCACTTAACCCGGCACACACAGAGCTTGCAAAGGAAACTAACAGAAATAAAAAGACAGGTGTTCTTGCTGACGCTATGAAGGGTGCTGATGTTTTTATCGGAGTAAGCGCACCAAACATTGTATCTGAAGAAATGGTTAAGTCAATGGCAAATGACCCTATTATCTTCTCAATGGCTAACCCAACACCTGAAATTATGCCTGACAAGGCAAAGGCAGCAGGAGCCGCTGTTGTTGGAACAGGCAGAAGTGATTTTCCAAATCAGATTAACAATGTTCTGGCTTTCCCCGGAATTTTCAGAGGTGCACTTGACTGCAGAGCAAAGGAAATTAACGAGGAAATGAAGGTTGCCGCATCCCTTGCCATTGCAGGACTTATTAGTGATGATGAGCTTAACGCCGAGTACATCCTCCCCGAAGCATTTGACAAGAGAATCGGAAATGCAGTAGCAAACGCAGTTATTGAAGCCGCAAAGAAAACAGGGGTTAACAGAATTTAATTTAAGTAGGTATAATCCAACAAGGCTGTCGCATTAATTTTGCAACAGCCTTGTTTTTTATATTTTATTATATTTATGTGTTTTTTATGATTTACTGGATATGTTTCAGCAAATCTTCTTTTGTGTTACTGCATTTGCCCTCTATCACAAGGTTTAGCAGATGGTTAAGGGTTTCACCTATTTGTTTTCCCTCTGTTATTCCGCTGTGGATTAAGTCCGAGCCTGTTACATTAAGGGTTTGCAGGTTGTAACACTCATCATTATTAATTATTTCTTCAAACAGTTCCTGAATCTTGCTTAGGTTTTGGAGCTTTTCTTCCCTTTTGTAGCTTGACCGGGCAAGTATATCCGCCTTTTGTACCTTTAGGAGTAATCGGAACTTTTCTTCTCCCATATTTTTCAGTATTTTTTTAATGATTACCTTATCGGCCTTTATTTTTGAATTGTGGTTTCTTATTAGGAAAGCTACTGTTTCAATAAATACCTTTGGATATTTTAGCCTTGTAAGGACTTCCTTTGAAATTGCCTCGCCTATTTTTTCGTGTCCGGTGTAAACAGATATTCCGTTTTTGTCAGTTTTTTGTGACATTGGTTTGCCGATGTCGTGAAGGAGCATTGTCATTCTCAGCACATCATTATTTTCTATATTCTTTACAGATGACACTGTGTGTTTCCACAATGTTTTATTGTGGTAAGGGTTATTCTGCTGAAAATTGAACATTGATGCTATTTCGGGGATAATTACTGCAAATACATCTTTAAACCGCCTTAAAATATAATCGCACCATTCACCGCAGAGAATTTGAGAAAATTCGTTTGATATTCTCTCTTTGGAAATATTATTCAGTAGTTTTTTATTTTCTAATATAGCATTAAAAGTGTTGTACTCAATGGAAAAGTTGTAGACAGAGGCAAACCTTAAAGCCCTTAAAATCCGTAGTGCATCCTCCTTAAATCGTACATCAGCCTCCCCTACACAGCGAATAGCCTTGTACTCAACATCTCTTTTACCCTCAAAGTAATCTATTAAACCCTCCTTTGGGTTGTAAGCCATTGCGTTTACGGTAAAATCCCTTCGTGACAAATCTTCCTTTAGTGAAGAAGTAAACTCAACATTTTGGGGATGTCGGCAGTCTATGTAGTCACCGTCTATTCTGTATGTAGTTATTTCATACACTTCACCCTCAATTATTACAGAAACTGTACCGTGCTTTATTCCGTTGTCAAAGGTTTTGTAATCTCTAAAAATTTCAAGGATTTCTTCAGGCTTTGCGTTAGTTGTAAGGTCATAGTCCTTTGGTGTTATGCCCATAAGCATATCCCTTACACAGCCTCCTACCACATAGCACTGAAAGTCTGAATTCTCCATCATTGAAATAATTTTGTTTACATTTTGAGGTAATTTTACATTCATATTCATCATCTCACGGTTTAAATATTCTCATCTTTAATGGTTTTATTATATCACAAATTTTTAAATTGACAAATTTTTTCAATAAACATATAATGGGTAGTAAACGCAACATAATTTGTACATAAGGAGGGGGTTATTTTGAATAACGCCAAAATCGCATACCGTGTATCATTTGTAACTATTGTTGGCAATGTTGTACTGGCTGTATTTAAGCTTTTGGCAGGTATTATTGCGGCATCCAGTGCTATGGTTTCTGACGCAGTTCACTCTTTTTCTGATGTATTCAGCACCATTATTGTAATTATCGGTGTCAAAATTTCTTCAAGAGAGTCTGATGCATCCCACAGATACGGTCACGAAAGAATGGAATGTATGGCATCAATGGGACTTGCTGCTGTTCTTTTTGCCACAAGCATAGGAATCGGATACAGCGGACTTACAAAAATAATCTCAAGTGACTATTCCTCACTTGCAACCCCCGGACTGCTTGCACTTATTGCCGCAATAGTTTCAATTGCTATCAAGGAGCTTATGTACCACTACACTATGCACGCTGCAAAGAAGATTAATTCTTCGTCCCTAAAGGCTGACGCATGGCATCACAGAAGTGACGCACTGTCCTCTGTAGCCAGTCTTATCGGTATCGGCGGTGCAATGATGGGTGTAAAAATTCTCGACCCTATTGTAAGTATTATCATTTGTCTTGTTATCGTGAAGGCTGCCTTTGATATACTAAAGGAGTCCATTGACAAGCTTGTTGACAAGTCCTGTGATGACGAAACAGTTAAGAAAATGGAAGAAACCGTTATGAGTATTGACGGTGTGCTTGACCTTGACGATATTAAGACAAGGCTTTTCAGCAACAAGATTTTTGTTGATATTGAAATATGTGCCGACGGAGATTTGACACTTTGGGACGCACACGAAATTGCAGAAAATGTCCACGACAAAATTGAAGAAGACTTTAAAGATGTTAAGCACTGTATGGTTCATGTAAACCCAAAAATGAAAAATGATTAAAACAAAATAATTAATAATCTATGCACTGTCTGAAAAGGCAGTGCTTTTTATTTGGATATAAAAAATACACCGCCACTATGGGCGGTGTTATCTGATAATTGTTTCCTTAACTACTTAACTATAATACTTTAATACTTTGCTGTAATTTTACCTTTGAAAAAATTGCAAAGCTTGGTTAGGATATAGAACACAAACAGTGAAACAGCAAGGAATATCAGCATTAATACAAAGGAATATAAATCCAAAATTACAGTATTGATAAATTTGTTTGCAAATACAAATCCTATTATCAGGGCAACAAAAATAAAGGATACAAGAGTAAATCGCAGTTTGTTAAATGGCAGAGAAATTTTTACCACTAACGCAAACAAAGTAAAGGCTGTAATCATTACTGATATTGTTTCGATAACGCTGTTTGAAAGCCCCAGCCAACTGCCAAAGAGCATCATAATTATTACATTTACCGCTATTGTAATTCCTGCCGGCAATGCACCTGTTATGATGTTAAGGAAAAAGTTTCCTGTGATACGGTTGTTATTGTACTCCATTGCAAGGATAAAGGAAGGTATACCTATTGTTAAACCTCCGATAAAGGAAAGCTGAATCGACTGGAACGGATATGCAACACCGCAACAAATTACTATTACGGAAAGCAGAATTGAAAAAATATTTTTAACTAAAAATAAAGACGCACTTCTTTGAATGTTTTGAATTGTTCTTCTTCCCTCTGCAACTATATGAGGCATTGATGCAAAGTCGTTGTCGGCAAGTACAATTTGAGAAACACACTTTGCCGCTTCACTTCCCGATGCCATTGCAACGGAGCAATCTGCTCTTTTTAGTGCAAGTACATCGTTTACACCGTCACCTGTCATAGCAACTGAATGACCTTTCTTTTGAAGTGCCATTACTATCTTTTCCTTTTGCTGCGGCGTTACTCTGCCAAAGATAGTATATTTTTCGGCAGCATCTTCAATTTCTTCATCTGTTGTTAATGTACTGCAATCAACTGCATTGTTGTATGTTTTTATGTCAAAGTTTTTCGCTATTGTAACAATGGTGTTTACAGAGTCACCTGAAATAATTTTAATGTTTACATCCTGCTTTTTAAAGTACTCCAAGGTTTCCTTTGCAGTACTTCTCAGTTTGTCCTTTAACAGAACATTACAAACAGGAGTTCTTGTGTTGCCCTCTATCAAAATAAATGTTAGTACTCTGTAATCACTTTCGTACTCCTTCACCTGTGCAAGGATTTCGGATTCATTTTCATTCAATATAAACTCCCCTGCACCGCACAAAATTTTTGTATCTCCAAAAATTACAGAAGAACACTTTTTTTCTGATGAAAATGGCTCTACACTTTCTGCCTTATTAAAATTTCTTCCTGCAACATATTCCCTGACAGCATTCATAGTGCTGTTGTAGTCGGTGCTGTTGTTTGCAAAGTCGGAAAGAACATCCAGTGTTTTTTCCATACTTACACCGTCAAAGGGCAATACATTTTCAACTATCATTTCGTCACAGGTTAGTGTGCCTGTTTTGTCAAGACAAAGCACATCAACTCTTGCCAGGGTTTCTATGCAGTACAAATCCTGAACAAGTACTTTCTTTTGAGAAAGTCGAATTACTGACACAGCAAGGACTGTACTTGTAAGGAGTACAAGACCCTCGGGAATCATACCGATTAAGGCGGCAACTGTCTTTACAACGGTATCTGTAATAGGTTCTTTTAATACAAGGTAATGGTTGAAGAACAGAACTATTCCAAGAGGAACTAAAATAAAGGTGACAACCTTAATGATTTTTTTGATTGTTATAAAAATTTCCGAATTAATTTTTTTATAGTATTTTGCAGAATTGTTAATCTTTGATGCGTAGTTATCGTCACCAACAGCAGTAACCCTTGCGTAACAGCTGCCTGAATTTACAAAACTGCCTGACATTAGCTTGTCGCCCTGTTTTTTGGGGATAAGCTCACTTTCTCCTGTCAGAAGGCTTTCGTTTGCGTAACATTCCCCTGAAACTACTGTACAGTCGGCAGGAACCTGACTTCCTCTTTCCAGTACAAGAATATCGTCAAGGACAATTTCTTCATTATTTATACTTGCTTTTAAGCTATCCCTAAGAACACAGGATGTATTACCGGAAATAATAGACAGCTTGTCAACGGCTCTTTTGCTCCGTATCTCCTGCACTATTCCTATTATAGTGTTAAATAATACAACACCGATAAACAGCATATTCTTGTAGGAGCCTACAAGGAATACAGCCAAAGCTAAGGATATATTCAGCAAATTAAAAAGTGTAAAGATATTTTTAAAGAGAATTGAACCCAATGTTTTCTTAGGCTTTGAATTGTCAATATTTACCTTTCCTGCGTTTACACGCTGTTTTACATCTTGGGTTGAAAGTCCTGTCAGATTGTTTTCCAAATTCATATCGCACCAAATTTTAATCTGTAATAAAAATAATGGTATTTTACAGTTGCTTATCACAAAAAATAATGAAAAGATACCAATAAAAAATTTATATAACCTACTTACCAGGCAATTATACCACAGAAATATAAAAAATAAAAGTATGACATATAAGGAAACATTGAAAAAATCACTGTTTCCATAAAGTAGGTGAATTTATGAAAAAAATATTGTCATTACTAATTATTATTGTTGGTGGTTTCGGTTTTTATAATACAATAGTCAATCAATCAAGTGCAGTAACCACCAGCGAGGATATTAAGAATAAAACTGTTCAAATCGGTGGTCAGCCGTTTGGAATAAAATTTTACTCACAAGGCGCTATGATTACAAAGGTGAGGGAAAATTCCCCTGCCGATAAAGGCGGTGTGAAAAAAAATGATATTATCATTGAAATTGACGGCAAAAAAATTAAAGCTAACGAAATGGTGAAGGAGATTATTGCTAACAGCAACGGCAAAGAGCTTAATTTCACAATAAACAGAGATTACGAAATTATTAGTGTAAAAATCACACCTGAATATGTTAATGAAAAATATACCGCAGGAATATGGATAAAGGACAGCTGTGCCGGTATCGGAACAATTACCTATTACGACACAAAGAGCAACACCTTTGCCTGTCTTGGTCACGGAATATGCGACAAGGATTCCTCTACCTTATTACCAATGGCTGAGGGAGATATTTGCCCTGCAATTATAGAAAGCATTGAAAAGGGCAAAAGCGGTGTACCGGGAGGACTGAACGGATATTTCCTTGACGAGGAAATAGGCAAAGCGTACAAAAACTCGGAATACGGTGTATTTTGCACTCAAGAGGCGGACACATACTACAAGGAATACAAGGTTGCAGAAAAAAAGGATATTGAAAACGGACAGGCATATATATACACCACAGTTGAAGGCGACACGCCAAAAATGTATGAGGTGAATATCCACCTTACAGGTATATTAAATTTTGACAAAAAGAAGGATATAGTAATTGAAATAACAGACAATGAACTGCTGAAAAAGACAGGAGGTATTGTGCAGGGTATGAGTGGCTCGCCTATAATTCAAGGAGAAAAAATTGTTGGTGCAATAACACACGTGTTTGTAAACGACCCCACAAGAGGTTATGGAATTTTGGCTGAAACTATGATTGAAAAGGGAGAATAATTTGGGGTATTTTGTAATAAAAAGTAGAATTTTTTAGAATATTATCGGAAAAATTCAGTTTTATTTGGTAATTGTTGAGAAAAGCAAAATATTTTTTGAAAAAAATTTAATGTATGGTATTGATATATTTACCATAATATGGTATTATTATCTCAACAAATAAATAAGGGAGAATTTTCATGGAGAATAAAATCAAACTACTTCTTACAGAAGAACCAAATGAATTTGACGAAGAAACAATCCGTTTCCTCAACAGCAAAAACTTTTCTATCTATTATTCTGCAAAAGACGGCGAAGACCTACTGAACAAAATTGGAGAAATCCACCCTGATGTTGTACTGTTTGACCTGTTTTTAACTCGACTTGACGGAATCAGCGTAATGCGTCACATTAGGCAGGAAAGCAAGAATATTCCTCTTTTTATCGCCTTTTCTACCTTTAGAAGTTCTTTACTTGAACAGGAGGCTATGAACAACGGTGCATCCTACTTTGTGCTAAAGCCCTACAATATTAAGGACTTGACAGAGAACATCAAAATGCTTTTAAGCACCAAAAATACTGTACAGACAAGCAGTGTCTGCCCTAACATTAACATTGAGGTTAAGGTGACAGAAATTCTGCACCAAATCGGCGTTCCTGCCCACATCAAGGGTTATCACTACCTGAGGGATTCAATCCTTATGTCAGTTGAAAAGCCTGAAATTATCAATGCTGTAACAAAGGAATTATATCCATCTGTTGCATTAAAATACGAAACAACCTCCAGCAGAGTTGAAAGGGCAATCAGACACGCTATTGAGGTTGCTTGGGACAGAGGTGATGTGGATGTGCTTAACTCCTACTTTGGATACACTATCCACAACTCAAGAGGTAAGCCCACAAACAGCGAATTTATTGCTATGATTAGCGACAAGCTAAGACTTCAACTTAAAAACGCAAGTTAATTTATTGGGAGAAAAGAGATTTTTTATAAATCCAAAAAAAATTTAACAAAGGCGGTACGGCATATGCTGTACCGCTTTTGTGTATAAAAAAACTGCTGCAAAAATTTGCAGCAGCATAAAAAATCACTTTATTTTTTTAAAGAAACAACTGTGGTTTCCCGTGTGGCAAGCGGCTCCTGTTTGTTCTACTTTCACAAGGAGTGTGTCGTCGTCACAGTCGGAGTAAATCTCAATTACCTTTTGCAGGTGACCTGAGGTTGCGCCCTTGTTCCAAAGCTCCTGTCGGCTACGGCTCCAAAACCAAGTGTAGCCTGTTTCAAGAGTTTTAGCCATAGATTCACGGTTCATCCAGGCTACCATCAGCACTTCGCCTGTGGAATGTTCCTGAACAACTGCAGGGATAAGGTCTGATTTTACAAAATATTTTTCCAAATCCATTTTGTAATCAGCCCCTTGTCAGCTTAATTGCCTTTTTCAAGTCAAGACTTCCGGCATAAATTGACTTACCGCAAATTGCGCCAAAGATGCTAAGTGACATTAAATCTCTGATATCTGTAATGTCTGAAATTCCACCGCTGGCTATAATATCAGCACTTACAGAATTGCTGAGTGCCTCAAGCTGGACAAGGTTAGGACCTGTCTGCATACCGTCGCGGTTAATGTCGGTAAAGATAAACTTTTCTACACCAACAGCCTCCATCCTTTTGGCAAGCTCTGTGTAGTAAATATCACTACCGTCAATCCAGCCCTCTGTTTTTACATAGCCCTTATAAGCGTCAATACCAACAATGATTTTGTCGCCGAAATTCCTTACAGCGTCGGTTACAAGCTTTGGATTTTTGACAGCTACTGAACCAAGCACAACCTGATTTACTCCGTGGGTCAGGTAGTACTCAATGGCATCCATACTGCGGATACCTCCGCCAACATCAACACGGAGTCCACTGGATTTTGCAACATCACAGATAAGCTCCTTGTTTTTCATTTCGCCATCCTTTGCACCGTCAAGGTCAACCATATGCAAATACTTTGCACCCATATCCTTAAAGGATTTTGCAGTTACATAAGGGTCTTCGGCTACCTTTTCCGCTGTGTTATAATCGCCCTTTTGAAGGCGAACACAAGTGCCGTCCTTAATGTCGATTGCAGGGATAACATACATTAAACATCAATCTCCTTTCCGATTAAATCTACAAGACCTTCAATCTCTGCCTTTCTGAGCTTGAGGCTTGCAACATTTGCTATTAGTCTTGCTGAGATAGGACAAACATCCTCAACCACCTCAAGACCGTTTTCCTTTAAGGTTGAACCTGTTTCAACAATGTCCACTATTGCGTCACTCAAACCGATTAATGGACCAAGCTCAACAGAACCTTCAATTTTGATAACCCTAACATCCATATTCTTTTCTTCAAAAAATGCTCTTGTAACATTAGGGTACTTTGTGGCAATGGTAATTGCCTTGTAGCCTGAATATATATCCTTGCCCTTTTGTGTGGCAAGTGCGAACTTACATCTGCCAAAGCCAAGGTCAAGGAGCTCGTAGAAACAATGTCCGTTTTCAAGGATTGTATCCTTGCCCACAACACCAAGGTCGCAAACACCGTTTTCTACATATGTAATAACATCAGCCGCCTTAGCCAAAACGACCTCAATTTCTCCGTTGCCAATGGGCAAAATCAGTTTTCTGCCCTTATTTATAACCGCGTCACAGTCATATCCGATTTTTTGAAATAATTTAATTGTATCCTTTTCAAGCCTTCCCTTTGTGAGGGCTATTCTTAATGGCTGCATATTACCCACCTATATTAATAATTTTCTTTATGCCTACCTTTTCGGCATATGCCTTTGTTTCTTCAAGGGTTTCAAAGGTGCTGAAAGTTGCATTTGCTCCGTTAATAGAAAGCTCCTTAACCTTTTCTATACCCTCTATCTCAAAGCCTTCCTTTGCAAAAACAATGGTTTCGGGAACAGGAGCCATATCCTTGCGTTTGTCCTTAAGATTGATTTCAACAAGGTGGTCAATATTTACCGCAAAGCCTGCCGCACCTGTGGGAAAATCAAAGTTAGACATCAATTTGTCATATCTACCGCCGGAAATAACCTCGTCGCCTATTCCGTTTACAAAAGCAGTGAAAACTATTCCGCTGTAATAGTTTGTCTTTTGCACTATACCAAGGTCGATAATCAGCTTGTCGCCAAGGTTCAGCTTTGACAAATCCTTGTAAAGCTCCTTTAGGTACCTCAGGGAATTTTCCGCCTTTGTTCCGTTGCAAAGTTTAAGTGCCTTATCAATAACCTCTACACCGCCGAAAAGACGAGGTAATTTGCGAATTGCAGTAACCTCCGGTGACGGTGGCAGTTTATCAAGAATTGTATTCAGGCTTGAATAATTTTTGCTCTCTATACTGGAACGAATTGCCTCGATAGTATCGCTTTCCACATCCATTTTTTCAACCAATGCGTTGAAAAATCCTGCGTGACCGATTTCGATACGGTAATCCTCAACAGTTGCAGAAAGGCAGTCAATGGCTGTTGTAAGAACTTCAAGGTCTGCCCTCTTGCCTGTTGCTCCGATAAGCTCAATGCCCATCTGCATAACCTCGTTGCTCCTGCCAAGGAGTGTTGGGTTATTTCTATATACAGACTGACCGTAAAACAGCCTTAGTGGCATATCGTAATGCTTTAGCCTTGTAGCCGACATTCTTGCAATAGGCAGAGTAGAGTCCGGTCGCATTACAAGGAGTCTGCCCTTGTTGTCGGTAGTTTTGAACATATTTTCCTGTGGATAGCCTGAGTCCTCCATAGAAAACAAATCGTAAAACTCTATGCAAGGGGTATCCACACGGAAATATCCTTTTGACATAAAGCAATCCTTTATTTTTGACTGAATATCACAGGAGGCTACACATTCCTCAAACAAATAGTCCTTTGTTCCCTCCGGTGTAATCAATAAATTCTTTCTCATATAACACCTCTCACTTTAGCGTGCTAATATGGTAACACACTAAATACAATATGTCAACCTTTATTTCCTTGTTCCTCTTTATTTAATGGTTCCTTGGAAATATACTCCTTAGTTTTAAGAAGTTTTTTGTTGACATCCTTTCCAAGAAGATTGTAAATAATTGCGAAAACAGGTACTCCCAAAATCATACCGAACACACCAAAAAGTCCACTGCCCACAATGATGCTGAACAATATCCAAAAGCCGGAAATTCCGATTTTGTCGCCGATAATCTTTGGTCCTATGATGTTACCGTCAATCTGCTGTAAAGTGATGATTATTAATACAAACCATAAACATTCAGTCGGGTCAATCATCAAAAGTATAAAGCCACTTGGTATTGCCCCAAGGAACGGTCCGAAAAACGGGATAACATTTGTAACACCGACAAATACAGAAATGAGAAGTGCATAGTCAAAGCGGAAGGTAACAAGGACAATGTAGCAAAGAATACCCATAATTAAGGAGTCTATAACTCTGCCCATAATGAAGTTACCGCAAACCTCGTTTGACATTTTTGTAACCTCAAAAATTTTATTCTGCCACTTTTTGGGGGCATATGCCTGTGTGAGCCTTCTAACCTGACTGCACATAACCTCTTTGTTTGCTAAAAAGTAGATAGATGCAACAATGCCGATAATCCAGTTGTATGCACCGTATGAAACAACCTTGGCTGCTGAAAAGATTTCAGGGAAAACAGTTGTGGAAATATTCTTGATTATTTCACCGATATCTCCTCCTGAAATCATACCTGCAAATTTGTTGACCATATTGAACATTCCGTCACCTAAGGAAATAGATAATCCAAGGGTTGCATTTGCCCAGTCAACAAATTTTTGAACGGCATCCTCAAAGGAACGCACATACTGGGAAATTGACCTTGCAAGCTCCGCAAAGCTGTCAATAAGGCTTGGAATCATTATTCCTAACAAAAATACAATAATCAAAATGCCCAAAAAATATGTGGTTACTATTGCCAACGGCTTTCTAACCGCCAAAAAAACCGGACGCTTTGTGCCTATTTTTTTATATGCTTTTTTGTAAAAGAAATTGTAGGGGAACTTTAGTATATAGGCAATTATAAATCCATACACAAATGGAGTTAAAACGCTCAATGCCGAAGTGCACACATTTACTACGGTATTAAAATACATTACTACAAAGTATAACAGCGCTGCAAAGGCTATGTATATCAAGCCTCTTTTTAATCGTTTGTTCATTTATACAGACCTCCTAAAACAGTGACATTTGTGAGCTTTCAGGCAAATCGTTGAGGGAACCGACAGAACGCAGGGTGTTGATTACTGCACTTGACACCTTGGTTTTTATTGTCAGTTCCTCAATGGACAGGTACTTTTCTTTCTTGCCGCATTTGGCAAGGGAAATTGCCGCTGCCTCACCTATACCTGCAAGTGACATAAAGGGCAGTCTTAACTTGCCGTCCTCTATCACAAATTTTTTCGCTTCTGATTTATATATATCAACAGGCAGACATTCTATGCCTCTTGCCATCATTTCGTTGATGATTTCAAGGGTTGCAAACTCGGTTTGCTCCTTGGCTGATGCCTCGTTGCCCTTTTGCTTAATCATCTTCATTTTTTCCTTGACAGCATCTCTGCCCTTCATTACGGTTTCACCGTCAAAGTCTTCACCACGAACGGTAAAGTAGGCGGCATAGTATGCAAGTGGCTCGTGCACCTTGTACCATCCGTATCTTAAGGTAGAAATCATATAAGCGGCGGCGTGAGCCTTTGGGAACATATACTTAATCTTCATACAGGAGTCTATATACCATTCGGGAACATTGTGCTCACGCATAGCCTTGAAATGCTCATCTGTAAGGAGCTTTGTGGCGTTACCCTTACGGACAATCTCCATAATTTTAAACGCCATACCCGGCTCAAGACCCTTATGCATCAGAGTTGTCATAATGCTGTCACGAGTACCGATAACCTCAGAAATTGTACAGGTTCCGTTCTTGATAAGCTCCTGTGCGTTTCCAAGCCAAACATCTGTACCGTGGGAAAGTCCTGCAATCTGCATTAAATCGGCAAAGCAGGTTGGTTTTGCGTCAATCATCATTTGACGGGTGAAGTTTGTACCGCATTCAGGCAGACTCAAAGTGCCTGTTGCACAGCCTATATCCTCCGCTGTTACACCCAAAGCCTCAGGGGAAGTAAAGAGAGAATACACCTCGGGGTCTGACATTGAAACCTCCATAACAGGGATTCCGGTGAACTCCTCCAGGTAGTGATAAACAGTTGGGGCATCGTGTCCCAGCTCGTCCAGCTTACAGATTGTATCGTGTATGGAATGGAAGTCGAAGTGTGTTGTGATGTTGTCGGACTTCATATCGTTTGCGGGGTGCTGAACAGGGCAAAAGTCGTAAATTTCCTTACCCTTTGGAACAACAACCATTCCGCCGGGGTGCTGACCTGTTGTTCTGCGGATGCCTGTACAGCCTGATGCAAGTCTAAGCTCCTCTGTCTTGCTGTATATAGTATTCTTTTCTTCTTCATATTTCTTAACATATCCAATGGCAGTTTTATCGGCAACTGTTGCGATTGTACCCGCCTTGAACACATTGTCGTGACCAAACAGCTCTTCGGTGTATCTGTGGGATTTGCTCTGATACTCACCGCTGAAGTTAAGGTCGATATCAGGGACCTTGTCACCCTTAAAGCCAAGGAAGGTTTCAAAGGGAATTTCGTGTCCGTCACGGTCCATAAGAGTACCGCAGTTTGGACAATTCTTTGGTGGCAGGTCAAAGCCTGAGCCGTAACTGCCGTCTGTGATAAATTCGCTGTGTTTACATTTACTGCATATATAGTGAGGTGCAAGTGGGTTAACCTCGGAAATACCTGACATTGTTGCAACAAAGGAACTGCCGACAGAACCTCTTGAACCAACAAGATAACCGTGAGCCTCGCTGTCTGCAACAAGCTTTTGTGCTGTCATATAAAGAACGGAGAAACCGTAGGTGTTGATGGAGTTAAGCTCCTTTTCGAGCCTTTTTTGCACTATTTCAGGAAGCGGGTCGCCGTAGCGCTCCTTAGTCCTTTCCCAAGTAATGGTGTTTAGCTGTTCCTCAGCTCCCTCAATAAAGGGTGGGAAATTTCCCGGTGGGATTGGCCTTACAAAGTCGCACATATCGGCGATTTTATTAGGGTTTTGAACTACAATTTCGTATGCCTTTTTTTCACCTAAATAGTCAAACTCCCTGAGCATTTCTTTAGTTGTTCTAAAGTATAGTGGTGCCTGCTGGTCGGCGTCAGCAAAGCCCTTTGAGGCTTGTAAAATTTTTCTGTAATCCTTGTCGTGAGGGTCAAGGAAGTGAACATCACAGGTTGCCGCAACAGGTATGTTAAGCTCCTCGCCAAGGCGGATAACTGTGCGGTTGTATTTTTCAAGATCCTCCCTTGTGGCACTTCCGTTTCGCACCATAAATTCATTGTTGCCAAGTGGCTGAATTTCAAGGTAATCGTAGAAGGATGCAATATCCTTTAGCTCTGCCCAAGGCTTTCCGCTGACAATAGCACGGAAAAGCTGTCCTGCCTCACAGGCTGAGCCTATGATAAGCCCTTCTCTGTGCTTTATAAGCTCGGACTTAGGTATTCTCGGCTTTCTGTAAAAATACTTTAGGTGGGCATAGGAAATCAATTTATAAAGATTTTTTAGACCAACCTGATTTTTTACAAGGATAATTTGGTGGTAAGAGGGTAATTTCTTTTGGTCGGCACCGTTTAGGTGGGTATTTATATCTAAAGTTGACTTAACATCGTAGTCATCCTTAAGTCTGTCGCAAAGGCTGATGAAAATTCGTGAAAGAATTTCTGCGTCATCTGTTGCCCTGTGGTGGTTAAAGTCACCAAGACGAAGAAACTTTGCCACTGTGTCAAGCTTGTTATTCTTAATTCCCGGCAAAATTGAACGACAAATTGCAACGGTGTCAATGGAGGTAAGATTGTATTCTTCACCCATTCTGTCGCATACTGCTCTGATAAAGGAAGTATCAAAGTCGGCATTGTGGGCAACAACCACAGCACCGTCAACAAACTTTAGAAAATTTCTTACTGCTTCCTCGTCAAGAGGTGCGTCCTTTACCATTGCGTCATTGATGCCGGTTAGCTGAACAATTTTTGACGGAATCGGACACTCGGGGTTGACAAATGTTTCAAATGTATCTACTACCACACCGCCTTTAACCTTTACTGCGCCGATTTCTGTAATCTTGTCCTTTTTAGCAGAAAGTCCGGTGGTTTCTATATCAAAGCACACAAATGTTCCGTCAAGACTTTCGTCCTGTTCACCCTTTACGGCTGAAACAAAGTCGTCAACAAAGTAAGCCTCACAGCCGTAAATAACCTTGATTTTGTTTTCGTCCTTATTAATTTTTTCGGCGGCATTCATAGCCTCGGGGAAAGCCTGAGCCACACCGTGGTCTGTGATTGCAACCGCCTTATGTCCCCATTTGTAGGCTCTGTTTACTATATCCTTTGCAGAGGAAATACCGTCCATATCGGACATATTTGTATGCAAATGGAGTTCAACACGCTTTTCCTCTGCATTATCAAGTACATCTATTTTCTCTGTATAGCCTATGGAACGGGCATTTAGAACGAGCTCTCCTGCGTATCTATCAAATTCAATATCGCCCTCTGCAAGAATGGTTTTTCCCTTGGAAACATCATCAAGCACCTTTGTTGATGCTATATCTCCGAAAACCTTAACATTTACAGAGCCTGTGTAGTCGGTGCACATAATGTTGAAGATGTTTTTGTCACCTGACCTTGTAACCTTCTTATCTACATTAAACACATCTCCCCAAACAACGATTTTCCCTGTATCCGGGGCAATTTCGCTCATTGGTGAGGGGAATTTTTTGATTGTTCTTCCGTAAAGTGGACGGCACTCCTGCAAGTTCACCTGAGGATAAAGAGAGTCCCCTTCCCTAACTTCTATAAAACCGTTTTTCTTTTCCTTACGCTCCTGTGCGTTGTCGGAAATTCGCTGTTCTTCAATGGCATATGTTTTTGCAACAGCCATTGCCTCCTGCCTTACCGTTGTCTGCTCAACAAGTCTTTGCTCCTCGATATACTCCTCGTTTTCGGCATCCATCTGTGTCAGGCCGTCAACAGTTACAGTTATATCAAGGTCAAACTGCTGTTTTACAAGGTTAATAAGCTCTCTGTCAAACTTTTTTGCCTTTAAAATATTTCCTCCGCCGTGCTTTATGGTAATTTTTAGATTATTTCCCTTGAAAGAAATATCGGCATCCTTAAATGTACCGTTAAGGGCAGGAATTTTTGTTTTCAAATTGATTAGCAGTTCTGTGAAACAGTCGGCAGAAAACAGCTCACTGCTGTATTTTGGTGAAATTTCTACACTGCTTAGTGCAAGGGCTGAATTCATAAGTTCATCCTTTAGTGTGTTAAAGTCACCGCTGTTAAAGAGCCTTTTGCACCTTACTGTAAAGGATAAGGTGCGGTTACTGCTGTTAATTCTTATATTTTCAACAGGAGAATTCAGCAAATCTTCATTTACTGAATCCTCACATATGTAATCTGAAAAAATTTCTTTTACTGATTTCATAATTCTTCTTTCTTAAAGCTTATCAATTTCTTCAACTAATTTATCAAGGAGCTGTTCCTCGGGAACTTTGCAGATAATTTCACCTTTTTTGAAGATAAGACCTACCTTATCTCCGCCTGCAATTCCTATATCTGCTTCCCTTGCTTCACCGGGTCCGTTGACAACGCAACCCATAATTGCAACCTTTATGTTCTTTTTGCAGTCCTTAAGGCGCTCCTGTGCCTCGTTTGCAAGGGAAATAAGGTCAATTTTTGTTCTGCCACAGGTTGGACAGGAAACAAACTGAATACCGCCGTCGTACATATCAAGGGATTTGAGAATATCCCTTGCGGCGTAGATTTCCTTAACAGGGTCGGCTGTCAGGCTGACACGAATTGTGTCGCCTATGCCCTGAACAAGTAAAGCGCCGATTCCTGCCGAGGACTTGATTATACCCATTCTCTCTGTTCCTGCTTCGGTTACGCCAAGGTGCAACGGATAGTCGCACCTAAGGGATGCAAATCGGTATGCCTCAACCATTTTTTTTACGGATGAGCTTTTCATTGACAAAACTATGTCGTTAAAATCGAATTTTTCAAGTAGTGATGCGTGGTAAAGAGCGCTGTCGCAAAGGGCCTCGGGTGTGGGACTGCCGTACTTTGCAAGGATAGACTTTTCAAGTGAGCCTGAGTTTACACCGATTCTTATAGGTATTCCATTATTGGCACAGGCATCGGCAACAGCCTTTACCCTGCTGTCATCACCGATATTACCGGGATTAATGCGGATTTTGTCAACACCTGCTGAAACTGACTCCAAGGCAAGTCGGTAGTCAAAATGAATGTCGGCAACAACAGGAATTGAGATGTTTTCCTTTAGTGCAGAAATCAGCCTTACTGCTTCCATATCGGGAACTGCGGCTCTTACAATATCGCAACCGGCCTCTTCAAGCGCCTTAGCCTGTTTTACACTTTCCTCTATATTGTGAGCAGGAATATTAAGCATAGACTGGATTGCAACCTTTGAGTCACCGCCTATGAGTACATTTCCCGCTTTAACCTGTTTTTTGCTGTACATAAAATCACCCTACTAACTTAAATACATCACTTACTGTAATTACAATGGTGAGGAGTATAAGAAGAGCCATTCCAATGGCATTTACTACACCCTCTGCCTTTCTTGGTACAGGCTTTCTGCGTATTGCCTCTACTAACAGGAATACAAATCTGCCACCGTCAAGTGCAGGGAAAGGCAGCATATTGAAAAGTCCCAAATTGACGGTAATAATCATCATAACATAAATTATGCTGTTGACTGCATCTAAAAATCCTGTTTGCAGACTTTCCGAGGCAACCTGTGTTACTGCAGATGCAATTCCCACAGGACCTGATAAATCCTTAAATCCGAATTTTCCTGTTAAAAGTCCACCAAGGCTTGCATATACCATTTTACAGGTGGAAACAGTTTGTTTGAATGTTTGGCTTATTACAGAACCAACGGTTTTATCCATTTGTTCAACATAAAAGTCAAGGGACACCTTTGGCTCTTTGTCGTCCTTTGTGGTGTAGGTGAAGAACTGAACACCACTAAGCATCACTTCTTCCCCGTCTCGCTCAACCAAAATATCGGCTGTGTATCTTTGACGGGTATCCTTCACCGTAATTTCTTCTATTTCAAAGTCCTTTATGCCTAAAAGGCTGTTGATTTCTACATAATATTTCTGATAAATTTTATTTGCAGTCTTTTTGTCGTCGGCAGAATTAATTTTTCCTGACGCTTCTAAAAGGATTTTATTTAGTGCGTCAATATCTCGGTCAGAAATACTGTCTGCATTTTCCTGTACATTTTTTGCAGACATATTGTACAGGTAATTACAGCAATCCTCTTTGTAAACCTCAAGGGTATCTCCCTTAACTGTCTTTAATTCAGCAGTGGATATTGGGTAGCTGAAATCCATACTTGTAGTAATTCCGTAGCCGTTGATTTCCTTAATCACATCACCGGCTTTAAGTCCGCTGTTGGCTGAATAAGAGGTTGCAGGAAATGAGGATACTGTTGTGGTGCTGTAGGAATCCTGCTGTACCACAATTACAAACATCAAAAGAAGTCCAAGGATAATGTTCATTACAGCACCGGCTATAATTATTATCATCCTTTTCCAAATTTTTGCGTTGTTAAAGGCTCTGGGTTCGGGAGAATCTTCATCTTCACCCTCCATTGCGCAGTAACCTCCTATTGGAAACAGGCGAAGTGAATACTTTGTTTCGCCCTTGCCAAAGGAAAATAGCTTTGGCCCCATACCAAGGGAAAATTCGTTAACCTTAACTCCGCTTTTTTTGGCTGTTATAAAATGACCAAACTCGTGGATAAATATAATCAGCTCAAAAAGTAAAACACCGATTACAATTAAGGCTATTGTTGTTAATACTGAAGTAATATTAATCTCCTCCATTACTTGACAGCGTCATAAACATACTGTCTTGCAGATTTATCCGCATTTAAAACATCTTCTACTCTCTTTATCTCATTCTTCTTCACATTGTGCAGTGCCTCGTAAACAAGGTCACCTATTTCAAGAAATTTGATTTTTCCTTCACGGAAAAGCAAGTTTGCAACTTCATTTGCACCGTTTGCTATTGCCGGGGCAGTGCCACCCATATTTATTGCCTCTTTACAGGATTTGAGGCACTTGAAGGTTTTGTAGTCAGGCTTGCAGAATGAAAGGTTGGAAATCGCTGTTAAATCAAGCTCGTTAACAGGACTTTCAAACCTGTTTGGATAGGTTATTGCGTACTGAATCGGGATACGCATATCGGGTAAACCAAGCTGTGCAATAACGGAATTATCCACAAACTGAATCATACTGTGGACAATGGACTCCCTGTGGACAACAACATCAATCTTATCCTCAGGCATATCAAAAAGCCAACTCGCCTCAATAATTTCAAGACCTTTGTTCATCATAGACGCTGAATCAATGGTGATTTTTGCACCCATTGACCAGTTAGGATGATTTAGAGCCTCTTTAACTGTTACATCCTTAAGGTCGTTTTCTGACTTTCCGAAGAAAGGTCCGCCTGAGGCTGTTAAAATCAGTTTTTTCAGCTCTTTTTTATTGTTCATACCCTGTAAGCATTGGAAAATAGCGGAGTGTTCGCTGTCAACAGGGTACATATTAACATTGTTCCTTTTGACTGCATCCATCACAAGACTTCCGCCTGCAACTAATGTTTCCTTGTTGGCAAGGGCAACATCCTTGCCGGAATTTATTGCACTTAGGGTTGGTGTAAGTCCCACCATACCCACAAGGGAATTTAGCACCATATCGGCGCTGTCAATTACAGATGCCTCAATAAGACCATCCATACCCCAGAGGACTTTTGTGGCTGTGTCTGCGATTTTTACTTTTAATTTCTCTGCCTTTTCTTGCGAAAAAACAACAGCAAGAGAGGGTTTAAACTCTCTTACCTGTTGTTCTAAAATATCAATATTACTATATGCAGTAAGGGCGCATATATTTAAGTTCAGCTTACGGGCTACATCTAATGCCTGTGTGCCGATAGAGCCTGTTGAGCCGAGAATTGAAAGTGAATTAACCATAATTACCTCTTACAGAATTATAACGGTGAACAGAGATACTATATAAACAAGAGGAGCAGTAATTACAACGCTGTCAAATCTGTCAAGCATTCCACCGTGGCCGGGGATAATACTGCCGTAGTCCTTGATGCCAAGATTTCGCTTAATGATTGAAAAACCAAGGTCACCAAGCATAGAAAGGGGTGCGTTGATTATACCGATTATCATAAGCGCTAAGTAATTTACATATGTATATCCGAAGATAAAATCAAATATAAATCCAATAATAAGTGTGCTTAATATTCCTGCTAAAAGTCCTCCGAAAGCGCCCTCAACAGTCTTTTTGGGACTGATTTTCGGACATAATTTCCGTTTACCAAGATTTACACCGGCGAAATATGCACCTGCATCTGCAACCCAAGGAATACCGATTGCAAGTACAGCAAAGAAAGCGCAATAATGAGGATATGTAGTCATCATATTTGTAATTGATGCTATACCGGTTGAAATTACCACAGTTGTAAAAAAGGAGTATGCGATGTTTGAAAGCTTAACGGTTTCGTGGAAAAATACCATAACCGCTAAAAGTGCAACGGTAAAAACAAAGAATGGAAGGAACCAAAACTTTGTAAATGAAACCATTGGCATTGCAAAAGAAAAAGCAAGACAAAGTGCACTTATCTTAAAATCCTTTAACAATTTATTTGCCATAAGAACTTCACTTACCATAAGCACTGTAAGCAAAGACAAAATAACTGTTGAAATAAACGGTGTAATAAACTGACTGAGCAACAAAATAGCAATTATTGCCGGTATGCCAACTGCTGAAGTAATAACTCTTGTTTTCATAATTTCCCCCTATACCCCTCCAAAACGACGATTGCGTTTTGCGTATTCTATGAGAGCGTAATTCATATCGTCAAAATTAAAATCAGGCCACAGTTTATCCATAATCACATATTCTGCATATGCAGACTGCCACAACAAGAAATTGGATGTGCGGTATTCACCGGACGGTCTGATAATCAGGTCAGGGTCAGGCTGACCTGCAGTGTAGATGCTGTCTGAAATTAGCTTTTCGTCAATATCCTCAACTGCGATTTCCCCTGACTTAACCTTATTTGCAATAGACTTTGTTGCCATAACAAGCTCGTCACGACCGCCATAGTTCATAGCAAGGTTAAGCACCATACCGTCCCTGTCCTTGCTGCCCTCCTGTGCGTCAATCATAAGGCTTTGAATATCAGGTGAAAAGCCTGTTATGTCGCCAATAAATCTAAGCTTTATTGTGTCGTCTTGAAAGTCCCTAAGTGCTTCTTCGAGATACTGCTTAAACAGTTTCATAAGAGCCTGAACTTCATCATCAGGACGCTTCCAATTTTCGGTGGAAAAAGCATACATTGTAAGGTGCTTTATGCCGATGTCACTGCAATAGCGAATGATTTTCCTAAAATTTTTGGCACCGGCAGAATGACCGGCACTTCTGGGCAAACCCCTTTTCTTTGCCCAGCGGCCGTTACCGTCCATAATTATGCCCACATGACGGGGTAGCACTATGTTGTCTATTGATAAATCTTGTTTCTTTTTGAAGATAGCCATTTTAGATTGCCATAATTTCCTTTTGCTTTTTGCTTGAAAGTGCGTCTACTTCCCTTGCACACTTGTCTGTAATGTCCTGAATTTTCTTTTCACCGTCTTTTTGGTCGTCCTCGGTGATTTCTCCGGACTTTTTAAGCGCCTTGATTTTTTCAATGGCTTCACGGCGAGCATTACGGATTTGAACCTTTGTGTCCTCAGCCATTTTGCTGACATCCTTAACAATGTCTTTTCTTCTCTCCTCTGTAAGAGGTGGAAAAATAAGTCTTAATACCTTACCGTCATTTTGTGGGTTAATGCCTATATCTGACATTTGAATTGCTCTTTCAAGCTCCTTTAAAAGGGAAACATCCCAAGGCTGAACAACAAGTGTTCTTGCCTCTGTAACAGAAACAGCAGCAACCTGATTTACAGGTGTTGGAGTGCCGTAGTAGTTAACCGTAACCTTATCAAGAACTCCGGGATTGGCTCTGCCTGCACGGATTGAGGCATACTCCGACTCAAGATGTTCAATTCTTCTGTGCATTTTTTCTTTTGTTTTATCAATTACATTTTTCATATTATCCTCCGTATTTAACCGCAAACTGTGCCGATATTTTCTCCGCACACGGCTTTATATATGTTCATTGGTTCGTCAACGCTGAAAACAAGAATAGGCATATTGTTATCCTTGCAAAGAGATGCTGCTGTGCTGTCCATAACTGCAAGATTTTTGGCAAGTACCTCGTCAAAGGATACCCTGTCGTAACGCTTTGCATCAGGATTTTTCTTGGGGTCGCTGTCGTAAACGCCGTCAACCATAGTTGCTTTCATAATAATATCGGCGTCAATTTCAACTGCACGCAAAGCAGCAGCAGTATCTGTGCTGAAGAAAGGATTACCTGTTCCGCAGCCGAATATTACAACTCTGCCCTTTTCAAGGTGGCGAACAGCTCTGTTTCTGATGTATGGCTCTGCTACCTGTGGCATAGAGATAGCTGTCATAACACGAACATCAACACCTGCCTGTTCAAGCGTGTCGCCTACACCAAGTGCGTTAATTGCTGTGGCAAGCATACCCATATGGTCGGCTCTTGTTCTGTCCATCTTGCCTGAGCTTCTTCCACGCCAGAAATTACCTCCGCCTACAACGATAGCAACCTGTACTCCGTCGTCAACGCATTTTTTGATAGCATTGCAAAAGGACTCAACAATGTCAAAATTGATGCCCTTTTTTTCTTCACCGGCAAGGGATTCGCCTGAAAGCTTAAGCAAAACTCTTTTATATTTCTTATCCATTTTTGTACACTCCTATCCATAATATATATATCTTTATACATATTAATAATACACTATATGTGGTACTTTGTAAAGGAAAATGTTGTTTCATTTTAGAAGTATTTATAGTACGCAAAAAATACTGATTTACGCAAATTATAAATCCACATTTCCAAATAATTATTAAATAGATTTTTGCGTAAAAAAGAGCTACCTCATACGAGATAGCTCCTAATAACTAAACAGTTAATTATTTTGTCATACTTGCAACTTCAGCTGCAAAATCGTCCTGACGCTTTTCAAGACCTTCGCCCTTTTCAAAACGAACGAACTCCTTGATTACGATAGAACCGCCAAGCTCTTTAGCAGTATTGTTTGTGTACTGCTGAACAGAAATCTTGTTTTCCTTAACGAAAGCCTGGTCAAGGAGGCAGTTCTCCTTGTAGTACTTACCAATCTTACCCATAACAATCTTGTCTGCGATTGCCTCAGGCTTACCTGAATTGATAACCTCAGCCTTCATAATTTCCTTTTCGTGCTCAAGAACATCAGCAGGAACATCCTCTGCCTTAAGGTAAGGTGTGTTAAGAGCTGCAATCTGCATTGCAATATCCTTACCGTATGTTACGAACTCAGGCTTATCAGCAAGGTCTGTATCAAAGTTAACAAGAACGCCGATAACACCGCCTGCGTGAACATATGCTACACAAGCGCCTTCCATCATCTTGAAACGACGAAGCTGAATGTTTTCGCCGATAACGAGAACCTTCTCCTGAAGAAGCTCTGCAACAGTCTTGTCTGTACCGCTTGCCTGACAAGCAAGAAGTGCCTCTACATCAGCAGGAGCGTTGTCCATAACTGTCTGTGCACAAGTCTTTACAAATGCCTGGAAATCTGCGTTCTTTGCAACAAAGTCTGTTTCTGCGTTAACTTCGATAACAACGCCCTTCTTAAGGTCGTCGGAGGTCATAGCAAAAGCCATACCCTCGGCAGCAATTCTGCTTGCCTTTTTAGCCTGCTTTGCAAGACCCTGCTCTCTCAAAAAGTCAACAGCCTTGTCCATATCTCCGTCTGCTTCTACAAGTGCCTTTTTGCAGTCCATCATACCGCAACCGGTCTGTTCTCTTAAAGCCTTAACATCTTTAGCTGTAAATGATGCCATTTATATCATCCTCTCAAAAGTTATATTCAATTATTCTTCAGTTTCTTCTGCTGACTCTTCTTCTGTAATTTCAGCAGCACCCATCTGACCTTCTCTGCCTTCGATAACAGCGTTAGCCATAGCACCGGCAATAAGCTTTACTGCACGGATAGCGTCGTCGTTACCCGGGATAACATAGTCAATCTCGTCAGGGTCACAGTTTGTATCAACAATAGCAACGATAGGAATGTTCAACTTCTTAGCCTCAGCTACTGCAATTCTTTCCTTTCTTGGGTCAATGATGAAAAGACATCCCGGGAGCTCTTCCATCTCTTTGATACCGCCGAGGAACTTTTCAAGCTTTTCGATTTCAAGGTTAAGCTTGATAACTTCCTTCTTTGGGAGAAGCTCAAATGTACCGTCTTCTTCCATAGCACGAAGCTGCTTAAGTCTTGCAACTCTTCTTCTGATTGTTGTGAAGTTTGTCATCATACCGCCGAGCCATCTTGCGTTAACATAGAAAGCACCTGCTCTTAAAGCCTCTTCCTTAACTGACTCCTGAGCCTGCTTCTTTGTACCTACAAAGAGAACGCTCTTGCCTTCGGTTGAAATTTCCTTAACGAAGTTATAAGCCTCGTCAAGCTTCTTTACGGTCTTCTGCAAATCAATAATGTAGATACCGTTTCTTTCTGTGAAGATGTACTCTGCCATCTTAGGGTTCCATCTTCTTGTCTGGTGACCAAAGTGAA
>JAQXVY010000016.1 GCA_029225165.1 Oscillospiraceae bacterium
GTGAACTGCACTTAATTTAAATTCTTTACTGTAATCTTTTCTCTGTCCTTTTGGCATTGTTTTTGGCTTCCTTTCTTTGTCTTTTTGTCATTTGACTTCCTTCCAAAAACATTATACCACATTCACAAGCTCGGAATGACATAATTGTGGCTCGGAATGATTAAATATCCTTGTGTACACCCTCAATGGCGTAAACTACCCATTCGGCTATGTTTACTGCGTGGTCGCCTATTCTTTCAAGGTACTTTGCAACCATCAAAAGGTCAATGCACAGCTCTGCATCTGTATCTTCCTTAATTATAGAAATCAGCTCACCCTTAACCTTGTTGAAAAGTCCGTCGATTTTGTCGTCGTCCTTTATAACCTGTTTTGCCTTGTCAAGGTCGTGGTTGCTAAAGGAATCAACTGCTTTTTTTACAAGGCTTATTGTTTCGCTGAACATTTCGCTGAGGTGTAGCTTGTGGTGCAGACCGCAATTCCTTATGTACTTTGAAAGCTCTGTAATGTCTGACGCCTGGTCGCCGATTCTCTCCATATCGGAAATCAGCTTTAGTGCTGAAGAAACAGTCCTAAGGTCGGTTGCCACAGGCTGTTGGTGGAGCAAAAGTCGCATACACAGGTTTTCCACTTCTCTCTCCTTTTGGTCAACCTCTTTTTCGCAGTCATCCACCTCTTTCACAAGGGTCAGATAGTTTTCTTCGCTGTCGTCATTTGAAAGTATTGTCCTTGCTGATTTTTCAATAGCCTTTTCGCAAAGGATTCCCATATTCTTAACGCTTACATATAGTTCGTCTAACTGCTTTGCAAAATTATCTCGCATAATTAACCAAACCTTCCTGAAATATAATCTTCTGTTTTCTTATTCTTTGGCTTATAAAAGATTTGATGTGTGTCGCCGTATTCTATAACATCACCAAGCAGGAAGAATGCTGTTTTGTCAGAAATTCTTGCCGCCTGTTGCATTGAGTGAGTGACGATGATTATTGTGTAGTCCTTCTTAAGCTCAAGGGTTAAGTCCTCGATTTTTGATGTAGAAATCGGGTCAAGTGCCGAGGTTGGCTCATCCATAAGGATAACCTCCGGGTTCACCGTCAATGCCCTTGCTATACAAAGTCTTTGTTGCTGACCGCCTGAAAGTGAAAGTGCAGACTTTTTCAGAATGTCCTTAACCTCGTCCCAAAGCGCCGACTGTCTGAGGGTGGTTTCCACAATTTCGTCCAGCTTACTCTTTTTGCGAATACCGTGGGTTATGGGTCCGTAGGTGAGGTTGTCGTAAATGCTCATAGGGAATGGGTTTGGTCTTTGGAACACCATTCCAACTCTCTTTCTTAGGTGGTTTACATCCATATCCTTGTAGATGTTTTCTCCGTCAAGGAGAATTTCTCCCTCAATTTTGCAGTCCTCCACAAGGTCGTTCATTCTGTTTAAAGTCTTTAACACAGTTGACTTACCACAGCCTGAGGGACCTATAAAGGATGTTATTTCTTTTTCGTTAATTTTCAGGTCAATTCCTTTAATTGCCTTGAAATCTCCATAGTGAAGCACAAGGTTGTTTATATCAAATTTACTCATATTTTCTCCTATACAGTGTTATACCTTTGCAATTTTCTTTGCCACAAAGTTTGACAATGCGTTAATTCCCACAACAAGCAACAGCAGAATTACTGCAGTTGCATATGCCTGATTTGTAAAAAGTCCTTCGTTTAGTAAGCAATAAAGATGAACGGACAAGGTTCTTGCCGAGTCCATAAGGCTTGTTGCTGTGTCGGCAACTGTTCCCGAAGTGTAAATCAGTGCGGCGGTTTCACCTACAATTCTACCTATTGCAAGGATTACGCCTGACAAAATTCCCGGTACAGCCGATGGCAGAATAATCTTAAAAATCGTCCTTAGCTTGCCGGCACCCAGCCCAAAGGAACCCTCTCGGTAGGAGTCGGGAACTGCCAAAAGTGCTTCCTCGGTAGTTCTGATAATGGTGGGAAGTACCATCATTGTAAGGGTAAGCACACCGGAAATCATTGAGTAGTTCCAACCAAGGGTGATTACGAATGCCAAAAATCCAAACAGACCGAATACGATTGACGGAATACCTGCAAGGGTTTCTGTTGTTACTCTGATTACCTTAACCAGCTTACTTCCCTTTTTTGCGTACTCAACAAGGTATATTGCAGAGAATATGCCTATGGGCACAGCAAACAGCAATGTTAAAAATGTGATTGACACAGTGTTGATTATTGAGGGGAGCATTGACTGATTCTTTGAATTAAAGTGCAGACTGAAAAGATCCCCTGTTATGTTTGGAATACCCTTTTCAAGTATGTAAACTATGATGAAAATAATTGACGCAACGGTTATTACTGCCGCTGTCACAAGTAAAATCAGCATTAAAAAGGAGAAAGGGTGTTTTAGGTATGTTTTTAGCTTTGTCATTACTTCTCCTTCTTTCTGACTATAATTGAAAAGCATATGTTGATAATGAGGATGAACACAAACAGCACCATAGCTGTGGCTATAAGAGCCTTTTGGTGAAGTCCCGATGAATATGCCATTTCCATAACAATGTTGCTTGTCAGGGTTCTTACACTGCTTGTTATTCCCCTTGGCATAATAGGTGTGTTACCTGCTATCATAACAACCGCCATGGTTTCACCGATTGCCCTGCCTATGCCGAGGATAATTCCCGACATAATTCCGCTTTTGGCGGCAGGGATAACGGTTTTGAAAATACTTCTCTCTTTTGTTGCACCAAGTGCAAGCGCACCCTCGTAGTACATATCGGGTACTGCCCTGATTGATGATTCTGCTGTGTTTATTATTGTGGGCAAAATCATAATTCCCAAAAGTATTGAGGCTGTGAGTATTCCCTTACCGCTTGTATTTGTAAGCTCCTGAATAATGGGAACAACAACTACAAGGCAAAAAAATCCGTAAACTATTGACGGAATACTTGCAAGTAGATTGATTAGTGGCTTTATCACCTTGTACAGCCTTTTTGGGCAGTACTTTGCAAGGAATACTGCTGTCAAAAGTCCAATGGGAACGCCTATTATGATTGCACCGCCTGTTACATAGATACTGGCTACAATCATTGGGAAAATCCCAAATTCCCCTGATGACGGTTTCCAATGAGTGCCGAAAACAAAGTCAAAAAAACCTATTTTGCCCACAGCAGGTACACCGTTTGCAAAGATAAACAGACAGATAATTACAACGGCAATAATTGAAATACAGGCACACAAAAGGAAAACGATTTTCATTAATTTTTCTCTTATCTTACTCAAATTAATTCTCCTTTTTTGTTATGGCAAATTACTATTCAAACTCTCATATCACCAAAATGTTGCCATAAATATGGGCAGAGGTTACCCCCTGCCCAAAATTTTATTGTACATCTTCCCAAGTGGTTGTTTCGCCAAGGTAAATGGACTTGATTTGGTCTGATGTCAGGGAGTCAATTGTGTTTTCCTTATTAATAACAACAGCAATACCATCCATTGCAATTTGCTTTGTTACAAGGGTTTTTGCCTCGTCATCCTTAAGTTCACGAGAGGACATACCGATGTCAACTGCCTTTTGCATAGCTGACTGAATACCTGCTGAAGAACCTGACTCCTGAATTTCAACTGATACATCAGGATTTAGCTTTTTGTATTCATCTGCAATTACATTCATAAGAGGAGCAACTGATGTTGAACCGGCAAGTGTAACCTTACCGCTGATACCGGTTGACTTGTAAGACTCGCCCTCTTCAACTGAGATGTAGCCCTCTTTGTCAACAATCTGCTGACCTTCACTGCTCATAATGAAGTCAACAAAGTCCTGTGCCACCTTTGACAGCTTGCCGTCGTAGTATGCAAGGTTAAATGGACGGGAGATTTTGTATGTACCGTTCTTAACATTTTCAGCAGTACCCTCAACACCGTCAACCTTAACTTCCTTAACTGTGTCTGAAAGTGAACCAAGGGAAACATAACCGATTGCATTTTTGTTGCCCTCTACTGTTGTAATCATAACAGATGTGCTGTTTGTGATTTCTGCTGTTTCTGTTGTAGCATCGTTCTCCTGGTCATCTAAAATTCCAAGGAGTTCTGTAAAGGCTGACCTTGTGCCTGAGCCGTCTTCTCTTGAAACAACGGTGATTTCACCTGTTACTCCGCTGTTGTCTGTGTCCTTGTTGCTGTCGCTTGAACCACATCCTGCAAAAGAAAGTGCAAGGACTGTTCCTGCTAAAATACCGCATAATAATTTTTTCATTTTTTCTTTACCTCTTTTTTATAGTATGTATTGATTGTACTGAAATGTATTAATCTCTTTTCACCATTTCTTAAGTACAATTAAATGTTACTCCTCTATTGTTAAATCGAAAATCAAAGTAAAGTTAAATCTTTTCCGTTTTTTGTTAAATGAATTTAAAACCCAAAATTGACTTGCTTTCTCCATTATATTCCTGTGTTTCCTGTGTTATGACACAGTACAAGCCTGTTTTCGGGTTACAATCAGACTACTCCTGCAATGACCAGCCACCACCCTGTCATGACCAGCTTGTCGGGGAATCCCCCATCTCTACCACCCAATGTCGTCAACTTAAGGAAAACCACCACTCTGTCATTCCGAGCTTGTCGAGGAATCCCCTGCCTTTACCACCTACTGTGTTGAGGTAATCATACTTTCATCTAACCTGATAGTGTCGATTTAGGCACTACTGCTTTCCTTTCAGATTCTTCGGTCGTTTCACTCCCTCAGAATGACAGGGATAGAGTTTTCGTTTCTACCCGAGTATTTCCTTAATCACAACTGCCTGCGGACAAACCCTCCACCGCAAGCGGTCCCCCTCCCCCCTCTGGTGGAGGCTATCTGTAACCTAAAATGCCTACACCTCTCGTACTTTCCTTAAGTTGACGACATTGCCCATCTGGTGGAGGCAGTCTTCAACTCAAACCGCCTACTCCTGTCGTTTCTCTTGATGTTTCTATAAATGAGCACAAAAAAGAATCCATAATTGGCTTACGGTTAATAGGCTCAAATTGCCGTTACCAAGTTCCAATTATGGATTCGTTAGAAAAAACTCTATCACAAACTGTAATGTTTGTCAATAATAACTCTTTTATATTTTCACAGTTATCCTTGTGCCCTTGCCCAATTCGCTCTCAACGCTTAGTGTACCCTTGTGGTACTCTACACCGTGCTTTACTATGGAAAGTCCAAGTCCTGTTCCGCCTATTTCCTTGCTGTGGCTTTTGTCAACTCGGTAGAACCTTTCAAACACTCTGCTCTTGTCCTCTTTGCTGATTCCAATTCCTGTATCCTCCACAATAAGTGTTGCCTTGCCGTCAACAGGGGCAACGGTTACGGTTACACTTCCCCCGGCTCTGTTGTATTTAACTGCATTATCTACAAGGTTATACACAATCTCGCTAAGTACGGTTGGCACACCCTTTAGCATTGTTTTTTCTCCGTACAGCTTTAGGGTGACATTGTTGCTTGATGCAATAGGGTCAAGTGTGTCCTCCACATCCTTTGCAATTTTGTAGAGGTCAACCTCCTGTGTTTCCATTACAATAGACTTATCGTCCAGCTTTGAAAGCTTGATAATGTCGTTTACAAGGGTTATAAGCCTGTTTGCCTCTTTTGTAATGTTTCCTGCAAAATGAGTAACCGTTTCCTTTGGGGTATTTTCATTCCTTAAAATTTCGGCTGAGGCAAGAATTGCAGTCAAAGGTGTTTTCAGCTCGTGGCTCACATTTGCACTAAATTCCCTCCTAAGCACTTCCCTCTGGTGCTTTTCGGTGACATCAAGAATAACGGCAACTGCACCCTTTACCTTATCCTCAAGTACAACAGGATTGCAGTAAACGCTCAAATATCTGTCGCCAAAGGGGATTACTTCTGACATATGGGTACCGTGAATTGCCAAGGAAATATCCTTTAGGAAACTATTGTCCACGCCTAAATCTTCAAGGTATTCTCCACGGGGACTGCTTACACCCAGGAGCTTTTCGGCACTTTTGTTGTGGGAAAGTATTTTACCCTGCAAATCAACAATCAAAAGTCCCTCTTTCATATTGTTTGTGATTGTGTTAAACTCCGCCTGAGTTTGCTTTAGCTCCTTAATCTGTTCCCTGATAACCCTGTTTTGGTGGCTTATTTTCCTCACAAGAGGAGTGATTTCCTCGTATGTTTCCACTGTGTTGATGTTCTCCAAATCAAGCTGATTTATAGGCATAACAATCTTTTTTGATGCAAAAAATGCTATTACATAGGAAAGCACCAAAGCCAAAATCATCACAATGGCAAGTGGCTGAAACATATTGAAAAGAAGTATCCATACGGAATACTGGTTGGTGGAGACCCTGATTACTGTTTTGTCAGGGAGTAGCTTTGCGTAGTACATTGTCCTTTCCGACAAAGTGCTTGAGTAACGGACAGTTTCTCCCTCTCCGTTATTCATAGCATCCTTAATCTCCTCACGGTCAAGGTGGTTTTCCATTGTGTCGGCTGTGGCGTCTGTGTCAAACTTTACACTTCCGTCACTGTCTATCCAAGTAATTCTCTCGTCATCAGCAATATTTATTGACTCAAGGTAGCTTACACCGTCTTTTTCAACACCTGCGGAGATTGTGCTAAGCTGATGATGCAGTTGTTTCATCAGCTCGTCACCGTAAAAGTCGTACATAACACCAACGATTATTACAATGGTTGACGCCAAAACAGCTATGCAACCCAAAAATATATTTTTAAAGATTTTTTTGGTCATTACTATTCACCTATCTTATAGCCAAAACCACGGATAGTTTCTATCATATTGCCACATTCACCCAGCTTTGTCCTAAGGCTTCTGATGTGAACATCAACAGTTCTGTTTTCTCCGTCAAATTCGTAACCCCAAATTTTGTTAAGGAGCTTTTCTCTTGAAAAAACAACACCCTTGTTCTGCATAAGTAATAACAGCAAATGGTACTCCTTGTAGGTCAGGACAACATTTTTGCCGTTGGCTGTAACAATGTGCTTTTCGGGATTTACAGACAGATTGCCTATGGTTATTACATCAGGCTCCTTTGGTTTTGAGGTTCGCCTTAAAAGTGCCCTAATCCTTGACACAAGCTCAAGCATACTAAAGGGCTTTGTCATATAGTCGTCTGCACCGCTGTCAAGACCGATAACCTTGTCGTATTCGGCGTCCTTTGCAGTTACCATAATAACGGGAATATTTAAGGTATCGCTGTTTTTACGGATTTTTCTGAGGATAGACAGACCGTCCTCCTCAGGGAGCATAATGTCAAGAAGAATCAGACTTGGTAACTGTTCTTTCATAGCACTCCAAAATTCCGATGGTCGGTCAAAGCCCTTAACATCAAATCCGCTGTTTTTCAGTGAATAAAAAACTGCCTCGTTTATACTTTTATCGTCTTCAATGAAGTAAATCAAAATATCATCTCCATAGTAGTATTGTATCACTAATTGGTTAAATAGAAAGTTTTTATATGTTAAATTTAGGTTAAATCTTTACCCAAAAGCAAAATCACTACACCACTACATTATATTTTTAAGTAATCGTTGTCAATACCCCAATGTCATCAACCTAATAATATTTATACTAATTAGTCTTCACCACCCGTCCTGTCATTCTGAGGAGTGAAACGACCGAAGAATCTGAAAGGTAAGCAATAGTGCATTAACTGACACCAATAGGTAATATGACAGTATGGTTTCTCTAACTAAATTGGTGGTAAAGGAAGGAGATTCCTCGACAAGCTCGGAATGACAGTGTTGTGTTCGGAATGACAGTGTTGTGTTCGGTATGACAGTGTTGTGTTCGGTATGACAGTGCGTGGCGTTTTCCCTAAGTTGACGAATTTACTCCTCCAATGGAGCCTTTTGTTGTCAATACCCAAAGTAAAATTGACATCAACCTCACAAAATGATATGCTTTATCGGAATGAAAAACTATGACGATTGGGAGGAAATATGAAAATTCGCAATCCCTTTAAAGGACTTTCAAAAACACAATGGATAATTTATCTTTTTTCCTTGACTGTGGTTACAGTGTCATCACTTTTGGGCGGAGTTCAGGGAATACCCTCTGTTATTGCCTCGGCTTTGGGAGTGACTTCCCTGATTTTTACAGCTAAAGGTGATGTTTTCGGTCCGTTGCTAATGGTTATATTCAGCATTATGTACGGTGTAATATCCTATTCATATGCATATTACGGTGAGGTTATCACCTACCTTGGAATGACCGCACCAATTTCGGCGGTATCTGTTTTTACTTGGCTGAAAAACCCATATGAATCAGGAAAACACGAGGTTAAAATTGCAAGGCTGAAAAAAATTCATATCCTGAACCTCACTCTGATAACCTGCGGTGTAACTTTTGCATTTTACTATATCCTCCTGTATTTCAACACTGCAAATATGCTTTTCAGCACACTTTCAATAGCCACCAGCTTTTTTGCTGTGGGACTGACAACATTAAGAAGTCCCTATTACGCAATAGCCTATGGACTGAATGATGTGGTGCTGATTATTCTATGGTGCTTTGCCTCATTTGAGGACAGGTCGTATATTTCAATGATTGTATGCTTTGTTATGTTCCTTATAAACGATATTTACGGTTTTGTCAACTGGAAAAGGATGGAAAAGAAACAAAAGATAGTGTAAGAAAAAGGTATGGAAAAAGCTCGGCGAAACCGAGCTTTTTTCTTATAATCATATACTGATTACATCTTAAATTTTACTGTGTACCACTTGTTACTGTACTTTTTGCCTGAAATTTTGGCGTAGGCGTTTATCCTTGCATAGTAGGTTTTGCCCTTTTTCAGTCCGGTAATTGTGGCTGTTGTTTTGCTCACCTTTACATTCTTTGCTTTTTTAAAGGTTTTGTTTGTTGCGTACTGAACTGTGTAGCCTGTTGCACCTGCAAGTTTTTTCCAGGAAAGCTTTGCCTTTGTACCGGTTTTCTTCACCTTAGATACTTCTTTTGAAGAAAAATCCTTTGGTGCGCAGAACACCTTTACTTTTGCAACAGCCGACTTATACAGTCTGTTTTCATGTGCTTTTATAGTGATTACTGCACTTCCCACACCTTTTACGGCAACTCTGCCTGAGGAGTAAACAACGGCAACTTTTTTGTTACTGCTTGTGTAGGAAAGCTTTGTGTTTGCCTTTGCATTAAGGTTAAAGGACTTTCCGGCTGATTCAAGATACTGTGACTTTATGCCGGTTATCTTCGGAGTTTTTCTTGCGTCGCCTATTGACACAAACTTAAATCCGTTGTCAAGGGCATACTTCTCGCCGGCAGTACCTTTGTAGCCGTAAATCAAAAAGTCCTCAACCTTATCATCGTGAGATGCATCATCATAGTAGGCAAAATAATAGCCCAGGGCATGTTCTCCGATTTCGGTTACTCCTTTTGGGATTGTAATTTTCTTCATATTTTTACAGCCATAAAATGCTTTATTGTCAATTTTTGTAACGGTGTTGGGAATTGTAAATTCGGTTAATCCTTCGCAATCATAGAAAGCACCGGGTTCTATTTCCTTTATACCATTGCCGTAAACTACTTTGGTTAGTTTTTTACTATTACTAAATGTATAACCGTGTATCTTTTCAACAGTGCCGGGTATTGTGATTTCGGTTAAGTTTGTACATTCTTCAAATGCCTCAAAGTCAATATCCTTTACACTTTTTGGTATTTTCACAGTAACAAGATTGTCACTGCCTGCAAAAGCATACATATCAATTTCTTCTACACCGTCAGGAACTGTAAATTCCTTGTCAGGCTTTCCCAGAGCATACTGAGCTAATTTCGTCTGATGATAACTGTAATCATACAGGTCACCGTTTATAGATGAATAGCAGACATTGTTTTCATCAACTTCAATTTTTTCAAGCTTTTTGCAACCGGCAAATGCAGTAGCCCATATTTCACTGACATTTTTAGAAATTGACACCTGTTTCAGGCTTTCACATTCACGAAAGGCACCAAAACCGATTGATATAACGCTGTCGGCAATTGAAACCGCCTTAAGGTTCTTACATTCATTAAAAGCCCAGTGGCAGATTACAGTAACGCCTTCCTCTATAACTACCTTTTCAATGTTATCATTCCAGCTATACCAAGGGATGTCCAAATAAGAATCGTATTGCTCCATAGAGCCGTTACCTGATATGAACATTATGTTAGAACCCTTTTCAAAAGACCAAGTACATTCTCCAATAGTTCCCGATAACTGTGATTCGTCTGTGGGAAGCTCTCCTCCTACTGAAAGGGCATTTCTTGAATTTACTCTATCACTTGTTTCATCTGCAAAGGCAGTCAGTCCTGCAAAGGATGAACAAATCACAAGTATTGACAGAATAACGCTGACTAATTTTTTCATCTTTTTATACCTCCAGAAAAATGTTTTATAATTAAAACATTAACGGATTGATTTTATCACATTTAAAAATAATTTTCAACCAAAACTATTGAGTAAGAGATAATTCGTTATATTTTGACGAATATTTATTTACTTTTGAAAATTCACATAGCTATTTTGCCATACAAAAATATGCACCCCATTATGAGGTGCATATCCCAAAATTTCATTTTACATTTTAATTTTTACTGTGTACCACTTGTTAAAATACTTTTTGCCGGACACCTTTACAAAGGCATTTATCCTTGCATAGTAGGTTTTGCCCTGTTTTAGTCCGCTGATTGTGGCGGTTGTCTTGCTAACCTTTACATACTTTGCATTCTTAAAGTTTTTGTTTGTGGCATACTGTACAGTATATCCGTTTGCACCGGCAAGTTTTTTCCAAGTTAACTTGGCTTTTGTTGTACCTGTTTTGCTTACCTTTGATACATCCTTTGAATTAAAGTTCTTTGGAGATGCAATAATTTTGGTCTTAATAACAGTTGACTTGTATTTATTGCTTTCAACGGCTTTTATTGTTATCACCGCACTGCCGGCACCCTTCACTGTAACCTTGCCCACCTTTGAAACTGTTGCAACGGACTTGTTACTGCTGGTGAAGGTCAGTCCTGTGTTTGCTCTTGCCTTTAAGTTAACAGTTTTTCCGGCAGATGTAACATACTTCTCCTTTACACCGGATATCTTTTGCTTTGCCTTGGTAACAATAATTTTTACAGTAGCTTTGGCGGGCAAATACACCTCATCTTCTTCTGCAGTAATTGTAATTATCGCGGTACCCAATCCCTTAACTGTTACAATTCCATCCTCTGAAACACTTGCAACATTTCTGTTACTGCTTACAAAGGTCATATCTGTTTCTGCCTCTGCCTCAAGGTCAAAAGGTCTTGTTCCAAATGATACCGAATATTCTTCCTCGGGAACATATATCTCCTGTTCAACTAAAACTGCATAGTACATACAAGCGTCAAGAATGTAGTCGTTGCCTGAGTCGATATATACACTTTCCCAATCATACAATGAACCATTGTAATATATATCTATGAGATTTCCGCAGTCTGCAAATGCACCTTCGCCTATAATTGAAATGCCACTGCCAAGGGACGCTTCGGCTAATTCCGTACAACCGCAAAATGCATTCATTTCAATGCTTTCTACACCGTCAGGTAATGCAATACCTGTAAGACAGGCACAGTCCTCAAATGCACTTTTGCCAATAAGTGTTAGACTTTCGCCTAATGTAACAGTTGTTAAGTTTTCACATCCGTAAAAATCCTTAATGCCGATATACTCCAAGCCGTTGCCAAATGTTACCTCACAAAGTTCTGTACAACCGCTGAACACTTCGTCACCAATCTCTGTCAGACTATCGGGGAGAGTCACCTCCGGCAAACATATACAACCTGCAAAAGCATTATTTCCAATGCTTGTTACACCCTCAACGATTGTTAATTCAGTCAAACTTGCACAGCTTGCAAAAGCAAAATCCCCGATTCCCAATACACTTTCAGGGATTGAAACCTCTGTCAAATTAGCACAATCAAAGAATGCACAACTTGCAATGTTTGCTACTCCATCCTCAATAACAATCTTTTCTATGTTATACAAAAAGTCATACCAAGGTGTGCTTTCAACTGAATAATAAGGCTCCATTTCACCGTCACCTGAAATAGTCAGGGTTGCTGTTTCGCCGTCAAAGTTCCATAAACAGTCACCGGTGGTGCCTGAATATTTCTCATCTTCATCATCAGGCACTGTCGGTTCGTCCTCAGTTGCTTCGTCTGCTGTTGCAACACTGTAAATTGATGCAGCAGCACCGCTTTCAATTAAGCCGTTTGAAATTTCATTATCCTTAGTTTCATCTGCAAAGGCGGTTAGTCCTGAAAACATAGAACAAACCATCAAAGCCGACAAAATTATGCTGACTAATTTTTTAGCTTTCATAAAATAGCCTCCTTCTATAAATTTCAACACATATCAAAGCAACACATATTGTCGATATGCTTCTCGCAATTATATTACAAATATTAAATATCTATGAACATACTTTATCACATTATTCACAAAATTTCAATAATATTTATAAAAGATTGTGTACAATAATAAATAATATGCTTGACTTTTGTACATTGTGCACATATAAAAGCACTATTGTAAACCTATACCGCTTATATAGTTGGCAATAAATTCTTTATATGATAAAATTTATAAAGTTATGTAAACTTATTGTGTACTTAATAAAAATCCCAAGAAGGTGCAACTATGAATTCAAAAGAACAAAACAACGAATATCCTGTTCTTTCACGAGAAGAGGCAATTAAAATACTTAACACTCCCGACGAACAGCTTGATGAGCTTATCGCAAAGGCAGAAAAACTTGCAGAAAATACAAGAGCAACCATGTAAGTATTCATAAAAATTAATAACGGATGCAGGCTTTACCTATGAAATAGAATCTGCTTAAAAAAGGAAACATATAATATGAACTGTTGTAAACCACAAAATTTACAACAGTTCTTTTTTGTTTATAAGAGGAAAGCAAAAATCATCTGCATAATAAACTATGGTTTTCACCTGCAAGGATTTAGGACATATTATATAATCAGAGGTCAGATAGATAAACCTTGATTGTTCATCTGCCAAGAATTTAGTATTTATAAATTCGTTCCTAACGATTTCGGCAGATGAATCTAACAAGATTAACCCAAAAAAGGAGAATTAATGTGGTTGATGAAATATTTAGAAGCTACGGAATAACACCCTTTCCACGGGACTATTCCGAGGCTATGGCATATGTTCCCTATCAAAGCAACAACCCCCGTATGTATTCCGTACCCCACGGTTTTGAAACAGGCACGCTGTTTCCCACTTTAAACAAACCGTTTTACGGTGAAAAATGTATGGAGGAAATGAAAGATGACTGAACGAGATATACTCACAAAGAAACTCGCCTCTGTTTCCTTTGCGATGTTTGAATTAAGGTTATTTTTAGACACCCACCCCGACTCCACAGAGGCAATGGCAAAGTTTGACGAGTTGGATAACATATACAGACCATTAAGAGAAAAGTACGAGGCAGAATACGGCCCGTTGACAAGCAAAGACGCACCAAGCCCCGTACAATGGATTAAAGGCCCATGGCCTTGGGAGGTTATGTAATGTTTGTATATGAAAAAAGACTGCAATACCCTGTAAGAATAAAACAAACCAATCCCCAACTGGCAAAAATAATAATAACCCAATACGGAGGTCCTGATGGGGAACTTGGTGCGTCACTTAGGTATTTGAGCCAACGATTTACAATGCCCTACCCTGAACTGCAGGCAACATTGACGGATATAGGTACCGAGGAGCTGGGGCATCTTGAAATGATTGGTGCTATTGTATATCAGCTAACCAAGGATTTGACGGAGGATGAAATTAAGAAAGCAGGATTCGACTCTTACTTTGTTGACCACACAACGGGAATTTATCCTGCCGGTGCAAACGGTATGCCCTACACAGCCGCCTCAATGCAGGTAAAAGGCGACCCGATAACCGATTTACACGAGGATATGGCGGCAGAGCAAAAGGCGAGGACCACCTACGACAATATTCTGCGGTTTTGTGATGACCCGGATGTGCTTGACCCTATTCGCTTTTTGAGGGCAAGAGAGGTTGTGCATTATCAGCGTTTCGGTGAAACTCTGCGTATATTAACCGACAGGCTGGACAGCAAGAACTTCTATGCCTTCAATCCGTCATTTGATAAAAAGTGCCTTAGAAAGCAACAGAATAAGAACAGGCAAGTCGGTAAAAATTTATAATTTATAGAAAATAAAAAATGGGCAATGTCAGCTTACTTCAAGTTGGCATCGCCCTTTGATTTTTTAGGTTGTATCCGTTTTATTGACACCGGCAATGTAATCACATTTACATTTCGATGTAATTAAGCATTTCCTACCATCACATTCTAATATGTCTGCCCACAATATATCATCAGAGAAATTGCGTGAGCTTTTCAAGCAGGTCTTTAATTAAGGGTATTGTAAACTTCCTCGTTGTCTTTTCCGTTTTCTATCATAATAATCTTTCCGGCATATTTTCCGTCAGGCAAAGGGTTTTCAAGCAAGTCTTTGTAGGAATACTGCATCTCAAATATGGCGATATCAGAATAAAAAACATTATTAAAAATATCGGTTACGGCATAGGCGTACTGGTAAAATGTTTGAGAAAGGGGTAATTCCGAAATAACACCTGAGTCTTTGCCTATTGTGATGGTATCTCTTTCGATAAATGATAAGCCATAGTCACTGACATCTATCTTTCTGCCGAGAATCGTCACCTTATCCCCTTCCTTCAAAGGGGTTATTTCCTTGCTTGACATACCGTTTTTATCAATTCCGTCCCAAAGACCGATTACCTTGTAATAACCTCCGTTTTCGTCATTGGTAAAGGAAAATCGCAGATTTGTTCTTTTACCGTTTACGATGACCGGAGAAGAAAAAATAATTCCCTCTTTGTTACATTCTGTAATAGAATAACTGAGGGTTTTTCCGTCAAGGGCAAGCCATATTCCTCTGAAATTACTGTGGAACTTCATATTATCCCAGTCCTTGAATATATCGTTGTCAATACCAAGGCCGTTGGCTCTAACACCAAATTCTTCATCTTTATCAGGTTGAAATTCAACAAGAAAGAAATCCACCGATTTGACATATTTTTTGCTGTCAGGAGAAAGAGAAATCTGAAAACTTCCGTCCTTAGCCTCACTGCCCCTGTCAACAAATTTAATTGTTTCCTTAGGTATGTCAGTATATAAATCCGTCAAGAAATTTCTATAACTGCTAAAATCACAGTTGGTAAGATATTCGTCAAGCTTATCCTCTTCAAATACATATGGATAATACACCGACACTCCGAATGAGTTTTTTCTGTCGTTTCCGTTAGTCTTATATACAATCATTTTTTCAAGGCTTGAACAAAGATTAACAGCGTCGGGTATGTTGTTCTTCAGGGATAAAGCAAGACCGTACAAATCAATGATGTTGCTGTACCCCTCCGATATACTGTTTCCGCCAAACTTAACGGAGTTGTCAACAGCAGTTAACAGGGTGAAATTGCCGTATTTTTCATCAGAATTTTCAATCAATCCCTTGGAAAATTTATCAAAGGCTAAATTTACATTATCATTTTCGGAAAGGTCAAAAACTGAAAGCGTTGCAAGGTTGCCCTTTTGGGAAAATTTGCACTTTTCTAAATATGAGTCACAAATTTTCTTGCACAAACTCTCTGTGTTGTCATAGTGAGAAAAGCTTTCCAGTAACGAACTGTAATCCCAACCGCCTGACGGCTCAATTTCCTGGGAGGCTATCATATAATCTGCATAATTAGATACCACATTAGCAGTATCCAGCGTAGCCATAAGACAGGCATCAAAGCCTACAAAATCAAGTTTTTTCTCATACTTTGCCTCAGAGAAAGCCTGATCAATTTCTGACAGCGTCAGGCTGTCATATCCAAAATTTTCGTCAAAGCACACACCGTTAAGGGAGCCTCCGCCGTGATCCCAAAAAATAAGTGATGTGCTGTCACAGGGGTATTTTTCTTTTGCAAAATTTAAAAAATCCAACAGAGTGTCTTTTTCGCCCATATTGTCAAGGGGAAGGGTATCAACCTTAACCAATGAATGGTCCTTTATTTCATATCTGCCTATTTCCGTATTTGAAATTTCACTGTTTTTCCAATACTTTGAACCGCCAGTTTGAATTACAACCTTAACATTCTCGGGTAAATCGGCACTGCACATTTCAGAAAGGCTGATTGTTGCATAGCCTTTTTCCGACTCCAGATTGCTACCGCAGAGGTAAATCAGGAGGGTACGCTCCTTATCCCTTGAAAAAAGTGAACAACCGCAGAAGATACCGCAGAACGCACCGCAGATAATCAGAAAAATAATTAACAAAGAAACTATCCGTCGTTGCATATTTGTCTTTTCCTCCCAAACAGAAGAATTCCAACAGCAAAAAGCACTGCCGTTAATGCCCATATGTGTGATATGGAAAGAGTACCTATAATATATGTTCTTACTCTTAAAAATTCAAGGATAAACCTTATTAAACCGTAGCCCGCCATATACAAAAGATACTGTTCCCCTGTGTATAATACATTCTTATGCTTCAGCCATACAAGTGATAGGGCAAGGAAAATATCAAGTACAGCTTCAATGGGCTGTACAGGGAAATACCTGAGGCCATCATAACCCACTATTCCCAAGTCGGATATAAATCCGTGGCAACAGCCCTGACACATACACCCTATTCTATATAGTGACAATTCTATAAGTATTCCAACAGATGCAAAGTCAAGCAATTCTTTGCAAGGGATTTTGATTACTTTGGAAAGCAACCAAACCAACAGGGGAACAGAGAACATTATCCCGAAAAAGGAAAATCCAAAAAAAGATATTCCCGTTTCTGCCACATATGAAAGGTTTTCAAATATGTACAAAATCTTTGCGCCAAGTATCTCGGAAAACAGAAAGAATATTCCCAACAGCAAGGATTTGTACCACTTGTATTTTATTATTTTTCCGTATATAACATAGTACGCCATAGACAATATAATGCCTGTCACCCAGAAAAACAAAAGTGAATTTACACTATGTCCGAATAAATTTATTCCAGGATACATATATCACCAAGAACCTGAAATTTTAGCGTAGTTTACTGTTCCGCTCTTATGCTGTTTAGAGGCTAAGCCCGACCAGCTTATAAGGTTTAAATCCTTGTACTGGTACTTGGTATTACCGATATTTGTTTGATAGCGTTTAGATTCTCTAACTCCCACAAGATAATCTCCCGGACTAAATTTCCACTTATTATCACAACCGCCTGCCTGCTTTTGGTGGTGATAAATGGTAATTCTCTTAACCTTTGAGGAATTATAGTCACTTACTTTCATATCCAAATCAACATAAATGATGTCGCAGTGACTTATATCACATTTTCTGTTCTTGTCGTATGTTTCATCATTGTCATTCTTTACAACGGCAAGGGCTAACAGGTGCTTATATCCGACAGGAGCATTTTCGTCAGTTGGTATTACTATTCCCACTGAACGCAGATAGTCATAGAATGACATTGAACCGGCTGCATCTTTTATTGAGGATACAAACTTATCAAAATCATCCTTTGACACATAGCTGAACTTATCAAAATCAACATCACAGTTGATACTTCTCATACCACCAACTTTTTTACTGTCACTATATGCTTTCAAAATAAAATCAGCAATGTGAATGGTGTTCATTTCACCGGACAGCTTTCTTTCATTGCCGCCACCTAAGTCAAGGTTATAGGTGTTATCTGTTTTATTTCTGGTGAATGAATCGTAAACTGAGTAAATTGCCGTGTTCAAATCGTACTGTTGCTGGAAATATCCGCACAGGTAATCTATTGAAGTACGAGCATTGGCGTTCATATTGCCAGAGGTTGGGTAAATATAGGAGTCTGTGTTCAGGTTGTTTTCCTTGAACTCCGAATCATACTTTTTGCTAAGTTCTTCGTAGCGGTTTTTGTAAAAATTAAAATATTTTTTACCGCCAAGTGTAAAGCCCAGCACTGTTCCGTCGTGGGCAATCACCATCTCCTCAACACCCAATTTGTCCAGATTGTAGGATAAATCAAACATTACAATGGAGTAAAGGCTTTCGTAAGTCAGAATAATTGATGAAATATAGCTGTCTTCATAATTCTTTCGTTGAATATCCCAAGGTGTTTCCGCCTCAACAAAATGCCTTACTATACTAAAAATACTGTATGTTTGCAATGAGTGCGGAACATCATCTGTACTGTTTTCTGTACCTAAGATGGCTCTTCCAAGATCCATAGCCGAGGTATAAACATCAGTTGGTGTTTTTAGGCTTACAGGGCGCACTCCTTTTTCGTTTGCCTCGCCTCTGATACTGTCCTCAACACCTGAAATATCCTCTATAAAATTCTTTTTGTCAAAGCCGTCGGTACCAACGGTGTCGTTTGTATTCTTTAAGTTGTTAAATAATGTTTTGTACTTAAAAGCGCCATTATAGCTTGGCAAAAAGATATTAATATACTGGTCTGAATACCTATTGTCATTTAATTGTGAAGATATTTTCTTCACCTCGTCATTCAGTGCGCCGATTTGTTTTTTAACATCTGTAATCTGGTTGTAAATATCGGCAGTTGATATTCCTTTTTCAAAATTAAATACTGTAATTCCCAAACTGTCGAAAATATTATTTTGTACCCATCTTTCTGCTTTTGTCACAAGCTTTGTGCCTAACTTATTCGCTAACTTTTTCCCCTGTGAAACAGCCTCGCCTTTGATTTTGTCCACAATAGCACTTGTGATTGCATCGGCAGTAAAGTTGAATCTGTCATCGGACTTTTCATCATACGGCTCATATGTAACCTTGCCGTAATTATATGTCTGTTCTTCCTCATCGTTGCATCCTGTCATAACAGCGACTGTTGACACCAAAATTGTAAGGCTCAACAGGACTGATAATCCGGATTTAAAAATCCTTTTTTTCATAAAAATACCTCCTACTTGTAATAAAATGCTTTTGAATACTACTGAAAAATTTGATATTATCCCTTTCATTCCATTAGTAAAATTGAAATAACTATGGAGAATTTAGGAAAGCATCGATTTAATAATCACTTCCTTAACATACCTTAAATACGATTATTTTAATACATTTTTATCCTGCAATCATTATACAATTACCTGTATAGTACACTATAACCGGATTTTTGTCTATACCTAATGCGTAAATGGGCAAAAAAACGACATAAACAGACATTTCTTTCGGTTTTTCTGTTGACAATTTTTGAAAGTTTCCTAAATTTGAAACGGAGATTTATCAGGAATTAATAGAAAAAAGTTTATGAAAGCACTTTAGGAAATCTCTTTATAATGCTGTAAATGTATTCCTATATGACCGATTCCTAAAATTACTACAGAAATCATCAGCCATATAACCTTGCCGTATATTCCAAGCAGGAAAAAGGCTATTACAGGCAGTGTAGCACCTGCTACAGGTATGCCTAAAAAGCTGCTGTAAAAATCCTTTAGGCTTTTTTCACCTGAAAAATATCTTATCCACCAAATTTCGTACATTATCATAAATGCAAATGAAACAATCAGCCACCAAGACCAATTTGACCAACTATGTATGTTGAAGTCGGAAAAAATTAATGCACAGCAAGTGGTTAGTGCCTGACCTACTCTTTCAAAAGTCAGCAGGACTTTATTTTCCTTTTCCGCTGTATAACCTTTTGGTAGATGCTTTGCCCAAATAAGGTTTGGAATAGTTAGCATCAAAAGAAATATTAACCCCACATATGAAAATCCAAAATTACCTAACATTATTTCCTCCCGACTTTGCTAAATCAGCGTTTCCTTAAATTTTGATTTTTACTTCTTTTATTTATTTGACAAGCCGGGATTTATCGTTCCTGTACTTCTTTTCCGCTAAGGTGCTCTATTTCGATTTCGAACATCTGAACAGCTCTTCCTGATGATGCCACTTCTGCATCTACCATCTCTTTATCAGGATAATACTTCATCGCAAACTGCTTTACACGCTTAATAATGTCATTTTGATTTTCGACTAAATGGCATCGTCCAAAGACCACCACACTTTGAAGAAACGGTGCCCACGGTTCTCCTTTAATGCTTTCATTACCGCATATAGTAAAACAAACCTTGTCACATACTTTCAAACAATCCACCTTATAACCTGCTTTTGCTCCATGAAAAATAATCTTATTTGCGTCTGCATCATACATATAATTAATCGGTATAGCATAGGGATAACCATTATCACCATTAACCGCCAGTATGCCACGACGAGAACAACGAAGAAGTTCTTTCGCTGCGTCTATACTGATTTCATTTTTCTTTTTTCGAATTGGTCTAAACATTTAATTTACCCTCACAACTTCCGATTTATTAATCAATCATTTTATAAATATCATATCACTACAACACACATTTGTCTATTAATAATTTATCATACTGGGTAAAGTTCAACATCATAGTTTTAGGTGTGAACAGGTTTCGGATTGTCACATCGGCTATTTGAAAAGGGATATAAGGACGGGCAAAAATCTTGAATAATTTATGTAAATAAATCAGACACCGACCAGCTGTTGATTCAGCGTGTCGGTGTCTGTTTTTACCTACCTAAATCTATGATGAAATTATAATATGATTTCTTGTCTTTATCTGTCCGGACAAAAAGCTTACTCCAATACCTTAAATCCGTCAGCAGACACATGAAATTCCATAAAGTATTCTCCCTTAACGGCAACGCCTACAGCCTCAATTTTTGTACCGTCAGCAGGCTTTTCAATTCCGTCTTCAAGGTACATACTAATCCCTAATTTAGTTTTTCCTGTACTGTCCTCTTCAACAATGCTTGGTGTAGTACCCGGGCAGGAATACAAGCCTGTGATTTTAATTACCGTATTTTCTTCAACTGCAAAACTCTGCATATCTTTTCCTAATTTTTCAATAGCGTCAAAATCTCCGAACTCAACCACAACAGAGGGATTTGAAAGGTCAGCCTTTGCCTCTGAAGAACTTTCATTTGAACTGTTGCTGTCAGACTGTGAACTTACCAAAGAGTTGTTGTCAGGTGTTTCGCCACCGTTGTCACTACAAGCTACCATAGAAAATGTCATAATAATCACCATTATAATTACTGTTATTTTTCTCATATCTAATTTCTCCAATAATCATAAATTTTTTACCCTCTGTTGAAATTTAAGTAATTTAATATTCACTTAAAACAATTAGTTTAATTTTGTTTGACGCCGATTATAGCAATTCTTCCGTCATCACTATCCCCGAAACAAGTTGAAAGAGTCAGCAACTGTTTTCTGTAACCTACCCTTTGTTATTCTCGTTAAAGGGAAGCGAGCACTGCCGTCAAGTATTTTTCGTTTACAGATGAATAAAAGAAAGCGTCGATTAGCCCGTCCTTTTTCGCATTGGCTACCTCACGGGCGATTTCGGGTGCCGAGTTTTCATCGCACAGCATTACGAGTTTACAGGTCGGAGTTTTTTCTCTTACTTGCTTTACTTCGTTTAATCGTGTCTCCATAGTCGTGCCAAAAGTATATGACACATCCAACAGGAGAATGTCTGCAGATAGTGCTTCACATTCATTTGCGATATTGCTCTTTTTTTGAATCAGAACACGAAAAGGCTTAAATTCGCCACTGTTTTTGAGCATATTAATAATTGCTTCGGATAGCAGACCGTTTCCCATGCAGACAACGATGTTTTTCATCTCTTTTTATCTCCTTGTGATACCTTTATACAGATTTATACAGTTTGCACATCGTACTTTAGTGCAAACATTTAGAGTAAACTATATGCTGCCGTCAAAAAATTTTCGGCAGCATACTTTTTAGTTACGCCCAGGGATCTTCACTTACAGGCACTCGTATATCAGAAAGGCATTGAATTTCGTTTAAAAACCATTGCCCTGTGGATGGCTTTTTGCGAAGCTTTATAGACCTCATATTATCACCGCCACCGCTTTTAACCCAGAGAGTTGCCCAATTTTCATTGTCAAACGAATATGGGTTTTCGTATATGGCTATGGTATATGGTGTTGATGGCTTGTATCCGTTTTCGGGAGTTGCACCGTTAAAAAATGAGAAAGGCTTATAAAATTTATCTTCAAGCCGTTCTTTGATAAACTGCTTTTCGTATGAACTTACATTTTCAGGTCCTTTGAGAAAATCAAGCATTTCAAATGTTCCATTACAATCTTCTTCATATCTGCAAAGCACAGCAAGAGTCAGAGCCGCTGTTTTGAACGGTGAATCAAGCGTTGCTTCGGGCATAGCCTGCAGTTCACTCAAGCTTGTCGGCAGAGAAGAAAAGGTAAAGCGTTCAGAACGATTTTT
>JAQXVY010000017.1 GCA_029225165.1 Oscillospiraceae bacterium
ATGTTTTTGCAGATGAAAAAATTATGCCTAAATTCTCTATTTTAAATCCGAAGTACACACTGACGCTCCCTCATTTTCAGATGATTTCAGGGATTTATGATATTTTCAATCATATCTGTGAGCAGTACTTTTCCGGAGAAGATGATAATACCAGCGACTACATAAGCGAAGGACTGATGAAATCTGTAATACATTCAAGTCGTATTGCGAATAAAAATCCACAGGACTATGAAGCAAGGAGCAATATTATGTGGTCTGCGACATGGGCGCTTAATACATTGGTTGCCAAGGGAAAGTCAACAGACTGGATGGTACATATGCTTGGTCAGTCTGTGGGAGCGTGTACAGACGCAACCCATGGTATGACGCTGGCGGCAGTTTCATTACCATATTATAGGCATATTATGCCTTATGGACTTCCGAAGTTTGTTCGTTTCGCCAAGAATGTATGGGATGTTGATGCGACAGGAAAGACAGATGAACAGATTGCATCTGAAGGTCTTACAGCAATGGAAAACTGGATGAAGGAGCTTGGACTTGTATTGAACATTACTGAACTGGGTGCAACAGAGGATATGACTGAGGATCTTGTAAAGGGTACGATAGTCCTTACAGGCGGTTACAAGCTGCTTGATGAGGATGAGATTGAACAGATTTTCAGAGAGAGTTTCTAAAAATACGAGAAAGGAATAATTAGATGAGCAAGAAGGTTGTAGTGATTTCAACAAGTATAAGGGCAAACAGTAATTCGGAAGATCTTGCAAAAAGTTTTGCAGCTGGTGCGACATTTGCAGGAAATGAAGTGGAGTTCATTACATTAAAGGATAAGCAGATTAGTTTTTGTAAGGGTTGTCTTGTATGCCAGCAGACCGGTAAGTGTGTAATCAAAGATGATGTAACAAAGATAATGGATAAGGTCATAGGCTCTGATATTGTGGTATGGGCAACACCTATTTATTACTATGAGATGTCCGGTCAGATGAAAGTACTTATTGATAGATTAAATCCTATGTTTTCTATGGATTATAAATTTAGGGATGTTTATTTCCTTGCCACAGCTGCCGAGGACGGAGAACATGTATATGAAAAAGCTTTGTCAGGACTAAATGGTTGGATTGATTGCTTTGATAAGGCAAAACTTAAAGGATATGTTTTCTGCGGTGGTGTAACCACGGGTGGAGAAATTTCAGATAATACTAAGTTGAAAGAAGCATATGACATGGGAACCGGTGTATAAGAATGAAGGGATGTATATTTCATATATCTATGCTTATTACGGCGACAGATTTATTCGGTGTTCCCTTAGTTTTTGAGGGTTGTTTTATATCAGATACAGCCTTGCTGTAAAGCATTTTCTTCTGTGCCTGTCCGATTCAGTTACAAGAATGGTTGTGTGTTTATCGAGCTTTCCGTATGATATGAATTTATAGCTTGCAAACGGTAAAACTTCCAACCGAGGGTACTCGTCAGGCACTGAGGAGCTGGGGCATCTTGAAATGATTGGTGCTATTGTATATCAGCTAACCAAGGATTTGACGGAGGATGAAATTAAGAAAGCAGGATTCGATTCTTACTTTGTTGACCACACAACGGGAATTTATCCTGCCGGTGCAAACGGTATGCCCTACACAGCCGCATCAATGCAGGTAAAAGGCGACCCCATAACCGACTTACACGAGGATATGGCGGCAGAGCAAAAGGCGAGAACAACCTACGACAATATTCTGCGGTTTTGTGATGACCCGGATGTACTTGACCCTATACGCTTTTTGAGGGCAAGAGAGGTTGTGCATTACCAGCGATTTGGCGAAACTCTGCGTATATTGACCGACAGACTGGACAGCAAGAACTTCTATGCCTTCAATCCGTCATTTGATAAAAAATGTCTTAGAAAGCAACAGAACAGAAACAGGCAAGTGAACAAAAATTAATAAGGTATAAAAAACAGGCAATGCCGACTTACATCAAGTTGGCATTGCCTAATGAACTACTAATGAACCACATAATATAATTTCTAATTTCACTTATATATCTTGCTATAAGATTTATTGTATGATAGAATTTAAGAAAAACTTAAAAGTGGGATTTTAGTATGAAAAACAACACATTTATCAGCAAATTGATTTCAATTTTAATGTGCGGATTTATGGGGGCTGTAATTGCAGGAATTATATGGTCATTCCTAAAACTTTTGAATTTGGGAATTGGCTTTATATGGGAATGGGGCAAGGAAAGCATTAATTTTCCTTTCTACACAATAGCCGTATGTCTTTTGGGCGGACTTATTATCGGACTTTATCAAAAGAAATTCGGCTCATATCCTGAGGAACTGGAAACAGTTATGGGGAAGGTTAAAAAGGATAAGTATTACCCCTACAACAATGTTTTTGTAATCTGCATTGCGGCTCTTCTTCCCCTTTTATTCGGCGGAAGTATAGGACCTGAGGCAGGACTCACCGGTGTTATTGTGGGGCTTTGCTACTGGGTTGGCGACAGAATTAAGTTTGTAAATGTCCACTTAAAGGAAATCACGAAAATAGGCTTAAGCACCGCAATCGGAACAATTTTTGGTGCACCGCTGTTCGGCTTGGTTATGCCCATAGAAGAAAAGACTGATTACGACAAGGAAATTACCGTTTCCAAATTTTCAAAGACAATCTACATAATTGTGTCTGTAATGTCGGCTTTCGGTGTATTTTCTCTTTTAAACAGTTTATTCGGCGGTGGACTGGGAATACCACGAATTGAGTATGCCAAAATCACAAGCACTGAGCAATTTTTCGGTATTCCACTTGCACTTTTGGGTGCGGTACTTGGCATTTGCTACTTAGTTTTTGATAGATTCACAAAGGCTTTCTTTATGAAGTTACAGGGCAAAATCGGCATAGTAATCAGCACTATGCTGGGCGGACTGATTTTAGGTGTTATGGGCACATATTTCCCTATGACAATGTTTTCCGGTGAGGAAAGTATGGGAGAAATCATTACCACCTACAAGGAATACGCACCATGGCTGTTAATTTTGACAGGTCTTTTAAAATTGTTACTTACAAATGTATGTATAAAATCCGGTTGGCGTGGAGGTCATTTCTTCCCTGTGATTTTCAGCGGAGTAAGTTTGGGATGCGGTGTTGCAATCCTCACAGGTCTTAATTCAGCCTTTTGTATGGGCGTTATCACAGCCGGTCTGCTTGGTGTTATTATGAAAAAGCCTTTTGCGGTTTCACTACTGCTTATGCTGTGTTTCCCGTTGAGGGTAATTCCTTGGCTGATAATCTCCGCATTTATCGGTAGCTTTATTCCAACAAAATGGCTTAATACTAATACCTGATAGAAAGTAGACTTATATTTGCGAGGATAATTTTCAGAGGACAAGGCGGAGGATGCAGCAAGGCTGACGCCTTGCAAGGACGACAACGCAGTACTCTGGAAATTAGACCGCAAAGATTGTCTACTTTTTATTAGGTATTAGTATAATCCCACAGAAAAGTAAAAACAAAATCGCCATATAATGAGTTTAAAATGGCTCATTATGTGGCTTTTTTTATTTAGTCCTGTCATTTTGAGGGAGCGAACGACCGAAGAATCTGAAAGGATAGCAGTAGTGCATTAGCCGACACTATCAGGTTATATGAAAGTATGGTTTCCCTAACAAGATTAGCGGTAGAGGAAGGGGATTCCTCGCTACGCTCGGAATGACAGAGGTGTGTGGCTTTTTTATGTGATTTTATAGGCAAAAAGGGACTGAAAATCAGCCACTAAATTGAATATAAATATAAAAGGAACTGCCCCACAGACTTTACTTGCTGTGGTTACCGAAAGAATCGGCAACAGTTCCTCTTTGGTATGAGGATAAATAACTGTATGCTACCTAAACCTCATATTTTCATTGTATATTTCAGTTAAACAATTGTCAACCAATTTATATTATTTAATTCCCAAAAGCCTTTCCGCCCTGTCAATTTCCTCTTGTGTCGGTGTTTTTACACCCTCAAGTGGATACGGGAGCTTTAGCTTTTCCCATTTCATAAGTCCTAAGGTGTGGTATGGCAGTATTTCTACCTTTTCAACACCCCTAAGCTGTTTGATAAATGAGTTCAGGTCTATAAGTCCCTGTTCATCGTCTGTAAGTCCCGGGACAAGCACGTGGCGAATCCACATCTTTACATTACGGTCCGAAAGGTACTGCGCCATTTCCTTGATATTGGAGTTTTTGTGACCTGTCAAGGCTTTATGCTTTTCCTCATCAAACTCCTTAATATCAAGCATTACAAGGTCGGTGTACTTTAGCAGTTCATCAAGCTTATCAAGGAATGCCTTATCATTTGAAAACGGCTGTCCGCAGGTGTCAAGGGTGGTGTGAATGTTCTTTTCCTTTGCCAGTCTGAAAAATTCTGTGACAAAGTCAATTTGCAGTAGTGGTTCTCCCCCGCTTACAGTTATTCCACCGTTATTTTTCCAATACTTGTGGTAGCGGTATGCTCTTTCAAAAAGTGCCTTTGGCGTCCACTCTTCACCTGTTTTTTTATCCCAGGTTTCGGGATTGTGGCAGTATTTGCAACGCATATTACAGCCCTGCAAAAACACCACAAATCTCACGCCGGGTCCGTCAACCAGACCAAAGGTTTCAAGGGCATTTACTCTGCCCGCTAAATTACATTGTTGCATGACAGGTACGGGAAATTACATCAAGCTGTTGCTCACGAGTAAGGTCGATAAACTTAACAGCATAGCCTGAAACACGGATAGTAAAGTTTGCATACTCTTCCTTTTCAGGATGTTCCATAGCGTCAATAAGCTTTTCCTTGCCGAATACATTAACATTAAGGTGGTGAGCGCCCTGGTCAAAGTAACCGTCCATAACCTGTACAAGGTTGTTAACTCTCTCTTCCTCGCTGTGTCCGAGAGCGTCAGGATTGATTGTCTGTGTATTTGAAATACCGTCAAGTGCCCAGTGATATGGGAGCTTTGCAACGGAGTTAAGGGATGCAAGCAGACCGTTTTGCTCTGCGCCGTAGCTTGGGTTAGCACCCGGTGAAAGTGGCTCGCCTGCTCTTCTGCCGTTTGGCATATTACCTGTTGCCTTACCGTAAACAACATTAGATGTGATGGTAAGGATAGATGTTGTAGGCTCGGAGTCACGGTATGTGTGATGCTTCTTAATCTTTTCAAGGAATGTCTTAAGGAGCCATACTGCAATGTCATCAGCTCTGTCATCGTCGTTGCCGTACTTAGGGAAGTCACCCTCTGTTTCAAAGTCAACAACAATGCCGTCCTCGTCACGAATTGGCTTAACTGTTGCGTACTTAATAGCGCTAAGGGAATCAACAACATGTGAGAAGCCTGCAATACCTGTTGCAAATGTACGGCGAACATCTGTATCAATAAGAGCCATTTCGGCTGCCTCGTAGTAGTACTTATCGTGCATATACTGGATAAGGTTAAGTGTGTTTACATAAAGACCTGCAAGCCAGTCCATCATAACAAGGTACTTGTCGATAACCTCATCATAGTCAAGAATTTCACTTGTAATCGGCTTGTATGCTGGGCCAACCTGTTCACGGGTTTTAACATCTACACCGCCGTTGAGTGCATACATAAGGCACTTTGCAAGGTTTGCACGAGCACCGAAGAACTGCATTTCCTTACCTGTCTGTGTAGCAGAAACACAGCAGCAGATTGAGTAATCGTCACCCCAAACAGGCTTCATTACATCGTCATTCTCGTACTGAACGGAGCTTGTGTTAATGGAGATTTCTGCTGAATACTTCTTGAATGCTTCAGGAAGTGATGAGGAATAGAGAACTGTAAGGTTTGGTTCAGGGGACGGTCCCATATTTTCAAGAGTGTGGAGGAAACGGAAGTCGGTCTTTGTAACCATTGAACGACCGTCAACGCCGACACCTGCAACCTCAAGTGTTGCCCATACAGGGTCGCCTGAGAAAAGCTGGTTGTAGGATGGAATACGGGCAAACTTAACCATACGGAACTTCATAACCATATGGTCGATAAGCTCCTGAGCCTCGTCCTCTGTGAGGATACCCTTTTCCATATCTCTCTGAATGTAAATATCAAGGAATGTTGAAACTCTGCCCACGCTCATTGCAGCGCCGTTTTGAGTTTTGATAGCGGCAAGGTAGCCGAAGTACAGCCACTGACAAGCCTCTCTTGCGTCCTTTGCAGGCTGTGAAATATCAAAACCGTACACCTCTGCCATCTTCTTCATATCGTTAAGTGCTCTGATTTGAAGGGCAATTTCCTCACGCAGACGAATAATGTCGTCTGTCATTGTGCCGTCACCGCAGTTTGCAAGGTCCTTCTTCTTTTCCTCAATAAGGAAATCAATACCGTAGAGGGCTACACGACGGTAGTCGCCCACGATTCTGCCACGACCGTATGTGTCAGGAAGACCTGTGATAATCTTGTTGTGACGAACCTTTTTCATTTCAGGTGTATATGCGTCAAAAACACCCTGGTTATGAGTACGGCTGTACTCGTTGAAAATCTTGTTAAACTTAGGGTTTGGTGTGTAACCGTTAGTTTCGCAAGCCTGCTGTGCCATTTTGATACCGCCAAAAGGCATAAATGCTCTTTTTAGTGGCTTGTCTGTCTGTAGACCGACAACCTTTTCAAGGTCCTTGTATTCTTCGCTTATATATCCGGGGCCGTATGCGGTGAGGGTTGAAACAACCTCTGTTTCCATATCAAGAACGCCGCCGTTTGCTCGTTCCTGCTTTTGAAGGTCCTGAAGAATACCCCAAAGCTTGTTTGTAGCTTCTGTCGGACCAACGAGAAATGATGAATCACCGTCATAAGGCTTGTAGTTCTTTTGAATAAAGTCACGAGTGTTGACTTCTTCTTTCCAGATACGGCCTTCAAAGCCGTCCCATTGCTTAAAATCTTTCATTATTCTCTCCACCTCTGCTATATAACTATTTGTCTTTCAACCAATGTTCATTATACTACTATTTATCCAAAAAACAAGAAAAATAAGGGCATAAAAATCAATATTATTGTATAGTACAAAAAATTGCGAATTGTTATTAATTTATAGTGCAAAATGAGAACAAATAATGCAAAATTTTACCATTATAAAGAGTTTTTTTGCTCCAATTTTTTAATTTGCAAATATTTTATAATCATATAATTTGTATGTTAACAGAGTAATTTTACGCAAACTTAACAATATGTTGTGTTGGTATTTTATGATGCATAGTTATGCATAGTTCAAGTATATATATTCACTTATTATATTTATAATGTGATTCTCGTAATTATTTCTTCTTCATTTTGAAACAGAAATTTACCTTAAAATTTGCTTTCTATATATATAGAAAGATAACAGGCATTAATGCAACCTAAAATTAAGCATCCAAACAAGTCTTTAGGTGATAAACACAATTAGACAATTAGTATGTATATCTTTTTTCCTAAGGGCAAAAATTACACTATTCTTATTGAATTTTTTGTCTTTTTTTAATGGATAAATTTTTTAGAGAATTAAAATCTAACTTATGTGTAATTAAATAATTACAAAAATATTACTTATTATTTCTTGATTAGAATATTACTCGGTTTACTGTCCTATAAATAGGACTTATAACCGCTTTATTTCTAAATTAGAATTAAAACACAACTATTTTACAATTTAATCAAATCTTGTGTAATGGTTATAAAAATATATCAGTAGCCGGACATATGTTGTTGCTATTACATATAAAAACCGCATTTTTCTTTTAAATCATTAAAATTTTGCCAACAAAAAGTCAGCTTAACAATCGGTAAGTTATTTGACTTACCCATTTCTCCTGTCTATAATACACCCGATGTGTCCAAAAACATTAAGGATTTTCCTGATTTCATCGGGATAATCTAATAAAACAGGAGGTCAATGATGATTAAAAAAGCAATTTCAACAGTTTTGTTTCTGGCTGTAATTTTTAACACATTCAGCTTTACAATGCTTAGCGTCAGCGCAGAAACAACCGAAAAATTCTCGTATAATATCATAGACAACGGCACAGCACAAATCACAAAATGTAATGAAATCTCCGGAGATGTAGTTATTCCTGAGGAGATAGACGGTTATACCGTTACAGGTATCGGGGCAGAAGCCTTTGCAGACTGCATTGGTATTTCTTCTGTTTCAATTCCAAATTCAGTTGAAGTAATTGAGGACGGTGCCCTAACGGGACTGTTAAATACTACAATTTACTGCTACACAGGCACACAGGCACATCAATATGTCTTGGATAATAGCTTTAGCAACATTGTTCTTGTAGATGATATTAAGCTAAATACAAGTAACGCTGTACTTACAACAGGCAGAACAAAAACCCTTAAGGCGATAATCACACCAACAGGCGACAGCCTTCAGTCAGGAAAATGGTCATCAAGCAACACAAGAGTTGCAACTGTTAACAACAAGGGTGTTGTTACTGCAAAATCAAGAGGTACTGCAACTATCAGTGCAAAGTCAACCGACGGTATTAAAGAGGCAAAGTGCAGAATTGTTGTAAAACAGCCTGTTACAAGTGTTAAAATCTCAAATAACAAAACAAATCTAAAGGTTGGCAAAAGTAAAACACTAAAGGCAACCGTTACACCTAAAAATGCAAACAACAAAAGGGTTAAGTGGTCAACATCAAATAAAAAGACACTTAATATTAACGGTCAAGGAAAAATCACAGCAAAGCACCGTGGCAAGGCTGTTGTATATGCAAGGGCAACTGACGGAAGTAAAAAGTACGGAAAGTGTATTGTTACAGTAAAACAGCCTGTAAAGAAGATTAAGCTTTCAGACACAAGCCTTACATTAAAGGTTGGCAAAAGCGAAAAGATAAAGGCTACTGCCTTCCCAAGTAACGCAAACAACAAGAAAATCAAGTGGACTTCCTCTAACACCAAGGTTGCAACTGTTGACAGCAAGGGCAACATCACCGCTGTTAAAAAGGGTACAGCCAACATTACAGCAGCGGCAAAGGATGGAAGTAAGGTAAAAAGGATTTGCAAGGTTACTGTAGAAAATGACATTGAGCTTACTGCATACGAAAGAGATTTGCTGATGAGAAGTCTTTACCGTGAGGCAGGTTCAACAAGCTTTTGGTGTCAGGTATATGTATGCTCTGCTACACTAAACTTGTGGAAAAGCGATTTTTCACACCTAACCCTTGGTCAGATGCTGACAAACTACAATATTTACGAAACTGCCTATACACTAAATTCTGTTACCGAAAAGGAAAAGTCATATGTAAAAAAGGCAACAGACTATGTACTTAACAGAGGCAGAGTTCCAAATGTAAAATACTTTAGAACAAGTTATTACCACGGTTTCGGAACACCTGTAACCTCTATTGACAATGTTTATTTCAGCTGTTAACACATCACTCTCCCCCATATTTTGGGGGAGTTTTTATTTACAAAACCTGTGTTTATGTGATAGAATGCAGTTGAGGTGAAACTTATGAACTGTGATTTACACAATCATTCAATATATTCCGACGGTACATTTACACCTGAAGAGCTTGTTGCGGAGGCTGAAGGGTTGGGTCTTTCTGCCATAGCCCTTACAGACCACAACACAGTTATGGGACTTGACAGATTTTTTGACTGTGGCAAAAACAGTAGTGTAAAGCTTGTTGGCGGAATTGAATTTTCAACAGATTACAAGGGTATTGAGCTTCACATACTTGGCTTTTTCGTTCCTAAAAGTGAACAGGATAACATTGAAACCCTTGTGAAAAATGCCCTAAAGCTAAAGGAACAGAGTAACATTGATGTTGTGAACAAAATCAGGGATATGGGATATGATATTTCTTATGAGGAAATAAAAAATGCCAGTCCCAGCGGAAAAATTAACAGAGCCAACATTGCGTCAGTTATGGTGGAGAAAAACATTGTTGAGTCTGTAAGTGATGCATTCGAGAAATTCCTCAACCCAAAGTTGGGGCTTTATCACCCACCAAAAAAGCTGTCTGCCCTTGAAATAATTGATGTGATAAACAATATGGGGGCGGTTTCGGTACTGGCTCATCCGTTTCTCAATTTAAAAACAGAGGAAAAGCTGAGGGAATTTTTGCTTGACGCACGGGTTCACAACTTGGACGGTATGGAGGTTTATTACTCAAAATTCACCGAGGAGCAAACAGAGTGTGCAAAAAAACTTGCAGAGGAATTTTCCCTGATAAAAAGCGGAGGAAGTGACTTCCACGGTGCCAACAAGCCTGAAATAAGTATGGGTACAGGTAAAGGCAATCTGTCTATCCCCTACGAATGTTACGAAAACCTTGAAAAGAGATATAGGGAAAAGAATAATATTGAGATTTAACAGCAACACCGGACAATCCTATTTTGTCCGGTGATTATTTTTGTTTTATAAAAAGCCTCCCTCAGATGAGTATTCCATTACTAAGGGAAATGTCACGAAGTGACAAAGGGTTTGCCGTTTTCGCCAGAAAAAGGGGGACCGCTTGCGGTGGAAGGAGGGAAAAAGTGTTCTCTTTATCTCTTTTTGTCTTTAGAGGGTAGTGCGGTTATATGCTCTGACTTAAACTTTGACATCTAAAGACATACCAAGATATATTGACTACTTTTTCACTCCCTCAGTCGCCTTTGGCGACAGCTCCCTCATCCGAGGGAGCCTTTGTTAAGTCCATAATTCAAATTAATCTAATAGTATAGATTTAGGCACTACTGCTTTCCTTAGCCACAGAATCACACAATGCGTTTTGTGCGGAAATGGTGGCAAGTGTATCTCCAAGCTGGACAAAAATTGCACCCAGTAAATCAATTTGTTCATCAGTAAAATTGCAGGATATAAAGTTTGCAACAGCGGTTACAGCCGCTGTAATCTCACAAGGCGTCATAAATTCACCCCCTGTATATTCTATGAAAGCATTGGTGTGTTAGCCTATAATAATTCTAAATAAGAATTTATTTGCTTTTTACCGTGATTTGCATTATAATGGAAACACAGGAAAGGGTGATTAAATGGCACTTGATTCATATTTAAGAGGTACAAGCCCTGTTGACGAAATGATAATGTCAGCAATTGACGGAATTATGCCTGAAAAGAGGCTGTTTTCAACTATATCAGGCAGAGAGGCTTTTTCTAAAGGTTACAATTTATGTGTTGAAAAAAGCTCAAAAAGTGATATAAACTCCACCCTAATTGAACTTGCATTTCGCTACATAGCCAAAATACTTGTGTCTGCATACAGCAACGACATTAACTGCGACCCTTTACAGTACAGCGTTGCGTCACGGAGCATTGAAAATCTAAAGTGGCGACTTAGCGGTGAATATTATGACGAGCTAAAGGAACGGTTTGATTACGGTGTAATGCGTGTCAACGACTATATTGAAACAGGTGAGGACAGCTCCGAAAATATTGTTCAGCATTGTTGGTTTTTTGCAAAGCTTGACATTTGCTACCGCAGAGGTGCCGTACCCTCTGATATTGGGCAATTCTTTCAACCTGCAACTGATGAAGAGGTAAGGGAGGTTCTTGCCCTTGCAACGAAGTTTCGCAGGTCATTTATTCCAAGTGTAATAAAGCCTACAAGCAGAATTATCATTAACCCGCAGTTCGGCTTTGGTGAATACTTAATCGGTGAAGTTGACTGCGATATGATTATCGACAACACAATAGTTGACCTTAGAACAGACATAGGGCACTCTTTTCCCTATGAAAGGGTTGCAAAATCCCTTCTTTACTATCTGCTGACAGAGATTAACAGTGAATTTAACGACACAGACAGCGCCTATCCAATCAGACGACTTGCATTTTACAGCGGAAGATACGGAGAAACGGAGGTTTTGTTCCTTGAGGATATGGACGGCGATGAGCTTTCAAAGGCTCTTGAAAAAATCATCATAGCCACCGAGGCAAAGTATAAAATCAAATCCCAAAACACGGAAGAAAATCACACACTAAATCAATCCCCGAAAAGAACGGAAAGAGAAAACTTTTTGGATGAATATGATTACAGGGAGAGGGAAAATTACAACGACGGATATAACAGGGTGGTAAAGGAAAAGAATCACCACATATTTAGGAAGATACTAATATTCCTAATAATAATTTCCCTGCTGGTGGTAGTATTCTTCTACGCAAAGGAATGGTACACAAGCACCTACGGGGCAGATTATTCCTTTAGCTCAATAATCCACAATTTGTTTGGGTGGGATATATGAATTGAGTTCTGAGTTTGGAGTTAAAACTTCTGTCATTCCAAGTCGCAACACTGTCATTCCGAGTCGCAACACTGTCATTCCGAGTCGAAACACTGTCATTCCGAACTTGTCGAGGAATCCCTTTCCTCTACCACTCGTTATTAGGGGAATCACACTTTCCTATAACCTGATAGTGTCGATTTAGGCACTACTGCTATCCTTTCAGATTCTTCAGTCGCTACGCTCCCTCAGAATCACAGAGGTGGGATTTTTCTGAATGACAAGCGGGATATTACAATGGAGAGATTATCGGAACAAAATAATAAAAAATTTTCAAACAAATTAAGAGAGCGAGAAAACGGGTTTTCTGTCCTTTTCTCTGCTCTCTTTTACTTTTGTCTTATTTTGTTTTATTTTCTTTACTTTCCTCTACTTTTGTTTCTTTTTCTTTCCTTTACTTTCCTTTACTTTCCTTTTCTTTACTTTACTTTGGGGATTATTGCATACATTTACAGGAGTTAATGTCAACATTAACTCCATTATTGCTGACACAATATGATAATCGGGTAAATTAAGAGGCAACCTTATACGGTTGCCCCAATTTGATTAAAGGTCAAAAGCCTTTTTGATGCTGTCGTAGTGGAGGAAAATTCCCTCTTTTGCAAATTCTTCTATTTGCTCCTTGGTTGCAAGCATAAAGCCTGTTGTTTCTCTCTCTTGATTGTGAACATCCTCTTCACTAAAGTCAAGGGTAAAGCGGTAAACATCTACAAAGTAGTTGTCGCCCTCGCCGGGGTTTTCCCTGTGATATGTAAAGAGGTATTCCTCCTTACCCTTTGTAACATCAAGACCTGTTTCTTCCCTGACCTCTCGGCGTACAGCGTCAATGGAGTCTTCCCCTGCCATTGCGGCACCGCCTGAAACCTCCCACCAGCCGGGAGCCCAAGCCTTGTCCTCTGCACGCTTTGTAATAAGGAACTTTCCGTCATTTCGGCACACAACACCAAGGACTGTAAGGTGATATTCGTCATCCTTTAAAATCCAGTTGTTTCGCTCCATTGTTCTGCCTGTTCTCTGTTTGTTTTTATCGTAAATATCCCAACGCTCCATAAATATATCCTCTTTTCTTAATCTTCTACTGATTATATCCTATTAATTGCAAAAAGGCAAATTTCTATATTTTCTCAAGCACCTTTAGTACTTCTCCCTCCGGTGTGGTTTGCACACTTTGGTGGTTTTTGATAATTCCGTCATTTAAATCAAAGGTGTTGCCGGAAAGTTTTTCGAGGCTTTTGTCAAAGTTTTGTGACTCCTCGTATTTGCTTAACAAATCGTCACGAAGCTTCATTATCACACCGTACTCCTCTGTGTTATCAAGGGAAATATTTTCTTCCAGCTCTGTAATTTTGTCCTTGTAGTACTTTATCTGCTTTGTCAGCAGATTTTTACGGATATTATCTACCGTGGTGTAGTTCCACCTGTTCATATACACAAGGGCTTTAAAGGACTTTTTGCTGCCGCTGTTAAGCATCCAGTAAATGGGTCTTTTGCCCGAAACACCCACCTTGTAAAGTGACAGATGCTCCTTGTAAAATGTGTTAAAGAAATAGTTTCTGATTTTTTCTGTTGGAGTTTTGCCCTTTTCCTTTAGTGTTGAGGCGATATACAGCCAGTTTTCTTCAAAATATTTTTCTCCAAAAGAATATTTTACAAAATTTTTGAAGTATTGCGCAAGGTCGTTTTGGCTGTCCTCGTTGTCTGAAACAAGTACAACACCGTTGTCAACAGGCGGAAAATCTCCGTAATTGCGAATATCCCAGTTACTGCCTGAATAGACCACACCATCCTTATTAAGGCTATATCTGCCTAAAATACACCCTACACCGTAGGATATAAAGGACTTTACATCACGAACCTTGTCAGCCCTGCTGACTGTTATGTCCTTATCCTCAACAGTTGGGTCAAAACCGCTTTTCACCTCGTAAATATCAAGGAAAATTCTGTTCAGTCTTTCTTCATTCTCTTTTAACTTTTCAAACCATTTTTGGGCGATTTTCTCCCACTTTTCAAAGGCATTTTGAATTTTATCTTCACCCTCACCCTTATACCTTATAAATGGGTGAGTTTTAAAATCCCAAGATTTTTCAAAGGAATCCCAATCCTCCTTGGAAATTGCAATATTCTCCTTTACAAGGGAATTTACTTCTTCCTCCATACTCTTTGAGTGGAGTATTGGCAGTCTTGCAATATCGCCAACCTGACAGTTCATTGTTGGTGCAAGCAGCTTTATCATCTCCGTTGCAATTACGGAATTGCAAAAGCCTAAGTAATAATACAGCTTGTCCTCACCTGTGTAAATTGACATTCCCGCAATATCGGAAAGTGCATTTTCCTTAAATCTGAATGCCGGTTTTACTGTGATAAGTGACCAGGTGATTAGTGGCAAAAACTTTAGTTCCTCGTTGTAATCCTGGGTGTGTCGTCCGTCATACTTTGCCATACCCATAACCACCTCACCGTTGTTGTGCCAATCCACAAGGTAGTCGTTGTTACCGTACCACTTTCTGTATTCTCCCCCTTTGTTGTAGGGGAAATATCTGCAACCGCTGTTCAGGGCGTCTGTTGCACTTTTTGCAGTATAGTTTACGGAGTCACCGTCAACCTCCCACCAAAGTCGAAGAAACCTTTTGTTATCCCCTGTTTTCATACCGTTTCGCACAACGGACAATTCCCCAAGAGTTCTGCCCTGCTCAAAGGCTTTAATAAAGCTGTCGCCAAGCCAGTAGGCAACAGGCTCACCGGGGATTTTAGCAAAGTCCATTTGGTGGGCAAAAAAGTGATTTTCAGGGTTAAAGAACTGCTGTTGCTTTTCACTTCTTTTACTGTAATTGTACTTTGTAAGGCGAACAGAGTGGATTTTTTGAAACGGCAGATGCTTTCTGCTTGTCCAGGTTACAACAGGGAGATGTCCGATTTTCCCCTCAAAAAGCTCTGTGCCAAAGTCCACAATGGAATTTATCTGAAATGTGTGGAGTAGATATTTTCTGAATTTTTCAAAGCTTTTCAGGTACATCCAAGAAACGGTGGTAATCATTGCCACCATTGCGTCGTCCTTTGTCAGCACTCCTGTTGCCTTTTGGATAAACACAGACGCAAGGTCATTTTTTGCAATGCTGTACTCCCTGTTTACATAGTCGGATAGGTTTTTGCTCATTCGTGAGCTGTTGAGATACGGTGGATTTGTCACCACAACATCATAGTGGTTTGTCATAACCATTGCTTGATTAACAAGTGGTACAAATTTTTCTACGATTTCTTTTTTATACAATTCTTCCTGTTCATTATTAGTATTAAGAACAGAAATTTCGTTTATTCTCTTGTCAAGGGCAGGAAAATCCACTTTGCGTAAATTCAGCAGACTACCGTATTCCTTGGCATTATAAAATACTGACACAAGGTACTCAAATTCTTCAATAAGTCTGTCGTTGCCCTGTGCAAAAAAGTCCCTTGTTTCCCTAAGATATGTAAAGCTGTTGCTCTCCTGTACGGCAAAGAGGTTTATCTCCTCTACATTATTTAGAATATTTTTGTCATACTGATATGCTTTCATAAGCAGTGCAAATCGAGAAAGATAACAAGCTCTGTCGTCAATGTCAAGTCCGAAAAGGTTGTTTTTGAGAATTAGCAAAGGCACTTCAGCTTTGGAGTAGCCCTCTGAAATGTATATTTGCATTAGCAATTCAAAGGCGTACACAAGTATGTGACCACTGCCCATACAAGGGTCGATAAAGGTTATGCTCTGTGGTGTAATATCCCTCTTTTTCTGCCTTATTTCAAAAATCTCCACGCTGTCCTCGTTGCTGTCGGGTATGTAATAAACCCAGTTTTCAAGGAGAGTTTTTGCCTTTTCACTCTTTCCTAAGCCCATAAGGTGGTCAATCCAAACCCTGCCCAAGGTATTCTCCACCATATACTTAACAACCCAGTCGGGAGTGTAAAGCTGGGTGGCAACCGGCAGATACTTTGAGTCTATTTTTTTCTTGGACATATCACCGTCATACAACCTGTTAAAAACATCTGTGTTGTAGTACTGGTGAAACCATCCCATAATTTCAACACCATTTGTAAAGTTGCCTTCGTCAATACTGCAAAGTCGGGTGATGAGTCCGTCATTTTTGTAGGACAGCAGAAAAAGAGGAATGTCACATTCCCCTATATCACTTTGGAAAACTCCCATATTGTCACTTACATAGTTGCAAAGCTTAATGAAGATAAAGGTGTACAGTGAGTCCTCGTCATTGTTTTTGCGGTAATCTGCTATAACTTCCTTTTCCTGCTCTGTTAGGTTGAGAAGGGAAAAATCCTTATTTGCCAACATTGGCGGTTCTTCACCCTTAATCCTTGGAAAAATGCTTTCACTAACAGGGAGAATGTTGTTTAAGTCCATATACCTAAGGGCTACAATACGGGTAAACCAGTTGTAGGCTACATCCTCAACAATTGAGTCAAATGCAGAGGAATATTCCTCACCTTGGCTCTTTATCAAGGAGTCAAATATACTTCTCGTTTTCCTTTGACTGTCGCTGAGATGTCCGTCATAGGCGGTCAGTCCCTTTTTGGTAACTCCGATTTGTGAGAGTGAAGTTTTTATATCTTCTATCAGCTTGTTTCTTGCGTATATTGCAAAATTTCTTATTTCTGTTCTATCCATTTTTCTATATTCCTTTTATGCTGATGGTGACAAGCTCAGGCCTGTTAAAAAATCGTGGGATAAGTAAATTATAAGGCATTGATGATATTCCACGGCTTACTATCATTGTACAGTGGTGTGAGGAATATTCCCCTGCTGAAAACCTTGGGAAAAATCCTTTGTGCCCAATCAGACCTTTGTTTTCATTTTTGTTTCCCTTTGGAATACCAACTATTCCACCATGCTCGTGCCCTGACAAAATCAAATCAAAGCCTCGGCGAAGATAGCTTTTCACATACATTGGAAAATGTGCAAGGAGTATCCTGTATAATTCTTTATTAGAATTATTACTCACAGTTTCCAGTTGAGTTTTGTCACCGTAGGAGGACAGCTTTTCTCCGTCATACACACCGCAAATTTGTATTTTGTTGCCCTTTACCGAAACGGTGCAAAGCTGTTCTTCAAGTACTGTAATGCCCATATTTTTTAGTTTTTCAAAGAATTTGTCAGGGGAGGGCAGGTGATACTCGTGGTTGCCCGGTGCAAAATAGCATTTATATTTCTTTGAAAGAATTTCTGCAAGTTCAAGTGACTTTTTGTCAAGGCTAAGTCTGTCTGCAAGGTCGCCGCCAAACAGCACTAAATCAGGGGAATATTCATTCACCATACCTACAATTTTTTTGATGTTTCCGCAGTTGTGAAAGTCGGAGATGAAAACTGCCGTAATCTTCCCCTTTATCTTTTTGCTGTGGAGTTCATAGTGCGTAGTCCTAAGTCTTCTTGTAAAAAGACCTAAAATGACAAAAGCCAAAATGAGGATTAATAATATTAACAATACAATTTTAAGCATATTAAAACCTCTTTAGCCACATACAAAATTTACATAAAAATCAAAATGCCCAGTTGCCGTCTTTGAAGATTTCCACCCTTTCACCCTTGCATGTTACCGCTGTGATGTTAAGGTCTTTAGTGCCTATCATAAAGTCAACATGAATAAGACTGTCGTTTATACCACGGTTGCGACATTCTTCAAGTGTCAGACTGTCGTAATCCTCAAGGCAATTTGTAAAGCCTTCGCCAAAGGCAAGGTGACAAGCGGCATTTTCGTCAAACAATGTGTTGTAAAAAAGGATTTCGCTGTTGCGAATTGGCGAATCGTAGGGCACAAGGGCAACTTCACCAAGATAACCGGCATTTTCGTCCATATTTATAATTGATTTTAAAAGCTCCTCGTTCTTCTCTGCCTTTACTTCAACTGCCTTACCGTTCTCAAATCTTACTGAAAAGTTCTCTATCATCTGTCCTTGATATGAAAGTGGCTTTGAAGAGTAAACTATGCCCTCTGCCTTGCCCTTTTGTGGGGTTATGAAGATTTCTTCTGACGGAATATTTGCGTTAAACTCAATGTTTGAGCCTAAGGTTTTTTCACTGCCACCAAGGAATTTTGCAGTTTCTATCATTCCAACCTTAAAGTCTGTTCCGTTTGAGGATTTGTATTCAAGGGTTTCTATACCTAAGGAATTAAGGAATTTGCACCTTTCACTTAAATCTCTGTTGTGTTCCTCCCAGTTTGCAATAGGGTCGCCTGTTGCTCTGGAGGTGTAGAGGATTGCCTCCCACAGCTTTTCTATTGCCTTGCTTTTTCGTTCATTTGGGAACACCTTTTTTGCCCATTCAGCACCGGGAACAGCGGCAATACACCACTGGTATTTATTGTCCATAAGGTCACGGTACGGCTTTGAAACCTTCCTTTTAGCCTGTTGTGCCTTAACAAACTTATTCATATTTACACCATTTAGTCCGTCAGGGTCTTCACTTTCAAGGTAAATTAATGCTGGTAGGACATCAACCTTGTGCTTTAGCCTTGCCTTTTCCCACTCCTCAACTTTAGAAAGCACCTTTTCCTTTTGCCAACGGACATTCAGCTTTGTAAGTGGCTGATAGTACCAGTCCACAATAACCTTACCTGCACCTGCACGGTAGCACTCCTCAACAAGAATTTTTACAAATTCGGGCTGGTCAAGCTCTGCGGTAATACAAACCTCCTGACCCTTTTGAACATTTATACCCTTTTGTGCAATTAATTTTGCGTAATTTCTTAAAACTGTCTTTTTCATATCTATCACCTTTTCTAATTTGCTACATAGTTATTATGGAATAATTATACTATATATATTGTTAAAATACAATAAAATAAGGCTTTATAAAAAAGCCTTAGTTTTTATTCGCTGTATTTCTTTTCCCTATTGCTTTAATTCGTCTTGCCTTTGCAAAGGGCATACGGACAGCGTCGTACATTCTGCCTACATTAAATTTTCGTGAGATGAAAAGTCCTGCCTCTGCTGTGAGTATTCCACCGAAAATATCCACAAATACATGCTGTTTTACAAACACAGTTGAACAGCATATTAGTATTGCAAGAAAGAACCAAATAGCAGAATATCCCCTGTGAGTTTTTCTGCACTTTAAGGAACCTCTAAAGCACAGCCAGCTTTCCATACAATGGATTGACGGAAACAGGTTGTTTGGCTGGTCGGTACTGTAAACCATACCCGTAAGCCAGTTAAACACACCTCCGCCTGACAGGTCAGCCCTTTCCATAGTGGTTGGCAACAGTACATAGAAGAAAAGGCATATTCCTTTGCTGACAAATTCAGCGGCAAACATTTCGTTGCATATTTTTCGGCTTTCCCTTGCAAACATCCAAAAGCCTAAAATCCAAAGCGGATAGGACATCACATAGATAAATATAAATGACGGCACATAGGGAATCATTCCGTCAATTTTTAATGATAAATCATAATGGGTCAGCGTATTTGTAAACAGTCGGCTGATGTTGTAGGCAAGGACATTCCACACAAGACAGGTAACTATTGGCAAATAGGCATACCTTGGCACAATTTTCTTTTTCATACCAATCATTTTATCATATAGTCGTTGCAAAATCAAATTTTTATTACATATTTCCATTTTCATCACATATATATTGTATGAATGTTTGCCCTAATTTATCCAACTTTTATAAATATAAAAAAATTGTAAAATTTTATTGTATTAAAGCGTAAAATAGTGTATAATATAAAAGTACAAGGTAGTACACTTAAGTGTACTACCTTTTCTTGTAACTACACAAAAATGAGGAGTTGAAAACATTGGACAATTTTATGAAATCTCTTCAGGACATTCTGGACACCATTGACTCTGCTGTTTGGGGTCCTGTGATGCTCATTCTGCTTGTGGGAACAGGTATTTTTCTTACATTTAGGCTAAGTTTTTTACCTTGGAGAAATCTGTTTTATTCCCTAAAAAAGCTTATGAGTAAGGAGTCAAGGACACTTAAGGACGGCGGTAAGGGTGATGTTTCTCCTTTTGCGGCACTTATGACAGCACTTGCGGCCACTATCGGTACAGGTAACATTGTTGGTGTTGCCACAGCTATGGTTGCAGGCGGACCCGGTGCACTTGTATGGATGTGGATTTCCGCCGCATTCGGTATCACCAGCAAATTTGCAGAATGTGCTTTGGCTATCAAATACCGTGTTGTAAACGACAGAGGCGAAATGCTTGGCGGCCCTATGTATTCCATTAAGGCTGCATTCCACAACAAGCTGCCGGGCAAGATACTTGCAGTGCTGTTTGCAATCTTTGCAATTATAGCCTCCTTTGGTATTGGTAACTTGACACAGGCAAACTCAATTTCTGACGCTATTGACACAACCTTTGCTGTTCCAACTTGGGTTACAGGCTTAATTCTCACAGTACTTGCCCTTTTGATTATCCTTGGTGGAATCAAGACTATCTCAAAGGTTTCAAGCGTTCTTGTTCCTGCAATGGCTATTTTCTACATTATTGCAGGTCTTGTTGTTATCTTCGGCAACATCTCAGGTATTCCCGATGGTCTTAAAAATATCTTTATAATGGCATTTTCAGGCAGGTCTGTTGCCGGTGGTATTGCAGGTACACTTACCGCTACAATTATGAACTCCATACGCTACGGCGTAGGCAGAGGTGTTTTCAGTAACGAAGCCGGTATGGGTTCCGCCGCTATTACAGCAGCTGCTGCCCACACAGACAACCACATCCGTCAGGGTTACATCAATATGTGCGGTACTTTCCTTGACACTATTGTTGTTTGTACAATTACAGGTCTTGCTATTGCATCATCAGGTGTTCTTGGCACAACAAATGCCGCTATGGACGGTAAGTATATTATTGAGAAAAACACAATGACTATCTCTGCTCACGATATAGGTTCAGACAGCGACTTTGCCGACACAGTTTATGCCTATGCATTAACTGACACAGGCTTTTCGCTGACAGACAGTGAAGGCAACACCACAAATTATGTTCCTTGCGAAAAGGAGCGTATTGCAACAAACACAAAAACTGACCTTGACAAGGAAATGGAGGGTGTTAAGGCTGTTGCCACAGAAACCTCTTTGCAGGGTACTTGGCAGGATGAAAGCGGTAATAATGTAAAATTCAGCGCTGACGGCAGATATGAGTCACTTCCACTTACAACAGGCGCAAAGCTCACCATTGAGGCATTCAGAAGTGTGCTTGGCGATGTTGGTGCTTACATAGTTACCATTGGACTTATCCTGTTTGCTTTCTCAACAATTCTAGGTTGGGAATATCACGGCGAAAAGGCACTTGAATTCCTTGTTAAAAAGCCTTTACCTTGCTACATATACAGAGTTGTATTCTCACTCATTGTTTATGTTGGCGCAGTTGTATCCTTGGACATTGTATGGTCATTCTCGGACATTGCAAACGCACTTATGATTGTACCTAATCTGATTGCATTGCTTATTCTCAGCGGTAAACTTGCTAAGGATACAAAGGAATTTCAGTCGGTACTCAAGGCAGAAAAAGCCGCCGCTAAGGCTAACAAGTCAAAGTAAAGAGATTTATAAAACTTAATATAAATTAATTCTCACCAATATATTTGCTTTATCTGCACATTTCATCTTGATAAACATAATTGCTTTTGATATAATTGTAGTTAATATTGGTAAAAGGGGGAGTATAGTATGGACAAGATGCTTTTTGACAAGGCTCAACATATTATCTCCCCCTATCTTAATAAGGAAACCCGTGTAATGGACTTGTACTGTGGTGAGGACTGCTACACAAAGTGGATAAAGAGGGAAAATAACGCACTTTTAGTACCTCTTTCACCAAAGGATATGGAGCATATCAGCCACGAAAATCCATTTGTAGCCTACAATAACTTTATTAATGACAACAGAAAAGTCCCAACAAAACAGGGCAAGGCAGATGTTGTACTTCTGTTAGGTCCTCTTTACTACAGGCAAAGTGATGAGAAGAAAAGGGAAACCCTGAAGGAGGTTAAAAGCCTTATCTCTCCTGAGGGAAAAGTAATGACCTTGAGAAGCTGTGAGGCAAATAAACCAAACTCCTCGAACAGCTTTAAGGACGAAGAACAAAACTTTGATGATGCCGGTTTTTCGGTAAAGGAACAGCAAAGCCTTACTAAAATTGCTGAAAATAAAGAGAATAAGTCAACCTCCGAAAATGAGGATTCTCAAACAGGGGAAAGCAATTATTTAGGCTCGGAATATTACCTTACAATTGCAACTCCAAAGCCTGTAATCTCCTGTGACGCACTACCGCCGGAGGTTTTTGTGAGAACTCCTGTAGAGATAATCCAAAAGTACAATATTACAGTCCTTGATGACCGCAAAACAACACAAGATGAGGAAAAGGACAGTAATAACGGTAGTGACAGTGAGGATATTAAGGATAGTAGCGATAACAAGAAAACCGAGGACAGTAAGGACTGCAAGAATAACCGTTGCAGTAACGGAGTAAGGCAAAGCATTAACCCATCTTTGCAACGAAAATCTGTTGTTAAAAACAGCATTGACAGCACTCTGTTTGTCACTAAAAAACAGGAAGAAAACAAGGTTGTATCTTACGATTTGCCTATTCTTCCAACGGAAATTACAGAACAATATAATAATTCCGGAAAAGAAAATAAAACAGAAAACAGCAATGATTTATCTGCAAATAATTCTAATAAAGAAATAAGTGCTAAGGATAATCAAAATAATAATTCCAATGAAGAATTAATAAATGAGGATATTAAGGATAATAATTCAAAAGAAGAATTATTCAACAAGATAGCTGATATTGATAATTCTAAAAAAGAAGTAATAGAAAAGAATTTGTGGGACATCCCTCCCCTGCCTCATATTCCTATAAAGCCAAGCATTGACAAAAACCTTTATGTTCGTAAAAATAACAATGACTCAAGCGTTAGGAATAATGAAAAAATTGATTTCAAAAAGGTACAGCAAAGCATTGACAAGTCGTTGCAAATAAGAATACCTAAAATCAACCCAAAATATGCAAAGCCTAAGAGCAAGAAAAAGTGCATAAGAAACATTTTGCGATAATAAGCCTTGGATAAGCTAAGGCTTATTTCTTTATTAGAATTATTATAATTTATAATAACATAAATTACGAAAGGAATGTTAGAATATGAAGTTAATTTCTTGGAATGTAAACGGACTTAGAGCCTGTGTTACAAAGGGTTTTGTTGATATTTTCAATGACCTTGACGCCGATATTTTTTGCTTGCAGGAAACAAAGCTGCAACAGGGCCAAATCGACCTTGACCTTGAGGGTTATCATCAATACTGGAACTACGCAGAGAAAAAGGGCTATTCGGGAACGGCAGTTTTCACAAAGGAAGAGCCTTTGGATGTTATTTACGGTATGGGAATTGAGGAGCACGACAAAGAGGGGCGTTGCATTACCCTTGAATTTAAGGACTTCTACCTTGTAACCTGCTACACTCCAAACTCCCAAAACGAGCTGAAAAGGCTTGATTACAGAATGAAATGGGAGGATGATTTTCGCTCCTATATCAACACTCTTGACAGGAAAAAGCCTGTTATTCTGTGCGGTGACCTGAATGTTGCGCACAAGGAAATTGACCTGAAAAATCCTAAGACAAACAGAAAAAATGCAGGCTTTACCGACGAAGAACGAGAGAAAATGACCCGGCTTTTGGACAGCGGTTTTACCGACTCCTTCCGATATGTTTACCCTGACAAGGAGGGTATTTACAGCTGGTGGAGTTATCGCTTTAATGCAAGGAAGAACAATGCAGGCTGGAGAATTGACTATTTTATCACTTCAAACAGAATTAAGGATAAAATAGAGGACGCAAAAATCCACACCGATATTATGGGGAGCGACCACTGCCCTGTGGAGCTTGATATAAATATATAAAATATAATCATATATATAAATGCCTTGGGAAATAATACTAATCCCAAGGCTTTCTTTTAGAATAAAAAAGGACTGCCCCCTGACGGAGCAGTCCGAAAAAACATTTTCAAATAAATTATTTCTTAACAGTAACCTTGCATGTTGCGTACTTCTTTGAGCCGTCTGCTGCAGAAACCTTAACGTTTGTTTTTCCCTTTTTAACAGCAGTAATCTTAAATGACTTACCGGATGTGATTCTGCTTGCGGAAACCTTTGCTACCTTTTTGTTAGCAGAAGAAACAAGGAGCTTCTTGTTACTTGCGTTGCCTGGTGTTACCTTTGCAGTAACAGACTTTGCGCTGCCCTTCTTTGCAAGAGTAACTGACTTTGCACTAAGTGTTACTTTCTTAACAGGCTGCTTAACAGTAACCTTGATTTTGTAAGAAGTAAGACCGCCGTCAGGTGTGCAGATAACTGTTGCAGTACCGGGACCAACAGCAGTAATCTTTACATATGTAGCTCTGCCGGAAACCTTGGCAACCTTTGTGTTTGATGACTTGTAGGTGCAGGTGTAAGAAGAATCTACATCGTTGTTAACAGGTCCAACGGACTTAACCTTAACAACCTCGTAATCTCCTGCACCTCTGTCAAGAAGAACAGATGACTTTGCCATTTTAACCTTAGTTGCGGCAATGATTGTTCTTGTTGTGATGTTTGTGTTTTCAGCTTTCATCAGGTTGTCGCCTGTGGATGTTGCAAGCTTTGTAAAGCAAGCGGAAACAGCGTCATCAGTTGTTGCGCTTGTGTACTTTGGGCTTGTACCGATTACCTTGAACACAGCTGTGAGAACTGTCATTCTTGAAGAAGCTGTGCTATAGGAGCTCTTTGTACCCTCAAATGAAACACGAGCCATATCGCCGACTTTTGTTGTGCTGTAATTGATAGTATTTTCATTGTCAAATGAAAGTTTAGTCAAATCAAGCACACTTTGGTCATAGTTTAATCTACCCTGCAAAGTTGCTGCATCTGTATCTGTCTTGAGATAGAGGTTATAAACGATGGAATAACCCACCTGTGGATAAACCTCATTGATTCTTACAGTTTCTGCTGCGGAAGCAGTAGCAGGTCCGATAATCAGCATACTTAATGCCATAATTGCCACTAAAACCACTGATAATAACTTTTTTGAAATTGTCATAGTAATTTCCTCCTTAATTGATAATCCTATTATATAATATAAACATAAATTTGTCCACACCCAAATTGTAATTAACAAAAAATTTACAAAACAAATTTTACTGTTACTATGGACATAATAAGGGCGGTAAGGTCTGCAAGTAATCCAACCCATAGGGTGTGGCGGGTTTTTGTAATTCCAACACTTCCAAAATACATTGTTACGGCATAAATTGTAGTTTCAGAGCTACCTGCAAGGACTGAAGCAATTTCTCCGGGAAATGAATCGGGACCGTAATTTTCAAAAATATTTGTAAGCAGTGCTGTCGCCCCACTTCCGCTAACCGGTCGCAAAACTGCCATAGGCACTATTTCCTTTGGAAAATTAAAAAAGTCGGCAAGTGGTTCTGCCATTTTGCAAACAAGGTCAATGGCACCGCTTTTTTGAAGCATTTCCACAGCAACAACAAGCCCTGTAATAGTGGGGATAATCATATATAGGGTATGCATTCCCTCAATTGCACCCTCAATAAAGGAGTCAAAAATCTTTGTTCTTTTAATCATTCCGAAAAGCAGGATAAATCCCACTGTAAGAGGCACAATCAGTTCCATTTGCTCACCCTGTTTATTGCTATTGAAAGCAAAAGTGCCACCGCTAAAGCAGTTGCAGAGCTGATAATCACACAGGGAATGATAGAAAAGGGACTGCTGCTGCCATAGCTTTGACGAAGATACCCCAAGGTTGCAGGAATTAACTGCATAGACGCTGTATTCATCACAACAAACACAACCATAGAGTCTGTGGCTGTGTCCTTTCTCAAATTAGTACGTTGCATCTCTTTCATAGCCTTTAGTCCAAATGGTGTGGCGGCATTGCCAACCCCCATAAGATTAGCGCTTATGTTCATACAAATGCTGTGAAATGCTACACTTTCCCTGTCCAAGTCGGGAAAAAGCTTTTTCAGCAGAGGGGACAACAGCTTTACAAGCAAATTAGTAAGTCCGCTTTTTTCGGCTACCTTCATTATTCCCGACCAAAACACCATAACGCCAAAAAGAGTTATTAACAGCTTTACTGCCTTTTCTGCCCCATTCATTAGTCCTGATGCAAGCTCCTGTGTGTTGCCTGTGAAGATAGAGCATATTATTGAAAAAATAACCATTATTCCCCATAAATAGTTTATCAAACCTTGTCACATCCTGTCATATGTATATATTTTTCATAAAACTTAAAAGAAATTTAGTATATTTTTTTGCAATTTACTTGACACAATACCTAAAGTTTGGTAGAATAAAGGTGAAATCGGTACACATTAATCCTATTTTCCGATTTTATGTCGAAATTAGGTGTTCCACAATCAAAATAGAAGGTGAAATTTATGAAACAAATTGGTTATGTAAGCAAAATTGATACACTTGGAAGAGTTGTAATTCCAAAGCCTGTAAGACAGATGTTCAACCTTGAAAAAGAGGACGCTATTGAAATTTTACCAAAGGACAATGGCTTACTCATCAGAAAGTATCAGCCAACTTGCCTGTTCTGCGGCGAGATTGACAATGTAATTACACACGAAGGCGTTACTGTATGCGAAAACTGTGTAAAGAGAATGGCAAAAAAAGTTGAATGATTCTTAAAAATTCTTCATTATAATATATCGTCCCAATGTCACAAATATGATTATTTAAAATTTTGAGATTTTTCTCGGTCTTGTTGTAATTTGCTTAATTGCTTTTTTATAACACAAAACAAATTTACAAAAATTTTTTTAAGGAACGATTGTGGCAACAAACTGTACCAAATATCGTATTTTGACCATTGTTTGACTTTATATTACGATAAGTTTCTTTGTTTCCGTTATGGAAAAAGTTTCGTTTATGCGTGAAAAAGGCACTGCTGATATGCAGTGCCTTTTTTGCTTTTATTTATTACAATGTTGGAGGCATAATAAACAATGGTAATTGTGCTTAAATAACTTCTTTTCCCTATCTATGATTACATTACTTTGGTTAAATGATATTGAGAGGAGATATCCTCTACTACATAGTATTCACTTTTTAACCTGTTGCCACTTATTTTTTAACAGTAACCTTGCATTTTGCAGAAATTTTACTGCCGTCTTTTGCAGTTGCTGTAATATAGCAGGTGCCCTTTTTCTTTGCAGTAATCTTACCCTTGCTGTTTACGGTTGCAACACTGTTTTTACTCGTTTTCCATATAACAGAACGACTGTTTGCTGTTGTTGGTGTACAGGTTGCCTTGAGGGTATATGTCTTGCCTTTTTTGCTTAGGGAAACACTTGTCTTGTTGAGCTTCACCTTGGTAACAAGCTGTTTAACAGTAACCTCACACATTTCAAATTCTCCTGTGCCGTCATTTGCTACGGCTGTTATGTAGCAAGTACCCTTTCTTTTGGCTGTTACCCTTCCTTTTGTATCAACTGTAGCTATATCGTCATCACTGCTGTTCCATGTTACAGTTTTGTCCTCTAAATCGCTTTGTACAGTTGCCTTTAGTTTCATTGTAGGGTTTGATGTACTCATTTTAAAAGTGTATGATGTGCGGTTAAGAATTACTCCTGAATCCATAGCTAAATACTTATTGCTTCTTGGCGTGTCATACCAGAAGTTTATATCAACATTACCTTGGATACCTGCCACTTTACCGTCACTGCAACACTGCCACATTGTATATTTTTTAGTATAGTCGCAGTATGAATTGTACTGTGCAACCCACTGGTACCAAGATGTATTGCTAAATGCTTTATCAGTGAGGTAATTTGTCCGCCAATACAGATTAGCATAGATGCCCACCTGATAGCCCTTTGCTGAAATTGCGTTACAGAATGTTGTTGCAATTTTACCAAGTGTAGCCTTGCTGAGTTTTGTCTGTGAGTTTTCCTCTAAATCGTAGTAAACAGGAAAGCTGAGCTTGTAGCCCTTGATTAGCCTTAGCACATGGTTTGCCTCGGATTTAGCCATAGTGGTATTCATTGCATAGGAATATATGTATACTCCAAAAGGAATTTTATTTTTAATGCATCCTTCCACATTTTTCTTAAAATATGTATCGTCTTGATATCCATAATCGTCACCATGGCCACATCTTATGATAGCGAAATCTACATCAGACTTAGCAACCTTTCCCCAGTCAATATCACCGTTCCACTGGCTGACATCAATGCCCTTCATAGTTGCACCTTGGATAACCTCTCCCCTGTCATTCAGGTATCCTTTTTTAGTTTTCTTCCAGTCCTTTGAAGAGGCACCTAAAGAAAAGTTGTTGTAAGGAACACCGTTGTGATACCTCCAGCTGTTTATTGGTTCGTAGTAATCACTTGTTTCTCCGCCGATTACAGCACCATATACACAAGGAATAGTGCTAAAAATAAGAACGAAAGAAATTATAACAGAAATTATCTTTTTCAAAATATCACCCCTAAATTATGTATTTATTATAACATAAATCTTTGAAAAAGTATCAATAATTTGTAAATTCTATTATTTACCAAATGTTTTATTATTATATAGACGGAAAAAATCCTCCCAGCAAAACTGAGAGGACTTTACCAGAAAAAAGAACATTATGAAATATAACAAAACAATACAATTATTGGAGAAAGCAAATTATTAATTAGTTAAGTAATATCTCTTAACTACATTCTTATTTTAGCATTATTTCACATATAAATCAAGGGGTTTAAACTACATTTAAGACGATTTATACAACATTTTAATAATTTGTGAACATTGCATTAATAATTTATTCATATTTTTCCATATTGCACAACCTATTTTCGTCATTATGCAACATTATTACAATTTATTTTCGTTAATATAAACAAACCAATCGTCATTTTGCTAAAAGTAGAGTACACAATTATAAGCATTTCCAATAAACTGCCAATGATTAATTATTACATTCTGATGGACTGGAACATTCTTATTTTCCTGTTCTTCTGAGGGAGTGGACTTTCTCTTCACCCTGTCATTCTGAAGAAGTGTAACGACTGAAGAATCTGAAAGGATAGCAGTAGTGCCTAACTCGACACTAATAGGTAATATGAAAGTATTATTTCCATAAGAAAGTAAGTGGTAAAATAAGGGGATTCCTCGACAAGCTCGGAATGACAGTGTGGTGGCTTGGAATAACAGTGTGTGGATTTTTATTAAGTTGACGACATTGCCTCCGGCGGAGGCTATTTGGTAAAAAAATAGGCTCACCAAACGGTGAGCCTACAAGTTTTGAATTATAAAAGTTCGATGATAGCCATTTCTGCAGCGTCGCCACGACGAGGACCAATCTTAGTGATTCTTGTGTAACCGCCGTTTCTGTCTGCATACTTAGGAGCAATCTCAGCAAAAAGCTTGTGTGTTACAGATTCCTTTGTAACAAAGCTCATTACCATTCTCTTGTTGTGAAGATTATCTTCCTTAGCAACTGTAATCATCTTTTCTGCCATTGAAGAAACATCCTTTGCACGAGCAAGAGTTGTTTCGATTTTACCGTTTTCAAACAGGTAAGTTACCATAGCTCTAAGCATAGCCATTCTGCTGTCGGTAGCTCTACCCAGCTTTCTTGTTCTTGGCATTTATTTCACTCCTTTAACCTGATATTGGAATTATAAGTGTAATTAATTATTCCTCTTCTTCACGAAGATTGAAACCTAAGCTGTTGAGTTTTTGAACAACCTCTTCAAGTGACTTACGACCAAGGTTACGAACCTTCATCATATCGTCTTCACTCTTGGAAATCAAATCTTCAACAGTGTTAATACCTGCACGCTTTAAGCAGTTGAAAGAACGAACGGAGAGGTCTAACTCTTCGATAGTCATTTCAAGAACTTTCTCTTTGCCCTTGTCATCCTTTTCAACCATAATCTCAGTAGTTGAACCCTTATCGGAAAGGTCAACAAAGAGGTTGAGGTGTTCAGTGAGAACCTTGGCAGCCAAAGAAACTGCTTCCTGTGCATTGATTACACCGTTTGTCCAAACATCAAGGGTTAGCTTGTCGTAGTCAGTAATCTGACCGACACGAGTGTTGTCAACAGTGTAATTTACCTTTAGAACCGGTGTATAAATAGAGTCAACAGGAATCACACCAATTACATTGTTGCCTGAGAGAAGCTTATTCCTTTCGCCGGGAATGTAACCTCTGCCCCTGTCAAGTGTGATTTCCATTTTAAGTGTTGCACCCTCACCAAGTGTTGCAATGTGGAGATCCGGAGTAAGGATCTCTACATCACTGTCGGCCTTGATTGAACTGGCCTTAACTTCGCATGGACCTGTGGCGTCGATTTCAACAGTCTTAGGTCCGTTGCAATTAAGTTTGCATACAAGGCTCTTCATATTAAGAACGATCTCTGTAACATCTTCTTTTACTCCGGGAATTGTAGAGAATTCGTGAAGCACGCCGTCAATCTTGATAGATGTAACAGCAACACCCTCAAGGGATGAAAGAAGAACTCTTCTTAAACTATTACCTAATGTGTTGCCGAAGCCTCTCTCAAGTGGTTCAACAACAAATCTGCCGAACTGACCGTCTGAAGAAAGCTCTTCAACCTCAATTCTTGGCTTTTCGATTTCGATCATGAAACAACCTCCTAAACAAATGTTCACATAAAAATGTGCTTGTTTTTAATAACCTACGCTTGTGTGGATTACTTGGAGTACAATTCGACGATGAGGTGTTCCTCTACCTGGAAGTCAATATCTTCTCTCTCAGGCATTGCAATAACCTTACCGCCAAGTAAGTCAGCATCCTTCTCAAGCCACTTTGGAGCTACTACTGACTTTGTTTCGCCTTCTGCAATTTCCTTAAATCTTGTCTTTGAGCGACTGCTGTCTTTAACCTTGATTACATCGCCAACCTTGATAAGGTATGAAGGGATGTTCACCTTTTCACCGTTAACAGTGAAGTGTGCATGGTTAACCATCTGTCTTGCTTCTCTTCTTGAGGATGCAAGTCCGAGTCTGAATACAACATTGTCAAGTCTTCTCTCGATTGTTGTAAGGAGAACAGTACCTGTCTTGCCTTCCTTCTTAGCAGCAAGGTCATAGTAATGACGGAACTGCTTTTCCATAATGCCATAGATGAACTTAACTTTCTGCTTTTCGTTAAGCTGAAGGCAATATTCGCTCTTCTTTCTTCTCATATTGCCGTTTGAATTTCTGTTTGTAGTCTTCTTGTTATAACCCATAACAGAAGGTTCGATACCAAGCTTTTTGCAACGCTTGGCAATAGGCTGCATATTCTTTGCCATAACTTTTCCTCCTACTATATACTATACTCGTCTTCTCTTTGGAGGACGGCATCCATTATGTGGGATAGGTGTAACATCCTTAATCATTGTTACTTCAAGACCGGCTGACTGAAGTGCTCTGATAGCAGCTTCACGACCCTGACCCGGACCCTTTACATAAACTTCAACGGACTTCATACCGTGTTCCATAGCAGCCTTTGCTGCTGTTTCTGCTGCTGACTGAGCAGCAAAAGGAGTTGACTTTCTTGAACCTCTGAAGCCAAGCTCACCGGCACTTGCCCATGACACAGCGTTGCCCTGTGTATCGGAAATTGTAACAATTGTATTGTTAAATGTTGACTGAATGTGCGCTGAGCCTTTTTCGATATTCTTTCTATCACGGCGACGGCGTACAGTCTTTTTTGCTACTGCCATTGCTTAATCCTCCTTACTTCTTCTTGTTTGCCATTGTCTTTCGTGGACCCTTACGAGTTCTTGCGTTTGTCTTAGAACGCTGGCCTCTTACAGGGAGACCCTTTCTGTGACGAACGCCACGATAACAACCAATTTCAATAAGTCTTTTGATATCAAAAGCAATGTCTCGGCGAAGGTCGCCTTCAACAACACAGTTCTTATCAATATAATCTCTTAACTTGGAAACATCTTCCTCTGTTAAGTCTCTTACTCTTGTGTCAGGATTTACACCTGTTGCAGCAATAATGTCTGTTGCGGTCTTTCTGCCAATACCATAGATATAAGTTAAACCGATTTCAACTCTCTTGTCTCTTGGTAAGTCAACACCAGCTATACGAGCCATTTTGCACCTCCATAAAATACTTAATAAATTTTAATAATTAACCCTGACGCTGTTTATGCTTTGGGTTCTCACAGATAACCATGATTTTACCATGTCTTTTAATGATTTTGCACTTATCGCAAATTTTCTTTACTGAAGGTCTGACTTTCATTTAAGTATCATTCCTTTCCAAAAATTAATGTGTGTAATAATTACTTGGTTCTCCAAGTAATTCTGCCTCTGCTCAGGTCGTATGGAGACATCTCCACAGTAACCTTATCACCCGGTAAAATGCGAATGTAGTTCATTCTAAGTTTACCTGAAATAACAGCCAAAATAACATGACCGTTTTGAAGTTCAACCTTAAACTGGGCGTTTGGAAGAGCCTCAGTTACTGTACCTTCTACTTCTATAACATCCTGCTTAGACATTATAACCCTCCGAACTCTTTAATGATGTTTTTTATCTCTCGATTGGTATTATAGGTATTTGCATAGCCATTTGTGTGCTGAAGATGAATCAGCTTTTTCTTCTTAGGGCTTTCTACCTTTCTTCTCTTTCCGTTTGCAATGTAGGCATATTGACCTTCAAGCCTAACCACAACGAAAAGACCGTCTTTATCACGACCAGCTTTAGCCTTAACAATGCTTCCCTCTTTAATCATATCTTCCTCACTTTATATCAGGGATAGTCATAATTTGGGGACCATCGGAAGTGATGGCTACCGTATGCTCAAAGTGAGCCGCAAGGCTTCCGTCTGAAGTGACTGTTGTCCATTCGTCAGACAGCACCTTCACCTTATAATCACCAGCATTAACCATTGGTTCAATGGCAATAGTCATACCGGGTATCAGTCTGACTCCTCTGCCGGGTGTCCCATAGTTTGGTACACTTGGTTCTTCGTGTAGTTTCGCACCTACTCCGTGGCCGACAAAATCTCGTACCACCGAGTAACTGCGAGATTCGACATACTTCTGAACAGCAGAGCCGATATCGCCAACTCGATTACCTGCCTTTGCCTGTTTTATACCCTCATACAGGCTTTCCTCTGTGGCTTTTAGCAGTGCCTCTGCTTCGGGGGAAACCTTGCCGCACTTAAAGGTGTAGGCATTGTCCCCGTGAAAGCCGTCAAAAAAGGCTCCCACATCAACACTTACTATATCGCCCTCTTTGAGGATCTGTTTCTTGCTTGGTATGCCATGGATAACCACATTGTTTACTGAAATACAAGCACTTGCCGGAAATCCGCCATAACCGAGAAAGGAAGGAGTAGCTCCCTCTTTCTCGATATATTTACGGACAATAGTATCAATCTCAAGAGTTGAAACACCCGGTTCAACTGCTTTTCCTGCTACAACAAGTGCATTTGCAGAAATTCTGCACGCATCCTTCATCCTTTGAAGTTCTCGTGAAGACTTGATAACTACCATAGTTAAACCTTCTTACTTAAGAGCTTCAAGTACCAGCTTAGTAGTACCGTCAATGTCGTCAGGACAATTAATAAGCTTTAATTTACCCTGAGCCTCATAGTAACCCTTAAGAGGTTCTGTTTCCTTATGATAAGTTTCAAGACGAGTTTTCACTGTATCAATGTGATCGTCCTTACGCTGAATAAGGGCGCCTGTGCAAACATCACAAACTCCTTCAATCTTTGAAGGCTTGTTAACTGTGTGGTAGGTTTTACCACACTTTTCACAGACACGGCGTCCGGACATTCTCTTGATGATGACATCGTCTTTAACCTCAAGGTCAACTACGCAGTCAATTTCAACACCCATTGAGTCCAGAGCCTCGGCCTGAGGAATAGTTCTTGGAAAACCATCCAGGATAAAGCCGTCCTTGCAATCGTCCTTTGTAAGTCTTTCCTTAACAATGCCGATTACAACTTCGTCAGGAACAAGTGCCCCTGACTCCATATAGGACTTTGCCTTTAAACCCATCTCAGTGCCGTTTTTCAGCGCCTCTCTAATCATATCTCCTGTGGAGATTGTTGGAATGTTTAATTCTTTGCTGATAATTTCAGCTTGTGTGCCTTTGCCGGCACCAGGAGCACCTAAAAAAATTAATTTCATTTTAATCTCCTATTAATCGAGGAAGCCCTTGTAATGACGCATCATCATCTGGGATTCCATCTGTTTTGATGTTTCAAGAGCAACACCTACAATGATGATGATTGATGTACCGCCCATTGAAAGTCCACCCATACCTGCAAGAGAAGCAAAGATAAGTGGGAACAAAGCGATTACAGCAAGGAATAATGCACCGATAAGTGTAATTCTTGAAAGAATCTTTGAAATAAATTCAACAGTTGGCTGACCAGGTCTGATACCCGGAATTGTACCGTTATTCTGCTTTAGGTTGTTTGCCATTTCAATTGGATTGTACTGAATTGTTGTGTAGAAATAAGCAAAAGCAAGAATAAAGATAAAATAAAGCAGCATATAGAGCCATCCTTCAGTGCTGAGCGCATTGAAGAGGCTTGCCCAGAAACCTGATGAAGGAGTCCAGAACATCTTGATTGTACTTGGAATTGAAAGAATAGATGATGCGAAGATGATTGGAAGAACACCGCCGAGAGCAACCTTGATTGGAAGGTGGCTTGACTGACCGCCGTACATCTTTCTGCCAACAACACGCTTTGCGTACTGAATTGGAATCTTTCTTTCAGAATCCTGCATAAATGTGATAATCCAAATAATTGCAAGGAAGAGTAAAATCCAAAGCGGAACAAGTACAAAGTACTGTGAAGAACCATTGCTGCCCTGTTCTAAATACTGTCCTAACACGCTGATGGTGTATGGGAAACGAGCAATAATACCTGCAAAGAGGAGAATTGAAATACCGTTTCCGATACCATACTGGTTAATCTGTTCACCCATCCACATCATAAGAGCAGTACCTGCAGTAAATGCAAGAATGATTACGATTGCAGAAAATACAAGGCTGAAGCCTTCTGTGTAGGTTGTAACACCGTTTGCCTTAAGATACCAGAAGTAAGCGCCACCCTGAACAAGGCCAAGGATAACTGTTACATATCTTGTAATCTTGCCGATTTTCTTTCTGCCGACCTCACCCTCTTTAGCCATTCTCTCAAGTGGAGGAATAGCAACACAGAGGAGCTGCATAATGATAGAACTGTTGATATACGGTGTAACACCCATTGCAAACAGTGTTGCGTTTGAGAAAGCACCGCCGGACAGTGTATTTAGATATGCTAACATTGAACTGTTATTGTTAGTAACATCATTCAGTGGAGCCATCAGCTCGCTCAGTGTTCCCATATCCAAAAATGGAACTGGGATAACTGAACCGATTCTGAAAACTAAAACGATTAATAATGTAAAAAGAATTTTCTTTCTTAAGTCCGGAATAGCCCAAGCGTTTCTAATTGTCTTAAACAATTAAATCACCTCAGCCTTTCCACCTGCCTCTTCGATAGCCTTCTTTGCAGATTCTGAGAAGGCATCTACTTTAACAGTCAAACTCTTTGTCAATTCTCCGTTACCGAGAATCTTAATGCCGTCAAAAGAATTCTTAACTAAACCTGCGTTTTTGAGAGCCTCAGCGTCAACAACTGCGCCGTTGTCAAACTTTGAGTCAAGCTGATTTACATTGAGAGCAACAATTTTCTTTCTGAAAATGTTGTTAAAGCCTCTCTTTGGAACTCTTCTCTGAAGTGGCATCTGACCGCCTTCAAAGCCGGGACGAATGCTGCCGCCTGAACGAGCCTTCTGACCCTTGTGGCCTTTACCGGATGTTTTACCCCAGCCTGAACCGTGTCCACGGCCGATTCTCTTAACATCCTTTTTTGAACCGGCTACCGGTGAAAGTTCATGTAATTTCATTTACTTTGCACCTCCTTAAGCGTCAACCTTGATAAGGTGGATGATTTTTGCAATTTTGCCCTGTGTTGCAGGATTGTCAGGCTGCTCTGTGCAGTCGCCAATCTTTCTAAGGCCAAGTGCATGGGCAGTTGCAATCTGATCCTTTTTAGTGCCGATAAGGCTCTTTACCAAAGTAATTTTCATAATTTGCAACCTCCCTATTATAAGATTTCTTTTACTGACTTGCCACGGATAGCCGCAACTTCTTCAGCAGTTCTAAGACTTTTTAGACCTGCAAGTGTAGCACGAACTACATTGCAAGGGTTGTTTGAACGCAGAGCCTTTGTTCTGATGTCCTTGATGCCAACAGCTTCAACAACTGAACGAACAGGACCGCCTGCGATAACACCGGTACCGGGAGCAGCAGGCTTCATAAGAACTCTGCCGGCACCAAATTCACCGATAACCTCGTGAGGGATTGTTGTACCTCTAAGAGAAACCTTCATAAGATTCTTCTTAGCGTCTTCAATACCCTTTCTGATAGCGTCAGGTACTTCGCCTGCCTTGCCGATACCAAAGCCTACTGTACCTTCGCCGTCACCTACAACTACAAGAGCTGCAAACTTGTAAATACGACCACCCTTTACAGTTTTGGAAACACGGTTGATTGTAACAACTCTCTCTGTAAATCTGTCGTCATTTCTATCATAGTTAGCCAAAGTAATTCCTCCCCTTCCTTAGAAATTGAGGCCGCCCTCACGGGCGCCTTCGGCCAATTCTTTAACACGGCCGTGATAGATGTTACCGCCTCTGTCAAAAACAACTTTAGCGATATTTTTCTCTGCTGCCTTTGCAGCAATAAGCTTACCAACTGCCTTTGCAGCCTCTTTGTTTCCGCCGTTGCCGCTAATGCTCTTGTCAAGAGAAGAAGCTGCAGCAAGTGTTACGCCGGCAACATCGTCAATAATCTGTGCATAGATGTTGTTAGTTGAACGGAATACACAAAGGCGTGGACATTCAGCAGTACCGCTAATCTTGCCACGAACTCTCTTGTGGCGATTAAGACGGGCTTTTTTTGTATCAGGTCTTTTTACCATTTGTCATTCACTCCTTAATTACTTGCCTTTACCGGCTTTACCTTCCTTACGGCGGATAAATTCGTCCTTATACTTAATACCCTTACCCTTATATGGCTCAGGTGGACGCTTTTCTCTAACCTCGGCAGCAAACTGACCTACCTTTTGCTTATCACAGCCAAGGATAATGATACTATTTGGACCGGGAACTTCAATCTTGATATCGTCGGTTTCTTCAACGATAACCTGATGTGAATATCCAAGGTTCATAACAAGCTGGTTGCCCTGCTTCTGAACTCTGTAACCAACACCGTTAACCTCAAGCTCCTTCTTGTAGCCCTCGGTAACACCCACAACCATATTGTGGATTAAAGAACGAGTCAGTCCGTGCAGGCTTCTGTTGAGCTTATCGTCGTTAGGACGCTTAACCTCAACAACATCGCCATTGATTTCAACTGTCATATTGGGATGGATTTGCTGTGTAAGCTCACCCTTTGGTCCTTTGACAGTTACAACGCTGTCGTTAACTGAAACAGTAACGCCGGCGGGAATATTTATAGGTTTTCTTCCAATTCGAGACATCTCGGCACCTCCTTACCAAATGAATGCAAGAACTTCGCCGCCGATATTAGCCTTACGAGCTTCACGGTCTGTCATAATGCCCTTGGATGTGGAGATAATTGCCACACCAAGACCCTTCATAACCTTTGGCAGGTTCTCAGCATTGCTGTAAATACGCAAGCCGGGCTTTGAAACTCTTCTGAGTCCTGTGATTACAGGTGTCTTATCCTCAGTGTACTTGAGAGTAACCTTAATCACACCCTGCTTACCATCTTCCATAGTTGTAAATTCTTTAACATAACCCTCATCAACAAGAATCTGGCAAATAGCCTTCTTCATATTTGAGCAAGGAATGTCAACTGTGTCGTGTTTTGCAGCACTTGCGTTACGGATTCTTGTAAGCAAATCTGCTATTGTATCAGTAATCTGCATAATTGTACCTCCTTACCAGCTTGATTTCTTAATGCCAGGAATCTCGCCTTTGTATGCGAGTTCACGGAAGCAGATACGACAAATACCGTACTTACGGAGGTAAGCATGTGGTCTGCCGCAGATTTTGCAGCGTGAGTATTTTCTTGTAGAAAACTTAGGCTCTCTCTGCTGTTTAACTTTCATTGATGTTTTAGCCACTACTATTCCTCCTTACTTTGTAAATGGAGCACCCATGAGTGATAGAAGCTCACGGCCCTCTTCATCTGTGTTAGCTGTGGTTACGAAGCAAATGTCCATACCACGAACCTTATCAATCTTGTCATAGTCGATTTCAGGGAAAATAAGCTGTTCCTTGATACCCATGTTATAGTTACCACGGCCATCAAAGGAGTTACCGTTAATTCCTCTGAAGTCTCTAACTCTTGGAAGTGCAACATTGAAAAGACGATCGATGAATTCGTACATTCTCTCTCCTCTTAATGTTACCTTACAACCGATTGCCATACCCTCTCTGAGTTTGAAGTTAGCAACTGATTTTCTTGCTTTACAAATCATTGGCTGCTGACCGGTGATAGCACGAAGGTCTGTGCAGATAGCATCAATAACCTTGCTGTTTTCCTTTGCTTCGCCGGCGCCTACATTGATGACAACCTTATCAATCTTAGGAATCTGCATAACGCTCTTATAAGAGAACTTCTTCATAAGAGCCGGTGCAACTTCCTCATTGTAGAAAGTCTTTAGTCTTGCCACGATGAAATCCTCCTTTAAATCTGTTCTTTACATTTAGCGCAAATGCGATCCTTAGTGCCGTCAGAGTTGATGTTGTGTGCAACTCTTGTTGGCTTCTTACATCTTGGACAAACAAGCTGAACCTTGGAAGCGTACATAGCACCCTCAGCCTTGATGATACCGCCCTGTTCACCCATTTTTCTTGGCTTTACGTGTTTTGAAACCATATTGATTTTCTCAACAATAACCTTGCCTTCCTTTGGTGAAACTGCAAGAACAGTACCCTTCTTGCCCTTGTCCTTACCGCTAATTACTACAACGGTGTCACCTGTTTTTACATGAACTTTGTTATTCATAACTGACACCTCCAATTAAAGTACTTCAGGAGCAAGTGAAAGAATCTTTGTGAAGTCTTTTTCACGAAGTTCACGAGCTACTGGTCCGAAAATACGAGTTCCCTTTGGACTCTTATCATCTTTAATAATAACTGCTGCGTTTTCATCAAAGCGGATGTATGTTCCGTCGTCACGACGAACGCCCTTTGCTGAGCGTACGATAACTGCACGAACAACATCGCCCTTCTTTACAACGCCGCCTGGTGTTGCTTTTTTAACAGAAGCAACTACAACATCGCCAATGTTGGCATATCTTCTCTTAGTACCGCCGAGAACACGAATGCACATAAGTTCTTTAGCACCGGTATTGTCGGCTACCTTGAGATAAGTCTGCTGTTGAATCACAGTGTGTTCCTCCTTTTTCTCAAGCTAAATTACTTAGCTTTCTCAATAATCTCGACAAGTCTCCATCTCTTATCCTTAGAGAGTGGACGAGTTTCCATAATCTTTACTCTGTCGCCTACACCTGCTGTGTTGTTTTCATCATGTGCCTTGTAGCGAACAGTTCTCTTAACAACCTTGTTATAAAGTTTGTGCTTAACGCTGTCTTCGATTGCAACTACGATGGTTTTGTCCATCTTGTCAGATACAACCCTGCCGACAGCAGTCTTTCTGTAATTTCTATCGCTCATGTTGTACCCTCCTTATGCTTCAGCTAATTCGTTTTCACGAAGAATAGTTGAAATTCTTGCAATGTCTTTCTTGACTGCCTTAATTCTTGTTGGATTTTCTAACTGGTTGATTGCAAGCTGGAAACGAAGGTTGAAAAGTTCTTCCTTAAGGTCCTTAAGCTTGCTCTGCATTTCTTCAGCAGAAAGCTCTCTGATTTCCTGTGCTGTCATTACTGTTCAACCTCCTTCTTTACAAACTTACACTTAACAGGAAGCTTGTTAGCTGCAAGACGCATAGCCTCACGAGCTGTTGCTTCATCAACGCCGCCAAGCTCGAACATTACTCTGCCCGGCTTAACTACTGCTACCCAATATTCAGGAGCACCTTTACCTTTACCCATTCGAGTTTCAGCAGGTCTTGCTGTAACCGGCTTATCTGGGAAAATCTTAATCCAAACCTTACCAAAACGCTTGCAGTAACGAGTCATAGCAACACGGGCTGCTTCGATTTGGTTAGATGTAATCCATGATGGCTCAAGTGCCTGGAGGCCAAAATCACCGTAAGTAACCTTATTACCACGGTAAGCCTTACCTGTCATACGGCCTCTGTGTACTCTTCTGTACTTTACTCTCTTAGGTAATAACATTACTTCTTGCCTCCTTCTTTACGAGCTGGACGCTCAGGACGCTTCTGAACATTACCGATAACCTCGCCCTTGTAAATCCAAACCTTAACACCGATTTTACCGTATGTTGTGTTTGCCTCAGCAAAGCCATAGTCAATGTCAGCTCTGAGTGTCTGAAGTGGAATAGTACCTTCGTGGTACTGCTCGCTACGAGCAATTTCTGCACCACCGAGTCTACCGGAACACATTGTCTTGATACCCTTGGCACCAAACTTCATTGATCTTCCGATAGCCTGCTTCATAGCACGACGGAATGAAATTCTCTTTTCAAGCTGAAGTGCAATGTTCTCTGCAACAAGCTGTGCGTCAACATCAGGATGCTTAATCTCAACAATGTTGATGTTTACAGGCTTGTTAAGGAACTTCTCGCACTGAAGTCTTAACTTTTCAATCTCGCTGCCGCCCTTACCGATAATCATACCCGGCTTTGCGCAGTGGATGTGAAGTCTTACTCTCTTGCCGTCTCTCTCGATTTCAATCTTGGAGATACCGGCGCTGTAAAGCTGTTTCTTTAATACCTTACGAAGGTTGTAGTCTTCAACAAGAGTATCGCCGAAATCTTTTTTGCTGGTAAACCATCTTGAGTCCCAGTCTTTAATAACGCCTACACGCAAACCGTGTGGATTAACTTTCTGTCCCATAGCTACAAACCTCCTTTATTCTTTCTCTTTAAGCACCAGAGTGATATGAGATGTTTTCTTATCAATTCTGAATGCTCTGCCCTGAGCTCTTGGTCTAATTCTCTTAAGAATTGGGCCCTGGGAAACTGAACATTCTGCTACATAAAGTGCAGATGTATCCATACTGTGGTTATTCTCAGCATTTGCTACTGCTGACTTGAGCAACTTAAGAAGTGGCTCACAAGCGGCCTTAGGGGTATGCTCGAGAATAGCCTTTGCAAGTTTTACGTCCTTACCACGGATAAGGTTTAAAACAACAGAAACCTTACGAGGTGAAATGCGGACATATTTTGCATATGCTTTTGCTTCCATCTTGCTTACTCCTTCCGCTTATCTTGATGTCTTACTTCCGGCGTGACCTCTGAAGGTTCTTGTTGGAGCAAACTCGCCGAGCTTGTGACCAACCATATCTTCGGTTACATATACCGGAACATGCTTGCGTCCGTCATGGACAGCAAATGTGTGACCTACAAATTCAGGGAAGATTGTTGAGCTTCTTGACCAAGTCTTAAGAATTCTCTTTTCTCCCTTTTCGTTCATATCAATGACTCTTTCGAGCAGCTTAGGCTGGACAAAAGGGCCTTTTTTAGTACTTCTACTCATATTAAATTAGCTCCTTCCGTCTTACTTACCGTTTCTTCTTCTTACAATCAACTTGTCAGAAGCCTTGTGATGCTTACGAGTCTTGTAACCAAGTGCAGGCTTACCCCAAGGTGTGCATGGTCCGGGACGACCTACAGGGGACTTACCTTCACCACCACCGTGTGGGTGGTCGTTCGGGTTCATTACAGAACCTCTTACAGTTGGTCTCCAGCCCATATTTCTCTTTCTACCAGCCTTACCGATTTTAACATTCTCGTGGTCTGCGTTGCCTACAACACCGATTGTAGCCATACAGCCGTCCGGAACATTTCTAAGCTCGCCGGATGGTAGTCTAAGAAGAGCCATTCCGTTTTCTTTAGCCATAAGCTGTGCCATATTACCAGCTGAACGAGCAAGCTGAGCACCTCTGCCCGGATAAAGTTCAATATTGTGGATGAATGTACCTGTTGGAATTGCGTTAAGTGGCAATGCGTTACCAGGCTTGATATCTGCACTTGGACCGGCAACAACTGTGTCGCCAACCTTGAGACCCTGTGGTGCAATGATGTATGACTTCTCGCCGTCTTCGTACTGAATTAAGGCGATGAATGCTGAACGGTTAGGATCATATTCAAGTGTCTTAACTGTTGCAGGAATGTCAAACTTCTGTCTCTTAAAATCAATTACTCTGTACTTTCTACGGTTACCGCCGCCTCTGTGACGAACAGTGATTCTACCATAAGAGTTACGACCAGCGTTCTTCTTGAGTGGCTGGAGCAAGCTCTTTTCCGGTGCTACCTTTGAAAGAGATGAGTAATCAGTAACCGACATATTACGACGAGCGTTTGTGGTCGGCTTATATACCTTAATGGCCATTTGATTTCACTCTCCTCATGATGGCTTTGCGGGGCTTATGGTGAACCCCATACATTCTGCCTATTATATTAGTATAAAATTTGTAATATTTAGGCTTACATCATGCCTTCAAAAAATTCGATGCTCTTGCTGTCCTCTGTAAGTGTAACAACAGCTTTTTTCCAGCACTTTGTGTAACCCTGTGTTCTGCCCTGTCTCTTAAGACGGCCACGAACATTAACTGTGTTAACCTTTGCTACCTTTACCTTGAAAGCCTCTTCAACAGCATTTGCAATATCAATCTTTGTAGCTGTCTTTGCAACCTCAAAGGTGTACTTCTTATCTGCAATACCCAGCATTGACTTTTCAGTAATAACAGGGCGGATTATAATGTCATGTGCAATCATGCGTACACCTCCTCAATCTTAGCAATAGCTTCCTCGGCAATTACCAGCTTGTCTGCATTGAGAATATCATAAACATTGATTTCGTTATACTGACAAGTCTTAACACCAGGGATGTTGTTAGCTGACTTGATAACCTTGCTGTCAACCTCAGGAAGAACGATAAGTGTCTTCTTCTTAGAGTCGATAGCGTTAAGCATCTCAACCATAGTCTTTGTCTTGTAGTCGTCGCAAACAATCTTATCAACAACGATAAGCTCATCGGACGCAACCTTTGTTGATAAAGCTGACTTCATAGCAAGTCTCTTTACCTTCTTATTTACACTGAAGCCGTAGTCTCTTGGCTTTGGAGCAAATACGATACCGCCGTGTGTCCACTGTGGGGATCTTGTTGAACCCTGTCTTGCACGACCTGTTCCCTTCTGTCTCCAAGGCTTTCTACCGCCACCGGATACCTCTGCACGGGTTAAAGCGCTCTGTGTACCCTGACGCTGATTAGCAAGATAGAGAACTACCATCTGGTGCATTACTGCTTCGTTTGGCTCAATAGCGAAAATCTCGTCCTTAAGCTCGATTGTCTTTGCCTTTGAACCCTTCATATCAACAACGTTAATACTTGGCATTTGTAGTCCCCCTTTCTTAAGCCTTTACAGAATCTTTAATTACAACGATGCCGTTGTTAGGACCCGGAATTGCGCCCTTGATAGCAACGAGGTTGTTTTCTGCGTCAACCTTTACAATTTCAAGATTCTGAACTGTAACCTTTTCAGCACCTAAGTGACCTGCCATCTTCTTGCCCTTAAATACACGGGAAGGGGATGAACAGCAACCCATTGAACCACCGTCACGAACGCAAGGACCTGAACCGTGGGTTTCCTTAAGTCTCTGGAAATTCCAGCGCTTTATAACGCCTGCAAAGCCTTTACCTTTGCTCTTACCGGTAACGTCAACCTTGTTACCAGCTTCAAATACATCTGCTTTGATGATGTCGCCTACGTTGTAAGCATCTGTGTCTTCAAATCTGAATTCCTTAAGAACCTTCTTTGGAGCAACATCAGCCTTGTCAAAATGACCCTTCATAGGCTTGTTTACCTTGTGTGGCTTCATATCGCCGTAGCCCATCTGAACTGCTGCGTAGCCATCACTGTCAACTGTCTTTTTCATTGAAACAACGCATGGACCTGCTTCAACAACAGTTACAGGAACGAAATGTCCCTTTTCGTCGAAAATCTGAGTCATACCGACTTTCTTTCCGATTAATGCCTTTTGCATTACTTTTTCCTCCTTTTAGGTTATTGGTCGGTTTCCCGACATTGACCCTGTCTACCGGTAGGTTGAACGAAACAAACTAAAGACTATAATTTGATTTCGATTTCAACGCCTGCAGGGAGCTCAAGGCTCATAAGAGCTTCGACCGTCTTGTTAGATGGTCTTAAAATATCGATAAGTCTCTTGTGAGTTCTCATCTCAAACTGCTCACGGCTGTCCTTGTACTTGTGTACAGCACGAAGAATTGTAACAACCTGCTTCTGAGTTGGAAGTGGCACAGGACCTGAAACCCTTGCCCCTGTTCTCTTGGCTGTTGCTACGATTTTCTCAGCAGATTGGTCAACCAACTGATGATCGTAACCCTTGAGTCTTATACGAATTTTTTCCTTGACTGCCATAATAACGCCTCCTTAATTTGTATTGAGTTGGCGGGCGTGCTTTAAACTGATAACGCTTCCGGGTGTTTCGCACCCCTGCATTAAAAAAACCGGATGAATTTGTATTCATTCGGACAGTGTAAAGCGCAGACGAGCAGAATTATCCCAAAGGGATATTGCTCAAAAATCTTAACTTAATCGCCCGGTTTAAAATCGGACATACTCCACGGAAAAACCGGCATTTTTCAGCCGCAACCTCCCGCTTCTTCGCATATCTATCGCAGTCACGCAAGGATTATTATACTATATAGGGCGTTATTTTACAAGGCATTTCAAAATATATCATTAGAGAAATTGTTAGAATTTTTGAAATGGTTTTTGTAAAAATTGCACAATAAGGATATGTTTTTTATTTTAGTTGCCCGATTTTCAGAAAATCGGGGGTATTTTACCCGAAAACGGCATAAATACTACATTGTGAAAATGGCAGCCGTCACAACAGAGCCTAAAATAAGCACTGCGCAAATAATTGCAACAACTCTGACAATCATCATTTTTCTCTTTCTTCTTTGCTGATAATTCACATAATCGCCTCCAAACACAAAAATCTTTTGAAATCATTATATCACACTTGAATATTTTTTTAAAGAGTTATATTATAGTATTATAGTAATGTAAAGGACGGTGCATTTTATGTTACACATTTATTACGGAAACGGCAAGGGAAAAACCACCGCTGCTATTGGTGTTGCTGTGAGGGCGGCAGGTTCAAACAGAAAGGTTCTTTTTGCCCAGTTTCTGAAAAGCGAGGAATCAGGAGAAAGAAATTCCCTCAGACTGATACCCGCCATTGAGCTTTTGCCCTGTCCTGATAAAGTCAAATTTGTAAAATTTATGTCAGATGAAGAAAAGCTTAATTGCAAGCAACATTGTCGCAACACCTTTGACTCTTGCATTCTTCGTGTACTTCGCGGCAATTACGATATGGTGGTATTTGACGAGATTTTTTGTGCAATAGAAAACGGTATGCTGTCGGAAAGCGAGCTTTTTGATTTCCTTGCAAATCTGCCAAAGAATATTGAGGTTGTGCTTACAGGTCATAACCCAAGCGAAAAGATACTTTCATTTGCCGACTATGCAACAGAAATGAAAAAGATTGCACATCCCTTTGATAAGGGCATCACTGCTCGAAAAGGCATTGAATATTAAAGCATAAACTCAAATTAATACTAATACCTGATAGAAAGTAGCCTTATATTTGCGAGGATAATTTTCAGAGGACAAGGCGGAGGACGCCGCAAGGCTGACGCCTTGCAAGGACGACAACGCAGTACTCTGGAAATTAGACCGCAAAGATTGTCTACTTTTTATCAGGTATTAGTATAAAATGCAATACAAAATCAATGAAAGCTCTGAGGTACAATACCCAGAGCTTTTTTCCGTCATATTTTCTCGGCAACCTCGCCAAGTCTTTTATAGATTGAATTTTCAGCCACATATCCCCTAACGAAAGAAAGTGGATATACATTGGTGTTTTTGCCAATTACAGTACCGGGGTTAAGCACAGAATTGCACCCAACCTCAACATTGTCACCAAGCATAGCGCCAAACTTTTTAACGCCTGTTTCCACCTTTTCGCCGTCAAGCAAAACTGTAACAAGGCTTTTATCGCTTTTTAAATTAGAGGTAATTGCACCTGCACCTGTGTGGGACTTATATCCCAAAATGCTGTCGCCTATGTAGTTAAAGTGAGGAGTTTGCACCTCATCAAACAGGATAGAATTTTTAAGCTCTGTGGAATTGCCCACAGTTGCACCCTTGCCGATAATTGCATTACCTCTTATAAAGGCGCATTGACGCACCTCGGCATTCTCGTCAATAATCAACGGGCCGTTTAGGTAAACAGAGTCAAACACCTTTGCAGACTTTGCAATCCAAATGTTCTCTCCCCTTTTTTCGTAAATTTCGGGGTCAAGGGAATTGCCTAACTTTATAATGAAATCACCTATAAGGGGCAAAGCCTCCCAAGGGTAGGTTAAGCCCTCAAATAAATCTTTTGCTATTGTTCTTTCAAGGTTATACAGATTACTAATTGTCAGTCGTTTCAACCTATGGCACATCCTTTTCTATTATATTTTTCCGTTCTAACAAAGCCTTAAAACCTGTTTTCTTCATAAGATAGCATACCAACACCGCAATTGTGGAGCCAAGCAAAATTCCCGCAAACACATCAGACGGAAAATGCACAAACACATACATTCTTGAAAATGCTATTATTCCCGAGAACACAAAAGCAGGGATAGTCCAAGCCTTTTTCTTGATTGTAAGCATTACCGCAACTGCACCGGCAAAGGCACTGGCTGAATGGTTTGACGGGAAGCTGTAGGAGGTTGGCTTTTCCACAAGCATATTAACATCATCCACCAAATTACAGGGACGCACACGACAAACTACATTTTTAATTCCGTACTCTGTAATGAGGGTGTCAATTCCCATAGCAAAAAGAACTGCAATTCCGCAGTATCTTGTACGCTTAAAAAAAAGCATCACAACAGCAATGGAAATCCAAATCAATCCACCATCCTGTAAATTGCTAAACAGAGGCATAACAAAATCCATAAAGCTGTTTCTCAGGTTATCTTGAATCCAATACAGGATACTGAAATCTATTTTTGTAATAAAATCTATCATAAATTACACCGATTTATTCATTATTCTCGTGATTAAAAAATTATCACTTTCCAAAGCGACACCTAATCTTGTCCCCAATGTTGCCGAAAAGGGTTTGCAAATTAAGTGGAGGAAGTTGATTTTCGTAGTTTTCTTCCTCACCGTTAGCCTTGTCCTTTCTGAAGAACAAAACAGTCATGATGCAGTCCGCTGCAAAAATAATCACAAGGGCAACTGCCAACCACAACTGAACATTTTGAGGGACAAGTCTGATTAAGTCAACAAACAAAGGGTGAATAACCCTGCAAAGCAACAGGCAGAGAGTGCCAAAGCAAACAGCACCCAAGAGGCATATCCTGCTTTTATAATTAAACTTTATGTTGCTGTAATCCCACCATTTTTTGTGAAAAACATTTTCCAAAACAACTGCGGTCAAATACTCAACAACTGTTGCAACAGCCATACCGCCGAAAAATGTTACTAAAATACTGTCTGTCCTGTCAAAAAAGCAGAATACCATTAGGACTGCCCCTCCGCCGTACAAGGGACAATAGGGGCCTTTTAGAAAACCTGATGATATAAACTTCTTTTCCTGAATTGTATATATTGCTGTTTCGTACATCCAGCCTATAAAGCTGTATAGTATAAATGCCAAAAAATACTGAACTATGTTCAACTTCCACACTCCTTGGAATTAGGCTTTACTCCTCCTAAAAATTGAACGGAATAAAACCATCCATTCCCTGACAACCTCTTTTGAAGTACACACCTTATCAAAATAGCAAATGACATACGCCTCTCTTGATTTAGGTGGCACAACGGTCAAAGGCCACATATGTTTTTTGATAATATCCTTTTCCTTGACGCTTAATGAAAAAATATCACTTGCGTTTTTTAATGCAATAGACGGATGATGAAATCCGTGAAGACTTCCCCTTGCCTCTTTATCGTGCCAATCGTAAAGAAACAAATCGTGTAGCAGTCCTCCCCTTGATGCGGAACGGTAATCCAAGTTTAACCGTCTGCAAAGTCTGAAACTTTTAAAAGCCACAACCATACAATGGTCAAAGGTTGAGGTTTTTCCGTGCTGGGTATAGTTTTTCATTCTCTGCACTTCTTCACTTGCCAGCAAGTCGGCAATGCAGGACAAAAACAAATCAACTTCTTTTTTGCTTACCCGTTCAAATTCACAGATTAAGTTTTGACTTATCATATCATCATTCCTAATAAAAACTACGGCATTATTATACCATTATTTCCAACTCGGTAGCAACGGTAAATAAATAAAAAATAATAAAACACAAATTATGTACTTTGTTTATTTGTCACAAACAGCCTTAAGCGTGAATTATTCAGCGGTTACCTAAAACTCATCCGAGAGTAGCTCTATTTTGTGGTTATACTCCTCTTCGCCTATGCTGTCGCCTTTATATAGCTCCTCAACCCTATTCTTTACCTTAACAAATTCATCTTCATTTTTTAAAAGCTGATTTTTCCACAGCAAATAGTTATCCTCGGCAATTATGCACTCCCTCTTTGCCTGATACAAGGTTTCAAGCTTATCAAGGAGTCCCACATTTCCGTTGCTTAAAAATTCCTTTAGAATTTGGTGGGTATCCTGAACAAGCTCATCCTTTTCCTTTTCAAAGATTTCCCTGTTCTTCTCCCCCATATTATGTTTCTTTTCTATTCGGCTAAGGGCAAGGCGATATTCGTCAATAATATCCTCAGGTCTAAAGTCAAAATCCAACTTTACCTTTGCCACACGAACCATAGAATTTTTAGGCTGACCTGTCTTTGCCCCCAAATTTTGAAGGATGACAGAAACAATGCTTAAGATTAATGTAACAGCCGGAATACAACACAAATACCACCGCATATTCACACTGATAATCAGCATATAAATGGTCACAGCTATAACAACAATGTTTACGATTGATACAGGAGTATTTATGTATTTACGGTGAAGAAGCAGGTTGGTAACATTTACACCGATACAGAGAATAAGGGAAATCGTCAGAGGAATATTTATCTCCCAAAGCCCTGTTACGGCAAACCATATTACAATCCCAAGATACTGTGCAGAGGTTAACATAAGCAAAACAGTACTTATTATCCAAAGGATATTTTTGTTAACCTTGTATTTACTCTTAATATTACTTATAACGCCCATATCACTTTGCCCTTTTGCGCAGGTACATAATTACCTTGACTATACAAGCGCCTATCATAAAGGAACCAACATAGGTCATCATCTCTTGATAACTGCAAAAATATCCCCAGCCGGTAACTGCAAGCACCTTCCACCAAACAGAAAGGAAAACACCTACAACCCCAATAAAGACAATGTCAAGGATAAGTTCCTTAAAATTCTTTGTCTTTGATAAAACCATAAAGCCAATAACAACACTTACGCATACCATTGTCAAAATCACAACCCAGTTGCTGTTGGTCAATGCAGCATTTGCGTCAGCCTGACTTGTTGTTGAGGTTATTGCCGACAAAATCGTGTTCTTAACATTAACTCTGGCAAAAATAATCAGCGCCAAAATAACATCACAAACAAAAAGAGTCGAAAACTTCTTCACTATAACCACTCCTCACAGAAGTAATACCAATCCCAAAAAAGGTATAGTATAGGTTTTGGTCCGCCTGACAGGAGTCGAACCTGCTGTCTTCAGAATCGGAATCTGATGCGTTATCCAAATACGCTACAGGCGGATACCTATACACATTGATTATAGCACAAGATATTGTGTTATCTTTCTTTTAAAGAATTATTGTAGCAATTAGGCAATAAATTACTTTTTGATTACTACATATTGAACAAAATAAGAAAGTTGAATATGTGCAATATGTTGATAAAAAGATAAATAGCACCCAGAATTATCATAATAATATTTACAGCCTTGACTATACCGTTGCTACTCACAGGGAGGACATAAAAAATGTAGGACATAAGAATTAAGGGCAAAATACACTTCACAGCAAAGCACAACAAGGGTTTATCCAAAACACTTGCCATAAGAGGATTTGCCTCAAAAAATCCGTCATAACGCAAAAGTGTAATGGTGCAAAGCCAATCGGAAAAGTTTAGGAGCATCATCAAAAGAATCTTTTTTCTGCAAAGGACAATCTTTTTCATATCAATATCCATTCCATCACCTCCCTATATTGTTATATTTTTCACCCTGAAAATACTACAATTTCAAAAATTTCAAAAAATTTTTATTTTTTTTGAAAAAAGTTGTTGACAACATCCTTTAGTTATGTTATATTAAATAAGCGTCAAGTGAATGACACAAAATTCGCTGGTGTAGCTCAGTTGGTAGAGCAGCTGATTTGTAATCAGCAGGTCGGGGGTTCAAGTCCGTCCACCAGCTCCAAAAGAAGCCTACTGTTTTTTCGGTAGGCTTTACATATGGGAGATTTCCCGAGTGGCCAAAGGGGACAGACTGTAAATCTGCTGGCGATGCCTTCGGTGGTTCGAATCCACCATCTCCCACCATAATGGTTGTGCAAAAAAGATGTAACCGCAAAAAAGTCCGATTTTATCGGGCTTTTTTTGTTGTATTGCCCGTGATTTTCAGTTGCAAAACCGTAGATGTATTTTGCCTGTTTCGGCAGTTTTGGAGATTCGAACCCCCGAACATCAACTTTTGACCTTTCCCCCATTTTAAAATTTAATATTGTTATAGCAGAGTCAATTTTATAGAAATATAGAATTGGCTCTTTTTTTATTTGGCAATCGTTTTATTTTTTTGGATTAGAACGGTTGCCTTTTTTATTTGCTAAAAATTTGAAAGGAATGATTGATATGTATTTTACCGACACTCCTGAACTCAGGAAGTTTGAAAGAGAAATGCGGCAGAAACCTAATTTTGACAGGCGTAATGATGACTGCGATGAAAATGAGATCGCACATTTCTCTGATAACAAAAATTTCAACACAAACAGAAAAAAAGACGGAGGTTGATTTTATGACAATAAAAATCAGGAGTCCTACTAATGGATATTGCTTGAATCAAAACTAAAAAAATAGGAGATGTATAACTTGAACGAATATGAAAGACAGCGCAGAATAGCTGAAAGCACAAAGAAATTGTATCCGCCGGGTACAAGAATTGAGCTTATCAATATGAAGGATCCTTATGCGCCTGTTCCGGCAGGAACAAGAGGAACAGTTAAATTTGTTGATTCAATGGGAACGATATTCCCCGAGTGGGACAACGGTCGTTCACTTGGTGTAGTTCCCGGTGAGGATTCATTCAGAAAGCTCACACAGGAAGAAATCGAAGCAGAAAATCAATCCTCATCCGAAGTTGAAGATGAAACTCCTGATGAGGATAGCGGAATGACTATGGGAATGTGAGGTGATTTTAAAAATATAAATCTTCGTTGGAATGAAGATTTATGGCAATCAAATTTTTTGATATGTTTGCAGGCATCGGCGGTTTCCGTTCAGGACTTGAAGCCATAGGCGGTTTTGAGTGCGTCGGATACTGCGAAATTGATAAGTATGCAAAGCAAGCGTATGATGCTATTTATGACACGGGAGGTGAACTTTACTTTGATGACGCAAGAAAAATCGTACCCGAACAGTTACCCGATTTCGACCTTCTTGTTGGAGGATTCCCCTGTCAGTCTTTCTCAATCGCAGGAGCAAGAAAAGGATTCAGTGATACAAGAGGAACGCTGTTTTTCGAGATTGCTCGAATTGCTGCCTTTAAAAAACCTAAGTATCTCTTCCTCGAAAATGTTCCCGGTCTGCTTAACCACGACGAAGGCAAAACATTTGAAACAATCCTCCGTACATTGGATGGCTTGGGGTATAATGTGTGCTGGCAGGTACTTAACAGCAAAAATTTTGGAGTCCCACAATCACGAAATCGAGTGTTCATTATCGGATATCTTAGAGGACAATGTGCCGGAGAAGTATTATCTTTCACGCAAACAAGCGGAAAAGCTCTTATACAAAGAAAAGCCAACGCAGGGTGAGCGAATCTACTCATCAAAAGGACTCAGTTGTACACTGACAAGCGGTTCGGGCGGTTTCGGCGGTCATTCGGGACTTTATCTCATTGAAGATACCGAAAATTTCGGCTTGCCGATAAAGTCTAAGACTAAAGACGGTTATCAGATAGCATATCCCGGTGACAGCATTGATACAGCCTTTTCGGGACAAAATTCAAGGCGCGGCAGAGTAGGAAGTCAGATGGCGCACACGCTTACTACTTCCGCAACGCAGGCGTATTATTTCATAGACCTGAACCCTGATCCAAAGCTGACAGAAATAGCAAGGTGCATAACTGCAAGACACGATTCGGGAATCAGTAACCGCAAGGCTGAACATTCGGGAGTTTTTGTGGAAAATTCAGATGTTCTCAATGACAATGAAAAGTTTGCAGTAGCTTTTGTTGAGCCAAACGGCGAAGTTCATATCGGCAGAATCAGAAAGCTTACCCCGAGAGAGTGCTGGAGATTACAAGGCTTCACGGACGATCAGTTCGACAAAGCAAAAGCAACAGGACTATCCGACAGCAGGCTCTACAAGATGGCGGGAAATGCTGTGACAGTGAATGTAATCTCTGAAATCGGGAAGATTATCAAAAAAGTAAATGATAAAAATTAAATAACAACAACTGATATCAATCGTTCCGAACGACTGGTATTGGTTTTTATATATAAGCCGTTGGTTGAGTTAAAAACTTAATCAATGGCTTTTTGTTGTTTCAGGGGCGATTGGTTCAGAACTTTGGTGAGAAGAGGGTTATGCCCCCACCAAAAGCAAATTATTCTTTACCACAAATTTTGAGGTGGGGGATATGCCGGCGGTGGCTCACCGCAGGAGGTGATACCAATTAGAACGCCCGTGAGTTGGGTTGGAAACAAAACTTCAATTCTACCCATTATTTATGCAATGTTTCCACTTGAATACAACAGATATATTGAACCCTTTGGCGGTTCGGGTGCTGTACTGTTTGGGAAGAAACATTCGGATAATTTTGAAGTGTATAACGACTACAATCATAACCTCGTAAATCTATTTAAATGTATGAGGGATAGACCTAATGCTCTTTGTGATGAACTGGATTTATTCAATCTGAATTCAAGAGATCACTTTCAGGAATGTAAAACGGTTATAGCTACAGGTTCATTTGATGACAGATTTGTAGAGGAAGAAAAAGAATTAATCAAAAAGTTTCATTCTGAAAACAAAGCTGATGAAATGACTGAACTTATGACAAGACGAATCCTTGATTATGATTTGAGAAGAGCCTCAATGTTTTACAAACTGCTAAGGTACAGTTATTCAAGCAGTGGAAAAAGTTATGCATCACAGCCAATGGATATTACTCATCTGTACGACTTAATCAAAAGCGCCGGTAAAAGACTTAAGAAAACCGTTATAGAAAACCAGGATTTTGAAGTGCTTATTAAACATTACGATAGAGAAAAAGCCTTCTTCTATTGTGACCCACCGTATGTTTCAACTGAGCATTTCTATGATTGTGGTTTTAATATGGACAGTCATATCAGGTTAAGGGATACCCTAATGAACATAAAAGGTTTGTTTCTGCTATCGTACAACGATTGCGAAACTGTAAGACAACTTTATCATAATTGTTTCTTTTTTGATTTCAAAAGAGTTCACAGTATGGTACAGCGTTATGAGGCAGGAAAGGAATTTCCCGAAATCCTCATAGCAAATTACGACCTAACCAAAAGAGTTAGAGAGTCACCAATACAAATGTCCCTGTTTGACAATGAGCAGGAAAGACTTGATATTAAGAAAATTATTATGGAAGGAGTGGTAGCTTGAGTGAATTATTCAAATTCATAAAAATACCTATTAAAGCACTTGAACAGTCAGGTGTTGATAATGCTAAGCCAATGCAGTTTTATGCACACGATGGTGCAATCATAATAACCAATGTTAACGAAGAAATTGACACAGGATTTGAGTGCGATTTGGACTGTAATAACTGTCCCCTTTCAAATATGGACTGTGGCAATGAAAATAAAAAAGAAGAGGAGAAACCGTAATGAAAAAGTTAGTGTTTTTAGGTAAAAGAGGAAGAACAACAATACCGTTGATAATGAGGTTCAGACATGATTATCATGATAATGATTTAATCTCATTTGAGGATAACGAGGACGGTTCAATCACAATTCGCCATGAGTGTATGTGTGACGAGAACTGCCCCATTGACTGTTCTGACTCATTTACATTGTATGACATTGTGAACTGCTTAAGTGAAAGTGAAAAGGAACATCTGCTTGTTTACCTTGCAAAATCGCTAAATGAAAAGGAAGTTAAAAGATATTATGGAAATTAAGTAGTATTCACCAAAGTTTAAGGTGTAATTCTTGTTGGTAATTGGTCTGGATAAAGATTAGTTTTTCATATATACTTGTCACTAATAAAAATAAATTTTTTAAGGAGTGACAGTTATGAAAAAGCAAATGGCAATCTTAATGAGCATTCTTGTAATGGCTGGTTCAACAGTATCGGTGAATGGGGTTGCAAATGGGAGTGTTGTGGTGAAAACTTCGGCAACCCATAGTGTAGTTAGATCCCACAAAAGTAAAATTTCAGCCAAGAAAAAGACAAAAAAACTGAATGTGAAATCAGCCATTAAAACAGCAAGAAACTATGGCACAAAGCTTGGTATGCACCACGATAAAACATTAAATACAGATAATGCAAGTTGGTTCGCTCCTACAAACACCAAGTATTATAAGAATACAACTGAGCTGAAAAAAGCACTAAAAGGTGATGTAAGATATGTGGCTTACTTCTATAAAGACTCAGGGATATTACCAAGTGACATCACCTTTAATATAGTGAAAGAGAACAGCAGAATATATGTAGTATATTGCTAATCGAACAGCACTCACTGAAAAGTGGGTGTTTTTTAATTTGGAAAGGATGATATATCTATGGCGATTAAAAACATAACAACAAACGAATTAAGAAAGATGAATGACAAAGAAGGTATAATCCTTCAAGGCTGTGGTGGTGATCCACAGGGATGGATTGATGGCGTAAATGAGATGTTCAAAGAAGGAGGTATACTTCTGGATGATACAAAGTTTACTGATGCATATGTATTTGACAATGACAACTTAACATGTATGCTGTTTCCATTCGATAACAAGGTTCACCTTAACACTTCAAAACTTGCGATGTGGAGATTACAGATGTACCCAATTTTTGCAGGGACTTGGCTTTCTGACTATGTACCCAACAAGTTAGGTGGATTTCTTGCTGAAGAAGAACAACATCAAAGAGAAAAACCGGACTGTAAACTTATTGGTGAAGACGGCAATATATTCAACCTTATGGGGATTGCAAGTAAAACTCTAAAGCAAAACGGTATGGCTGACGAAGCAAAAGAAATGTGCAGTCGTATTACGAGTTCGGGTAGTTATTGTGAGGCACTGAACATTATCGGTGAGTATGTGAACATCACAGGTGATGATGAGGAATATACAGATGGTTTTGAACAGTCTATGTAAGAGGAGAGTGATGATAAATATGTTTTAGTCATATTACAACTAAAAAATACCAATCAAATGGCAGAGCAATCTGCCTTATTTTTATGTCAAAAAGGAGATTTCAATAATGACAAAAGTAGTAAATAACAAAAATTTCAAGAGAGTTACAGCAACTATTTTAGCTGTGATAGTATTGCTTGGTACAGTCTTTGTTATGCCGGTAAACGCAGTAGGTAAGAGTGTAACAGTAACCTTTGATTACTGCTATGACACAGCAGGAAACATTATAAAGTATGTACAAAAAACAACAGCACCTAACGGTACAACTGTTGGTACAGTAGGTGAAGAATTATGCAGAATTTATGTTGACGGCAAGGACGCATATTGCATTGAACCCGGTGTTTACCTTATGAGTGGTGATACAGTTACAGAGGACGCCTCTACAACTTGGAAAAATCTTGGTTCAGCAAAGCAGAAAGCAATTAACCTTGCACTTCTCTACGGTAAGCCCGGCAATAGTTCCAATATGTCAGGTACAGCAGGTCAGCAGTGGATTGCAACTCAGCTTATCATATGGGAATTTGTAACAGGTTGCAGAAGTACAAGTGATGGTTTTAAGTGTACTGACAAACGCTTCTACAATGGTATTTGCGGTGGCGACAGCAATACAGGTGTACAGACAAACTACAACAAAATATCAAACCTACTTGCTGAATATTCAACAGTACCAAGCTTTGCATCAGTATTAAAATCAAAGGCAGAAACTTATGAGATGAAGTATAAGGACGGAGAGTATTCTGTGACGCTTAAAGATGAAAACAAGGTTCTTGATGAGTTTAATTTTAAGGCAACAGATGGAGTAAAAGTTTCCGTTTCAGGTAACAAACTGACTCTCACATCTTCAAAGCCTGTTGATAATGAGGTTTCCTTTACCTCTGCAAAGAAAATGCCAAGTGTTAGTTCAAGTTCACAGCTAATTGCCTATGGTTCAAGTTCCGTGCAAGATGTAATATCCGGAGTAGAGCCTGAGAGCGACCCTGTGAAAGCATACTTTTCTGTTAAGACAATGACAGGTAATCTGAAACTAAAGAAAACTTCAGAGGACGGCATCGTAGAGGGTATTAAATTCACAGTCACAGTCACAGGTACAGATTACAGTAAAACAGTAACCACAGATAAAGATGGTACTTTCACACTTACCGACCTTGTTCCCGGCACATACACTGTAACTGAAACAGTGGCTACAAGATACGCAGAACAGGAAAGCAAAACTGTTAAGGTTGAATCCGGAAAAACAGCAACCGTTACCTTTAGTAATGTTCTTAAAAAGTGGAGAGCAAAGGTAACAAAAATTGATGCCGACACAACAACTGCACAGGGTGATGCAACTTTGTCTGGTGCTGTATATGGTGTGTATGAAGATGGAAAGTTAAAGGACAAGTACACCACTAATTCAAAAGGTGAATTTACAACAAGTTACTATACTTGTGGTGCAAACTGGACTATAAAGGAAATCACTCCGTCAGAGGGTTACCTTCTGAATGAGAGTGAATACAAGGTTGGTGCAACAGCAGGAACCTTTACCCTTGAAAAGAACACTATAGATAAGTCTGTTAAAGAAAAAGTGATTAAGGGTAATGTGTCAATCATCAAGCATACCGATGACGGCAGTACGAAAATTGAAACACCTGAAAAAGGTGCAGAGTTTCAAGTGTATTTGAAATCATCGGGAAGCTATGCGAAAGCAAAAGAATCCGAAAGAGATACTCTTGTTTGTGATGAATACGGATTTGCAGAAACAAAGGATTTGCCCTACGGCACATATACCGTTCATCAGACCAAGGGCTGGAACGGCACAGAGTTCATTGCCGACTTTGATGTGTTTATTTCTGAAAATAATAAGACTTACAAATACCTCATCAACAATGCAAGTCTTGAAAGCTATCTCAAAATTGTAAAGACAGATGCAGATACAGGAAAGCAGATTCCGTATGCAGGCGCAGGCTTTCAGGTTTACAGTCCAAAGGGTGAACTTGTAACAATGAAGTACACCTATCCCTCTGTTACAAAGATTGATACTTTCTATACAAATGAAGATGGCTATCTTGTTTCTCCCGAAAAACTTCCATACGGTAAGGGTTACAGTATTGTAGAGGTTCAGGCACCTTATGGATATGTATTAGATTCCACACCTGTATATTTTGATATTACAGCAGAAAACACAACTTCCGAAGATGGTATTACCGTTGTTAAAGCAGAGAAAAAAGACAAGGTTCAGATGGGTACAATCACAGTCACAAAGACTGGTGAAATATTTAAAACGGTATCAAACACTGATAATGTATATCAGCCTGTTTATGAAAAATCAAACCTTGAGGGTGCAGTGTTTGAAATCTATGCAGATGAGGACATTACAATGCCTGACGGAACAGTAAGAGTTGCTAAAGACACACTTGTTGATACAATCACCACAGGTGAGAACGGAACAGCCAAAAGCAAAGAATTATACCTTGGCAAGTACAGGCTTGTTGAAACACAGACCCTTGACGGATATGTTCTAAGTACTGAACCAACAACTGTTGAAATCACATATGCTGATCAGGAAGTAGCCGTAACAAATGTGGATACATCTATCAACAACGAAAGACAAAAGGCAGAAGTGAATCTTAAGAAGATTCTTGAAGAAACAAAAGATTACCAAGCAGATAACAAGGAAATTCTTAATGTCAGCTTTGCTCTCTATGCAAAGGATGAAATCAAAGCAAGTGACGGAACTGCTATCCCGAAGGATGGACTTGTTGAAATTATCAACTGTAAAGAAGATGGCACCGCTACATTTACTAATGATTTACCATTTGGAAATTACTATGTTCAGGAATACACGACTGACGACCACTATGTAATTGATGACACAAAGTATGAATTTTCATTTGAATATACTGATCCTCATACCTCAAAACAAGTCATTAACATCAATGGCGGAGAAAACATCATCAACAAACTTCTCCACGGCAAGGTCACCACAACCAAGGTGGACGAGGAATACCCAAAGAATAAGCTCTCAGGGGCAACTTTTGTAGTGTACAGAGATAGTAACGGCAATAAAGAGTTTGACAAAGCTGACAAGGTTTGTGGCGAAATGAAAGAGGTTAAAAAGGGTGTCTATGAACTTGATAACCTTACCTATGGTGGTTACTTCCTTTATGAAAAAACTGCACCAATCGGCTTTGTTCGTGACAAAGAACATTATTACTTTGAAATCACGAAAAACAGTGAAACAGTAGTAATTGAAAACAAGTCCGGTGTAGGTTTTACCGACAGGAAAATCACAGGTAGTCTTGAAATCACAAAGAAAGATATCAGCAGTGGAGAACTTCTGCCGGACTCAGGTTTCAGAATCAAGGACGAAAACGGCAAGACTGTTGTTGAGGGTTACACCAACAAAAAAGGTTTAGCAAAATTCACCTTAACATATGGCAAATACACCTATGAAGAATTTGATGCACCTGACGGATATATCATTGACACAACTCCACATTCCTTTGAAATTTCAAAGGACGGTCAGATTGTCAAGGCTGAAATGACAAATAAGGCAGAAAAACAGGAAAACCCAAAGACAGGTGACTCCAATCACGGTTTCCTAATAGGTATTATTGCAGTAATTCTCGGCGGTGTCATTTCAGCGGTTGTTATTAAACTCAGAGGCAAAAAAGATGAGGATGATGACTAATGAAAACAGCCTATATCTGTTCCCCACTTTCAGGTGATATTGAGAATAACATCAAGAAGGCAAAGCTTTATGGAAAATACGCATTTAACAGAGGTATGGCTCCTGTCATACCTCATATTTATGCAGAAATTTTATGTGACGACATTCCCTCTGAGAGAGAACTTGGAATGAGAGCCGACAGAGAATTACTCTTTAAATGTGATGAATTATGGGTGTTTGGCGATACAATCACAAAAGGAATGAAAGAGGAAATACACTTTGCCAAGATGATTAATATGAAAATAAAATATATTTCAAATTCGGAGGTAGATAAATATGAGTGCTAAAAATAAGCGTCTTTTAAAAATTGTAATAATGTGTTTGCTTGTTGCAGTTGTGATTGGAGTTTCAACTATACCTGTCTTTGCGGCAGGAGATGTCAGTACTGCAATTCAGTCCACTTGGACTAAAGCGCAGACGCAGATTAAGAATGTTGTAAACAATGTTGTTTTCCCTGTTGTGGATATGATTCTTGCAATCCTGTTTTTCGTAAAACTGGGCACAGCATACTTTGACTATCGAAAACACGGTCAGTTTGAATTTACCGCCCCTGCAATTCTGTTCGGCTGTCTTGTGTTTACATTAACAGCACCGCTATATATCTGGACAGTATTGGGGTGATTAAATGTTTGACTGGATAGGGGACTTTGTTGGCGGTATTGGTGACGCTATAGGTTCAGCTTGGGATACACTTGGAGAAAAGATTTCCAATGCCATATTTGACACATTACTGCAATGGATATATACACAGATTTATAATGCAGTTGCCTCTTTCTTTACAGCCATGAATGAAATGGGCGCAGAAATCTTTGAGTTAAATTGGGTATCGGCAACCCTTAATCTGTTCAAAATGTTTGCCTGGTCGCTGTTTGTTACAGGACTGGTAGTAGCAGTATTTGACACAGCAATAGAATATCAGAACGGCAGAGCAAGTATAAAGACAACTGCTATCAATGCACTTAAAGGATTTTTTGCAGTTTCTCTGTTTTCTGTAGTGCCAGTCACTTTGTATAAATTCTGTATCAGCTTGCAGGGCACATTTGCAACGGAATTGTCAGCTTTAGCAGGAGCAAGTCATACCCTTGATTTATCCGGAAAATCCACCTCGGTTTTAGCGGGTTCATTTGCAGTGACCGGTGATGTTAAATTAGGACTTTTTAATATTCTTTCTCTCATAGCTTTTGCCTATTGTGTTATTAAAATATTCTTTGCCAACATCAAGCGAGGCGGTATTCTCATAATCCAAATGGCAGTAGGCAGTCTGTATATGTTCAGTATTCCAAGGGGATATACAGATGGTTTTAACCAATGGATAAAGCAGATAGTCGCCCTTTGCCTTACAGCATTTATGCAGACAACACTACTTTTCCTTGGACTGCTGACCTTTGCAGATAATATGCTGTTAGGACTTGGAATAATGCTAAGTGCAAATGAAGTGCCGAGAATTGCACAACAGTTTGGTCTTGATTCATCGGTAAAGGTAAATATGACAAGTGTTATTCATACCACTACAACCGCAGTCAACCTTACAAGGTCGGTAGCAAAAGCAGTTTCATAGGAGGCTAAAAATGAAACAAACATATCTATATCCTCAAAATCTCAAAGCCACAGCAAGTCTGTGGCTTTGGTCTTTAAGGGATTTTACAATTATCTGTATAGCGTTATTACTTTCAGTAATCATTATATCCCAAACTTGGTTTGTATTGCCTTTAGCATTAACACTATGCTTTGCATTTCTGTCAATCAGGCTTGATGATACAACCATACTGGACTTTATCAGATATGCAGTAAAGTTTTTTATTACAACACAACAAGAATTTAAATGGGAAATGTGACATTCCATACAAAACCCACACACAAAGTACGCAGAGAAAGGAAAAACATTGTCCTGCGTCATAACTAAGGAGGAAAAATGAATAAGAAAAAATTAAAGAGAAAGGGCAGATCAGTTCAGGACTTACTTGCAATCAAGACCTTTACGAAGAACGGTTTACAGGTAGGTAAAGATGAACTGATTTTCTTTTCTGTTCAGCCAATAAACATTTCAGTATTATCCCATGAAAATATTGAAATTAAAATCCGTCATTTGATGATGGTGCTTTCTGCTGCGCCGGACATTGAAATATCCTGTACAGATTCAAGTGAATGTTTTGACAGCAACAAGGCGTATATCAATGATAGGATTGAAGAAGAACAGAATGATAAAATCAAGAAGCTTCTGAAAAAGGATTATGGTTTTCTTGATGAAATACAGTCTGATACTGCAACTGCAAGACAGTTTGTTTTTGTTGTGAGATGTAAAGGTACAAAGTACGAACAAAACAGAACTTTGGCAAGCCGAGTGGAGAAAATCATTTCAGAACAGGGCTTTGATATTTCAAGACTTGATAAGGTCCAACTCAAGAGATTTCTTGCAATCTACTTTGGAGCGTCAAAGAACGGTGAAAACATCCCCGACTATGACGGATTGCAGTATATGAAGGAGAATGAAGATGAAGAAACAAAAGATGAAGTTTAAGGACAAGGTGCAGTTTAGCATAATTATCGGTATTTTTGCTGTCATAGTATCAGCCTGTGTAATTTCTATTTTGCACAATGATATGACTGCAAGTGCCGAAGATAATTTCAGAAGACTTGAACAGCAGGTGTCAGTTACCGTTCCAAACGATAATGTTCACAAAAAGGAGATTACAAGCACTATTGGGGGAAGGTCATATTCATACGGACATAATGTTTCAACATTATCTAAAAAGAACAATGAGTGTATAGGTTGGCTAACTGTAAATGATACAGGTATTTCATATCCGGTAATGCAAAGCACCACAGACCATCAAAAATATCTAAACAGAGATTTCAATGGTAACTACAGTCTAAGCGGAACACCTTTCCTTGATTATCGTTGTTCACTTGAAAGTGCGAATATGATTATCTACGGACACCATATGAATGATGGCAGTATGTTCGGAACACTTATGAATTACATTCGTAAGAGTTACAGAGATTCACACAAAACCATAACCTTTGAAACAAGGAATGGCACGAAAGAATATACTGTTTTTTCTGTTATGAAAACAACAGTTGACGATGATTGGTACAAGTTTGTGTCTGCTCAATCTGCTGAAAAGTTCTGTAAGAGGGTGGCATACGCAAACGAACATTCCATATACAATACTGGCATAAAACCAAGTATGAGCCACAAGCTCCTAACCCTTTCCACCTGTACAAATGCAAGTGAAGATGAAAGATTGCTTGTTATAGCTTATGAAAATTGAGGAGGCAAAATATGAAACTATTTAAACGCAAACCTAAAGTTTTAACACAGGAAAAGCAGGAAGAAATCAACACAAAAGATTTCTTCGATATGATCCTTCCGCCAACAATAAAGTTCAAAAGTGATTTTTACTATGTAGGTGACAGTTACAGAAGTATTTGGGCAGTTAAGGAATATCCGCCGTCAACAGAAGAACAGGCAATTCTTTCACAAATCGGTGACAGAAACGGTGTAACTCTTCACATCTACAACCGACTGGTATCCTCTGTTGAGCAAAGAAAAATTGTTCAGAATGCAACCCGAAAGAACAAACTCCAAAGCACAGGGAACAATGTGAACGAAACCATTGAAGCTGAGGGTAATCTTCAGGATGTAACAGCCCTTATGGTAAACCTCAGAAGAAACAAAGAGCCACTTCTACATTGTGCCGTATATATTGAATTAACAGCCAACTCAAAGCAAAGGTTAAGAGATTTACAGACAGAAATCTCAATGGAACTCACCCGTTCCAAGATTGAGTTTGACAGACTTACACTTCGCCAGCAGGAGGGTTTCCTGTCAGTAACACCGGTTGGCAGTAATCAGTTCGGTTCGTTGTTTGAAAGGGTGCTTCCGGCAAGCTCTGTTGCTAATCTATTTCCCTTTAACTACTCAGGCAAGACAGATGCAAAGGGACTTTATATCGGCAGGGATAAGTATGGTACAAACATTCTTGTGGATTTTGACGCCAGAACAGATGACAAAACCAACAGTAATGTCCTTATACTCGGCAACTCCGGACAGGGTAAATCATATCTCTTAAAACTATTATTAACCAACATTCGTGAAAGTGGCAAGTCACTTATTTGCCTTGACCCGGAAGCGGAATATGAAGATTTAGTAAGAAATCTTGGAGGTTGCTATATTGACTTTATGGATGGCAGACACACTATCAATCCCCTTGAGCCGAAGTCTTGGAATGAGCAAGCTGAGCTTGCAGGCAATCCGCACACTGACAATGATAAAGAGGTTACTGTATATTCCTGCGAGGATGATATTGATGTACCGGAGGCTTTCATTAAGAGCACTAAACTATCACAGCACATTGCATTCCTCAAAGATTTCTTTAGAGCATACAAAGATTTTACAGACGAACAGCTTGACACTATTGAGATTTTGCTGACCAAGTTATACAACAAGTTCGGCATTAACGACAACACAGATTACACCCGACTAAGACCTACCGATTATCCAATAATGTCCGACTTCTATGTGGTATGTACAGAGGAATACGAGAATTTCAAAGAGGACAGCAACAGCTTATACACAAAGGAAATCCTCAGAGAAATTTGCCTTGCAATCCACAGTATGTGTGTAGGTTCAGAGTCACAGTATTTCAACGGCTACAGTAACATTACAGACGACAAGCTGTTATGCTTTGGTGTTAAGGGTTTGCTAGACACAAACAAAAGGCTCAAAGACGCAATGCTTTTTAATATCCTATCCTATATGAGTAACAAGCTTCTTGGAGAGGGTAACACAGTTGCAAGTATTGATGAACTGTATCTGTTCCTTACCAATATGACAGCCATTGAGTATATTCGTAACGCAATGAAACGAGTACGCAAAAAGGACTCTGCTGTCATCATCGCCAGTCAGAATATCGAGGACTTTCTGCTCCCTAAAATTAAAGAATTTACAAAACCGCTATTCTCAATCCCAACCCATGTATATCTCTTCTATCCCGGAAACATCAATCCAAAGGATTTTCAGGACGCACTTATGCTCGAACCAAACGAGTATGGACTGATTCGTTTTTCAGAAAGAGGTACTTGCTTCTACCGTTGCGGTAACGAGAGATTTTTACTTATGGTTAAGGCTCCGGAGTATAAGGCGGAATTGTTTGGGAGTGCTGGAGGGAGGTGATATTTTCAAAATTCATTAAATGTATTTATAATATTTTTATTGTATGATATAATTAATGTAATTTATTTGTTTTTTACACTTATAGGGGGTTATTTTGAATACATTATACATTGTTGGAAATGGTTTTGATGTTGCTCATAAATTAAAAACATCATACTGGTTTTTTAGAAAATATTTAAAAAAGTACGCAGAAGATTTTTATGTGAAACTTGAAGAAAATTATGGCTATTCTCAAATAGATGTTGATGATTATTATATCGGAAAAAATCCCCAAAAAGCAATAAATGCTCAGGATAAGTTTGTATATGATTCTTTTTGGAAAACTATTGAAGAAGAGCTTGGAAATGTAAATGAAGCATCTATGCTTAGTTTTTCTGAATCAATTGTTAGCAATCTTTATTTGGAAAGCGGATTAATTGGTATACAAGATACTCTTGATTACTATTGGCAAGAGCAATATTCTTTTATCAAAGAATTACAAGAATATGTATATAAATGGGCAAAACAAATAAGATTAAACAAATGTAGTCCGATGTGCGAAGAACTAATAGATAATAAAGAGGATTTATTTTTAACTTTTAATTACACTAATACGCTTGAGAAAATTTATAATATACCATCATCAAATATTTTGCATATCCACGGGGGATTGCCACCTTATTGCAGTAATAAACCAATTTTAGGTCACGGTAACTATAATGCAATTGAAAGATGTAAGGCGAAAATAGAAAAAGCTGAAAGAATTTTTGACGAAGCAACTGTTAGTATATATACCGCTATAGCACAATTTTATAGAGATACTCTAAAAAATACAACAGAAATATTGTTTAATAATAGAGGATTCTTTCAAAACTTTTCTAATATTGATAAAGTGAGAATAATAGGTCATTCTCTTGGTACTGTTGATTTTCCGTATTTTCATAAAACTTTGCAGAGTGTAAAGGATGATACAGAATGGTATATCTATTATTATGCTGAAGAGGAAAGAGAAGAATTTGAGAAGAAAATGCTTGAATTAGGGATAGAAAGAAATAAGTTGCATGTTTGTAATTCAAGCGAATTTTGGAATTAAAGTTATTAAACAATAATACTTTTATGAGGTCAATTACTCATAACATTCGTTATGAATAGTTGGCTTTTTATTTTATCCGAAAGCAGGTGATACAATGTCAATAACAGTAGGTGCAGCTCTAAAGAAAATAGCAGTTGCCCTGGTTACAAATCCCAAAGTAATAAAAACAGTCGGTGGTGTAGTAATCGGAATTGTTCTGATTCTTGCACTGCCGATTATTGCTGTGGTGTCATTTTTTAATGGTGATATTGAGTTTGATACAGCGTCCCTTAACCAAAGTATTCAGACACAGCTCATGGCTGAACACAAAGAAGAACTTGTAAATATCAATAAAACCATGGAGAAGATTGAGGAAGAGTTAAAAGACAAGAAACTGTCCAAGTACAAGAAACAGGCAGAGGTCATATATATCTTTTACTTTTCCGATAGGCACGATAAAGACTTTATTGATAATTTTGCAAAGTGCTTTATGAAAGATATATCAAATCAAGGATTGATTGAAAAGGTTAATTCTGAGTTCGGTGTTGATATTAAGTCAGATGAATTTAATAAAATTATGATTTCAATTAAAGAAACAAAGATTGATACTTCTGACTTTACCGACAAGACAACTAAAAACAACCTTGACCTTGTGGAGTGGTGCAAGAATGCAGAAAGAAATGGTTGGGGATATGTTTGGGGTGCATATGGTCAGGTATGTACTAAAAGCTACCTTGATGAAATGGCAAAGAAATATCCCGAGGAAACCGAGGCAGGCGGACAAATGAGAAAGATTGGAGAAAAGTGGATTGGCAAGAGAGTCACCGACTGCATTGGTTTAATCAAGTCATATATGTGGTACAACCCGGATACCGGTGAAATTACAGCAGGCTCCAACAACTTTCAAGACTGCAATACAACATCAATATGGAACTACACAAAAGAATCGGGTGACATTTTAACTATGCCCGACACACCCGGACTTGCTGTCTGGATGCCCGGACATATTGGTGTCTATGTTGGTGATGGCTATGTTGTTGAGGCACAAGGCACAGCCTATGGAGTTGTCAAAACTCAGCTGAAAGGACGAGGCTGGACAAAGTGGCTTAAGATTCCAAATATGAAGTATGTGGAGGTGAAATCGAAATGAAGAAAACAAACATTACCTTTGGCTATGATGATGAAAAGCTATCTGCTCTCAAAATGTATATGGAACAGAAAGACGCTGATTTTTCTGATGAACTGCTGAAAGCAGTTGACTCAATGTACACAAAGTATGTGCCTTCTACTGTGAGAGATTTCATTGATATGAGGGAGAAGTCAAAGCCTGTTCCAAAACTAAAGAAGTCAAAAAATGAAAGTGAGGATAAGACTTGAGGACACAAAATTTTGGAATAGAAATTGAAATGACCGGCATTACCAGAGCTACTGCAGCAAAGGTGATTGCCGGTTATTTTCATACAAGTGCAACTCATATAGGTGGAGGTTATGATTCATATACTGTAAAGGATCCTGAGGACAGAAACTGGAAAATAATGCGTGACTCAAGTATTGAGTGTACTAACCGACAGGGTGAAAGAGCAAGTCAGCTTTATTCAGTTGAATTTGTTTCTCCAATCTGTCAGTATAAAGATATTGAAACCTTGCAGGAACTTGTAAGAGCTTTACGAAATGCAGGTGCAAGAGTTAATGGCAGGTGTGGTATTCATGTTCATGTTGACGCGTCAAAACACACTCCCAAAACTCTTCGTAACATTGTAAATATTATGGCGTCAAAGGAAGATTTATTATACAAGGCACTTGATGTTAATGTTCGCAGGGAACACTACTGTGAAAAAGCTGACACAAGATTTCTTGATGAGGTGAACAAGCGACCGCCACTTACAATGGAACAGATTAAGGATATGTGGTATGACGGAGAAGATGGTAGCTGGCGACATTATGATGATACGAGGTATCACGGTCTTAACCTTCATTCTGTTTTCAGCAAGGGAACAATAGAATTTCGCCTTTTCAATTCAACCCTACACGCAGGAAAGGTAAAAGCGTATGTTCAACTGTCACTTGCAATCAGCCACCAAGCACTAATACAAAAGAGGGCTATGTGTAACAAAACTCATTCCGGTAATGAAAAATACACTTTCAGAACTTGGCTGTTAAGGTTGGGTATGATAGGTGATGAATTCAAAACAGCAAGAACCCATCTCCTAAAAAATCTTGATGGCAATATTGCTTGGAAAGACCCTGCACAGGCTGAAAAGCAAAAGGAGAGATTAGAACAAAGAAGATATATTGAAACAATGGAAAACAATGTTGAAATAGAATCCGAGCCGGAAACTGCTGAACAGCAGGAAGAGGGTTCGGATTTTTCTATGTCAATGTAAAGGAGAGGAGAAATTATTATGAGTAAGATATATGTTGCCTATGGCAGTAATCTGAATCTTGAACAGATGAGTTTTCGTTGCCCAACTGCAAAACTAATTGCAACAGGAATGATTGATAATTATGAGTTGCAGTTTAAGGGACGACCGAATTGTTCATTTGCTACCATAGCATCAAAACAAGGTTCAAGTGTTCCAGTTGCCCTTTGGAAGATAACACCCTTTGATGAACTTATGCTTGACAGATACGAGGGTTACCCTAACTCATATTTCAAAGAAGATATAAATGTAAATGTAGGTGGCAGAGATGTTCAAGGAATGGTTTACATTATGAATTTAAAACAGAACTTCGGACTGCCCTCAGAGGGTTACTATGATACGGTTGCACAAGGATATATGGATTGTGGACTTGACATTAATGTTCTGAACAAGGCTGTCAATGATAGTGCTGACAAATATTACGAACATCACCCGGAAGAACAACCAGAGTCATTTGATTTATGTGATGACGAGGAAGAGGGGTTCGGTGATATGACTTTATGAATTTGAGAAAACAGCTTAAGAAAGATTTAGGCAAGAGGTACTGTTTCAAAAGGTATATGACAGCCGGTGAAGTTAAGAAAAAGTTATATGGCAAAGCAGGCTATGAAGAAAGACTAGTGGCAACTCTCACAGTTGGTTGTGTAAAAATCAATGCAGTAATTTATTTCATTTATGAAGAACCACAGATAGCCCTTGATGTTCTTGTAAAGGATACACCCGAGAGTGAGGAATGGATTTGCTATGACACTTTAAGTGATGAAATAAAACTCAACCCACGAAATATTGAGCAGTCAATGTTCGATATTCTGAACCGTGAAGTCAAGGAGTACGGACTGTCATATACCGAGTGCAATTTTGAAGTAATAAACGGCAAATTAATAAAGTCAGAATAACAGCGTTATTCTCGCCACATTCGCCCTGTGTCGGCTTTTAAAGGAGAAGTCGGGAAAGTATCCGAAAACAATGAAAAATCGAAACAGGGCGGTTTGTGACAAGGTGTGAAAAATCAGAGTTACGGCAATTCGGGCAGTTTTTCAAGGGTGGAATTTTAAGCAGGATAAAGGCGTATTCCGTGCAAGCACGGATTCGCCGAAACACACCGACCGGCAACGCCGTTCGGGGATTTTCAAAGGTGTTACTTTTTTAGCATTGTGTTACCGCTTGTCTTCCAAACTGCCCGATTTTGCCGTTTTGATGAGGTTTTCTCTGAATACCCGAAGTGTTAATGAAAGGAAAGGTGAAAAATGAACAACGACTCAAAGAGAATAGGACTGTATATAGGTAAGGATTTACTCAAATCCTGCGACAATGCAATCTCAAGAACCAACGCAACATCACGAAGTGAGTTTATTTCAAACGCTATTGAATTTTACATTGCGTGGCTGAACTCAAAGAATACAACTAAGGTACTTACTCCTGCACTTGAATCTGTCATCAGCTCAAAAATCCTTGATACAGAGGACAGGATTGCAAGAGTGCTGTTCAAGCAGGGCGTGGAGCTTGCAATGCTTATGCATGTTGTTGCGGCAACCAATGATATTACCGAAGGTCAGCTGAGAGATTTAAGGAAAATTTGTGTTGACGAGGTCAAACGCAACAGCGGTAAATACAAGTTTGATGATGCAGTCAGGTTTCAGAAAGGGTAAGCTATGCCGAGAATTATTATGAAATCGCCCTACATCAAACCGAATTCTAAAACTCATATCGGGAATTATGTTTCCTACATTGCGACTCGTGACGGAGTTGAAAAGGCTGACAACACACAGAAGTTTATGGAAGCGACCGAAAGACAAAAACAGATTATTAAGAAATTGCTTTCTGATTATCCCGATTCAAAGGACTTATATGAGTATCAAGATTATCTTGATAAGCCGAACAGAGGTAATGCAGAGGAATTGATTTTAAGGATTGCCGAAACTCATGCTGAACTATTCGGTGACCGAGAAAAATATGTGAGCTACATTGCACAGCGACCGAGAGTAGAAAAAATATCTTCCCACGGCTTATTTACTGATGACGGTGTGCCGATAGTTTTATCTAATGTGCAGAAAGAGATTGCAGAAAGTAAGAGTAATGTATGGACTCATATCATTTCTCTCAAGCGAGAAGATGCAGAACGGCTGGGCTACAACAATGCAAAAGCTTGGATGAATCTCATTCGTTCACAGCGAAATATAATAGCGGAGAATATGAAAATCGCTCCAGAAAATTTCAGATGGTATGCGGCGTTTCATAACGAGGGACACCATCCGCACATTCATATGATAGCATATTCCACAAAGCCGAACGAAGCGTATATGACTGAAAAAGACATTGAAAATATTAAATCAAACCTTGCAAAGGTAATCTTCCGTCAGGACTTGATAAGTATTTATCAGAAACAGACAGAGCATAGAGATAAGCTCCGAGCCGAGGCTCGTGACATTGTTGAAGATTTGGTTTCAAAAATCAACTCTGAAATATATATCAGTGCATCAATTCAGTATAAACTGTTGGAGCTTGCCGACAGGCTTTCAAAAACGAAAGGTAAAAAAGTTTACGGCTATCTCAAGCCTGATGTAAAAGCACTGGTAGATTCTATTGTTGATGAGCTTGCAAGTGATGACAGAATCAAAAAACTGTATGATCTGTGGTATGAGCAAAAAGAAAATACAATCCGTACCTACACGGATGAATTTTCTGACAGGATTCCGCTCGCCCAAAACAAGGAATTCAAGTCAATCAAGAATGTGGTAATCAAGGAAGTGTTGAAATTAATTCCTAACGAAGATGAAGGGGAATCAAAAAAGAATACAGACGAAGAATCTTTTTCAATTCCCTTTAAATTTGAAGAAAACACCTCTGCCGAATCAGTCTTTGATTCAGGCAAAAGTGTTCTGTATCCTCATTATTCAATTAAAACCAACCGCAACAGCGTTGCAGATTCTTCTCTTTATCTTTTGCGCTACCTCTGCAATATGATTCAAAGTAGGCTTCGCTTTGAAGAAAAGCAGAAAGTACAGAGGACGGATAAAAAGCTTCAACAGAAGATTAATGATAAGAAACGGGCGCAGGGGTTGAAAATGTAATTGAGAAGTTAATAAATCAAGTTCGGTTTGTACAATGTATTTTAAATAATATTTCTTTTTTTGCCTTGTCCCAACTGTTATCAGAAACATTAAGCATATAGCATTGTTCTTTAATTGAATTTATTACAATCATATCTTCTTTAAATCTTCTTTCCCAAAATTCAATCTGTTTGCTTGTTGGCTCGGGTCGCTGACGGTCTTTATAAGCCTTTTCTAATTGCAACGATATATTGTCGGTTTTTAAGTAAAAAATATATTTTTCTGTTAATTTAACAGCATTAAGGAGTGATTCGATAAACGGAACAGCTTGTTCTCCTGTTATATGATAATTGTTCATTATATCATTAAGCGGGTGGTGTAGCAGAGAACCGTCAAAAATTACAAAGTCAAGTGATCCGTCTAACGACTCCTGATAATTATTCCATATCTTTTTATATGTAGAAATGAATTCATCTATTGCAATAATTTTCTTTGGATGATAGCAAAATTCATTCTCTATAAGCGTAGAAAGCATGGGTTCTTCAAATATATAGTCTTTGCCGTTAGCGTATCTTATAAGCCTTATACCGTCTGCTTTTATTGTATTTTCATTGATGATTTCTATATAACAACTGTATTTACAACACAACTTTTCATATTCGAGAGTTGTAAAATATGCAGTGCGATAAAAGTCTATGGGATTTGTATAATCGCCCTCTAAATATGATTTAACTTTATAACCCAAATCCGTCAATTCTTTTTGGAGCGTTTGCACCATTGTTGATTTGCCTACACCCGAAACTCCTTCAATAAAAATCAGTTTAGTCAATGTCGTGCTCACTCCTTTTGCGAAATAGATTATTCAAGCATGTTTTTATGATTATATTACCATATATCAGGGCAATAGTCTATTAAAAAATAAGTCTTCCACCAAGGAACAACTGCACCCAAATGCTGACTGGTGCCACCTGTCACGGTGATAGAAGAAGAACTACCCAATCTAAGATATTACAGCAGAAAAGAAAAAATATATTAAACATAAGGATGTGATAACAATATCAACATATATTCATTTTGCAAAAGAACAGCGAGAACTGGCAAGGCGAACCGACCTTGCTAATTTTTTAATCAGTCATGGCGAGAAAGTTAAGAAATCAGGTTCAGAATACGAATGGCTTGACGGTTCGCAAAAGGTTACAATCAGAGGTCACCTCTGGTATCATCAGTACGAACAGAAAGGCGGTGATGCCATTGATTTTGTCAGCAGATTTTACAACAAGGACTATGCCGAAGCAGTAGAAATGCTTTTGAATAACGGTGGCGGTCAAATCATAACATCGCCACTCATAGAAAAAAGTCACAAATCCTTTGAACTGCCGCCGAGTAATGACAGAATGAGCAGAGTGTTTTCTTATCTGCTGTTGACTCGTGGCATTGACAAAGATGTGCTTTTTGAGTTTGTCAGAAATCGAATGATATATGAATCGGCGGATTTTCACAATGCAGTATTTGTCGGTTACGATTCAAGCGGTAAACCTCGCCACGCACACAAGAGAGGCACGGTGACGAGTAATTCGTACAAAGGCAATGTTGCAGGCAGTCAGCCTGAATATAGTTTTCACTGGCATGGCACAAGCGACAAGTTATTCTTGTTTGAAGCTCCGATTGATATGCTTTCCTACATTTCAATGCATAAGGACAATTGGAAAAATCACAGCTATGCGGCATCCTGCTCCGTTTCGGACAGGGTGCTTTTTCAATGTCTGAAAGATAATCCGGACATAAAAAATGTGTTTCTCTGCTTTGACAATGACGAGGCAGGACAGACAGCAAACAAGCGGATATCCGAAAAATTAAATTCAATGAATATCCAAAACGAAATTCTTGTTCCAACTCATAAAGACTGGAACGAAGATATTTTGAAAAATGAAAGGACTGAAGAAATATGCCGTCAGGTATTATAACTCTGATTATTGTTGCAGGTTCAATGTTTGCACTGTTCATAATAATTTCAACGGTCGGAAATTACTATTCCCTCAACCGCATAAAGAATAAAACAGTCGGTCAGGGCCAGCACGGCACAGCTCGTTGGGCGACTAAAAAAGAGATAAAGAGAACCTACAAGCAAATTGATTTTAAACCAAATGAATGGCGTACAAATCCTGACAGCAGACCAACTGAACAAGGTATAGTTGTCGGCTGTAAGAACAGCAAAAAAGGAACAACGGCAATGGTTGATACAGGAGATGTTCACGCTCTGATGATTGGTGCTGCCGGTGTCGGCAAGACTGCATTTTGGCTTTATCCGTGCATTGAATATGCCTGTGCAACGGGTATGTCATTTTTATCAACCGACACTAAGGGCGATATTGTTCGAAACTACGGAACGATTGCGGAAAAGTATTACGGCTACAAAATTTCAGTCATAGACTTGCGTAATCCGACACGCTCACACGGTAACAATCTCCTGCATCTTGTGAATAAGTATATGGACTTATTCAAAGCCGAACCTAAACAGCTTGTTTACAAGGCACGAGCAGAAAAATACGCTAAAATCATTTCAAAAACAATTATTCTTTCGGGTATGGACTCGGCTTCATTCGGACAGAACGCTTACTTTTATGATGCCGCAGAAGGATTGCTAACAGCAACCATTCTGCTTGTTTCAGAATTCTGCGAATCCGAAGAAAGGCATATTGTTTCGGTATTCAAAATCATTCAGGAATTACTCGCTCCGACCAACAAGAAAGGCAAAAATCAGTTTCAGCTATTAATGGACTATCTTCCCGACGACCACAAGGCAAAATGGTTTGCAGGGGCAGCTCTAAATACCGCTGAACAAGCTATGTCAAGCGTTATGAGTACGGCACTTTCAAGGCTGAATGCTTTTCTTGATAGTGAGTTGGAACAACTTTTGTGTTTTGATACAGAGATAGACGCTGAAAAATTCTGCAATGAAAAGTGTGCAATCTTCATTGTAATGCCCGAGGAAAACCCCAACACCTTCTTTATGGTTTCGCTGATTATTCAACAGCTCTACCGTGAGATATTGTCAGTTGCAGACGAAAACGGCGGTGTGATAAAAAACCGCTGTGTGTTCTTCTGCGATGAATTTGGAACCTTGCCGAAGATTGATTCGGCAGAGATGATATTCTCCGCTTCTCGTTCAAGGCGATTGCAGATAGTTCCAATCATTCAATCCTTTGCACAGTTGGAGAAGAATTACGGCAAAGAGGGTGCTGATGTAATTATAGACAACACACAGCTCACAATCTTCGGCGGTTTTGCTCCTAACAGCACAAGTGCAGAAGTGCTATCAAAAGCACTTGGCAGTCGTACTGTTATGAGTGGCTCGGTGAGCAGGAGTAAGAATGACCCTTCCCAATCATTGCAGATGATTGAACGACCATTGATGACTCCCGATGAGCTTAAGTCACTTCCCAAAGGCACATTTGTTGTTATGAAAACAGGTTTTTATCCAATGAAAGTTAAGTTAAAGCTGTTTTTTAAATGGGGCATTCAGTTTGAAGAAAAGTATGAGGTCATGGAAAACGGCAACCGTGAAGTTCACTATGCCGATCGTTCTGAGTTGTTCAACAACATAATCGAAACATACTGTCCTCAATATTTTGAACAGCCTGAGGCTGACTCTGAATTTCAAGATGCAAAAGGTGAGAAAAAATATAAAAATGAAAATCTTAAAACCTCCCCAAATGCAGAACAGACCGACCGTGAAGATGTTATTGATTCTGAACATAAAGACGAGCCAACAGAAGAATCCGTAAATTCAAGCGTTGAACAGAACGCAGACAAGCAAAGAAAAGTAGTCATAAGAACCGAAAGACCACCTCAGGAGGATAACAGTAATGAGTAAATTAACTTTTCTTTACCAAATGGACTTACCCCACAGAGCCGTAGCCGTATATATCTACCTCTACGACCGAGCGAACAAAAACGGAGAATGCTGGCCCTCAGTAAAAACAATAGCAGGCGACATAAAGCTGTCGCCTGCCACAGTCCGCAGATCTATTAAGGATTTGAAAAAAGCAGGGTTGATAGAAACCAAACAGCGTTACCGTGAACAAGGTGGTAAGAGCAGTTTGCTGTTTAATCTAAAGCAATATTAGAGATCATACGAATTTTGTGTTCTATTATATAATTCTTAGCGTATCATTCCAGATATAAACAAAAATAAACATATACAATTTCAGAGTATACGCTTTTGGGTGACCAACTTGTTGTTGACAGATTGTATTCATCTAAATTTTTTGTTTAAATTTGAAGAGATTTTGTTTAGAACCAAAACTGCCTCAATTCTTATATAAACTTTAGGATTAGAACAATCCCCTTGCATTTTGCATAGAAGTCTATTCAACGACGATGAAATTCCAGTTAATGATTAATAACTAATTCTTTATCAGATACTATTGTGTTGACAAAATAAGATTCCGTGTCATTAAGATACACTTTTATATCATCGACATGAACACTATCACTAATTAAGTATGTATATTTATATAAAGTTTTACTACTGACACTTTTATCGGTAGTATAGTAATATACCGATAGAACATTGTTGTTAATATCAAGATTAGAATTTTTAATTCTAATCTTTGAACTGACAAAAGCAATGGCTTTTTTGTTCTTGCTTCCGTACATTAAATATGCGCCGTCTTCATTCATTTGCTCCACATAGTAATCGCATAAATTTTTAGTGTCTATTTTTGCAATATCAGATTGATTTTTACAGCCTGATATACCAAAAGTGAAAAGTGCAATTATTATAAGAAATTTTTTCTTCATCACTACCACTTAATCCTCTCATTAACATAAATCCTGATTAATAGACAAATTGGTTATCCAACAGCAACAACAATAAAGATATTGTTATTTATAGTAAACTTCAATAAAAATATTGTTTATATCGGGCCATTTTATTTTGCCTTTTTGAGTTAATTTATAACTATAATAAAGAACAAAAGCAGAAAAAATCAGAAACTTTATGCGCTTAAATTTTAATTGATACACTTTTAATGTGACATTTTTTGTATAGTAGCATAAATAAACGGCTAATTTACTGTACTTTTTTGGATTAGCAGGAATTTCTTGACCAATCTGAAGACCAACTTGACAACTTAATGAGCCACCCGCTGCAGCGGATACCAAATCTTTGAAAGAAGCACTAATTTCACCGCTTACAGTAGCACCAATAGTAATTGTTTTTGATTTAGTATATTTACTGCATTTTGCCCATTCATTTGTAAGAAAACAATAAAACTCTTTGCTAGTACGCATTCGTTTACCGAATGTGATATCTAGTTTTTTAAACAGGAAGTATTTTATTACACATCCAGTACAATCTACATAATTAACTGGATTATTCTCACAATAAGCAAACATATTAGTGCTTAAAGAGGAGCCTGTTTGCGTATCACAATAAACATCCGCATTAATAAATCTACCTGTTTGTGGGTCGTAGTATCTGCTTTGTAGATAGTATAAACCTGTATCAGTATCATACACATATCCACGATAGCGGAAAGGGTTAAAGTCTTTGACATGGGCATAAGTTCCGTTTCCTGAACTTGTTTCGTTCAGAATTTTACCCCAGGCATCGTAAGTGTATTCTACTAATACATTACCACTTTCGTTTACAATCTTTGTAATGTCGCCCTGCAAATTCTTTATGTAATAATACATTGTGTCATTGAGGGACATTGCTGTTACAGAGTTGTTGCTGTCGTAGTAATAATATGCAACCACACCGCCCTGCATCATCGCAATCAGGTTGTTGTTATCATCATAGTAGTAATATGTAGTGTAGTTGGAATCATCCTTGCGAGTTCTCAGACCATCTGCATTGTACTTGAATGTAACGGTGTCATTTAAAGTGGTGATTTGGGAAAGTTGTCTTCCATTCTTCCACTGCATTGTCATTCCGTCACGATACTGAAGTGGATTTCCTATTGTATCATAAGTAATAGTCTGACCGTTATATGATGTCAGCTTATCCTTCCAAGTAGTATCATATCCATAATTATTGGTCTTTTTTAATGCGTCAGTAGTCAGATTGTAAACCTGAACTTTAGTAATGATGCTTAGCTCAAACCTTGTTGATTTTATGTAGATTCAAAAGATTCTGCAATTTCCATAAATGTTTCATAATCTATTTTATAAGAAATTTCAAATAACTGAAAGTCAAATAGATATTATAGTAAATTTGATTTTATTTCAGATAATAATTCTGAATTTTTATTCAATTCAATATATTCATCACTGTCACTTAATTCAATCCAATAATTGTCCTGATTATCAACAATGATATTTCCGTAAAAATAGGATGCAGGATAATTTTTGTAATAAATCATTAATGACGCAATATTATCTTTAGGATATATGTCCTTATTTGTTTTTTGTGAAGAAATTAATATAAATTCATTAACTAAATCAAAATCAGTTATATTTAATTCAAATGTTTTTTGATGGTAACGCAATAATAAATAATCAATATTATTTATATCATTATTAGGTAAACCAGACTTATCATTATGAAACAATAATCCATCGTTTTCTATATAAATAAAGTCATTATTGATATCATCATCATATAATCTAATTTTTATTGAACCTTTGTCATTTTCAATAATTTTTGTTGAGAATTTTTCCGGAGAATTCATTTCCCAGTTTTGCGAAATTATGATATATTTATTACCCTTGTAAATGATATTATTTCGATCCATAGAATCAAATATACCACCACAACCACTGATAATTAGTGATAATGCTATAACCATACCATTTAATATTAGTTTCTTCATAAAAACAACCTTATTTTTCATAACAATATCCATACTCTATATCCTAGTTTATTACAAATTGCCGACTTAACCCACGGAGTTCGTTTCAAAGCAGAAAATGCATACCATACGGCGGTAAACTGCCATTGTCTATAATCTCCTCTATCAATATTAATTATTTTACCAGCTTCATACCAGTTATATCCTCTATTAAAAAGTTTTATTGTTATGTTCGAAATATAATATAGTAGAGCATGAGTGTAGCATTCAGCTGCAATTTGAGTAACACTAAGTCCAGCAACATACCACCCCGCAGGCCACCATTGCCATTTTCCTTTCAACCTAATAATATCAGCGGCATACAATAAGCAATAGGCTCTAGATAAAAATTTCTTGCTGATATTAACTTTAAAACCATCATAATTTTTATTCCATTTAAAGCCACTTAAATTTTGAGCCCATTTTCCAGTTAAATCTACAAAATTCGCTAAATTATTTTCGCAGTAGGCAAACATATTTGTGCTTAGTGGTGTACCAGAATTTGTATCTACATATGCTGTATCATCCGCATTGATAAATCTACCTGTTTGCGGGTCGTAGTAGCGAGATTGGAGATAGTAGAGTCCTGTATCGGTATCATACACATAACCACGATAGCGGAATGGGTTAAAGTCTTTGATGTTGGCATAAGCTCCGTTTCCTGAGCTTGTTTCGTTCAGAATTTTACCCCAGGCATCGTAAGTGTATTCTACTAATACATTACCACTTTCGTTTACAATCTTTGTAATGTCGCCTTGCAAATTCTTTATGTAATAATACATTGTGTCATTGAGGGACATTGCTGTTACAGAGTTGTCGCTGTCGTAGTAATAATATGCAACCACACCGCCCTGCATCATTGCAATCAGGTTGTTGTTATTATCATAGTAGTAATATGTAGTATAGTTGGAATCATCCTTGCGAGTCCTTAGACCATCTGCATTATACTTGAATGTAACGGTGTCATTTGAAGTGGTGATTTGGGAAAGCTGTCTTCCGTTCTTCCACTGCATTGTCATTCCGTTACGATACTGAAGTGGATTTCCTATTCTATCATAAGTAATAGTCTGACCGTTATATGATGTCAGCTTATCCTTCCAAGTAGTATCATAACCATAATTATTGGTCTTTTTTAATGCATTGGTCGTCAGATTATAAACCTGAACTTTAGTAATGTTTCCTGCGTTATCATAGGTGATTTTTGTTTTCTCATTACTATAGCTGTCAGTTATTTGGGTAACTTGATTCAGGCTATCATATTCATAACTACTTTGATACCGTGAAGTTAAGGAGCCTACTCCACCGTTACCTATGTTATAGTTCCTTTCGACTGCAGTAGCAATATTGCCGTTGGCGTCATAGGTATAGTCATAGTTTGTTGATTTGGCTCCATTATTATATCCATATCGCAGGGATTGAACTTGATTTGTAGTTTTGTGAGAATTATTTACATTTATATATGAATAATCAGCACCAAATAGTTCTTCATCATTATGTTTTGTACTCACATAATCAAGTCTGCCAAAATCATCTATATTTATTATGCATATGGCAGACGACATAAAGCTGTCGCCTGCAACTGTCCGCAGAGCTATTAAGGATTTGAAAAAGCAGGATTAATCGAAACAGCACAACACTACCGTGAACAGGGTGGTAAGAGCAGTTTACTGTTTAGATTAATTAATCATTAAAAATCTGACTAACTTGTAAATTGCACTACTATTTTAATGCGTGTTTGTCTTGGCACAATTATCACCCAAACTTAATCTAACATAAAAGAGTGATTATTGAGAAGACATAGAACCGTCCCGTTACTTTAGATGAAAATTGCTACGATGCTATCTATTTCTAAAATCAAAAAACAAATTAATCAAGTAAAATACAAAATGTATTTTAAAACTTTACTATTCATTTTAAATTTAAACCTATCCGAAGAATCCAATACAACAAATACGGAGGATATACCAAATAAAATTAGGACTATTAACAAATTATATCTGACATAGAAAGTCTCTCTATTTATGAGTATGATGAATAAATTGCTTAATATGCCACTAACCTTTTGGTAAACCCACAAGTTTAATAAATCAATAAAATAGTGTAGGAAAAGATGAATCATATTCTTGCACATTTTCTTTAACTATAAAAGCTTTTTGTTCGCTATCATTTAGAACAAAATTATTTAACCAACAAACAAAAGCATCACTACAAATTCCAATGCCGATTTTATTTCCATATTCATCTTTTTCCCAATATTCATGGTCATTTAGTTTATTAAACAACCATTTATCACATTTCTTTTGATATTTTTCGATTTGACTTCCTATCTCGTCTGGAACATCAATAACATCAGTATAAAAATCAAATACCAAATTAATTAACATCACTACCTCCATTAAAACAAATACCATACATGTGCTTTATTCTTTCTACCATACACATGATAATGCCAATAATATCCAATAACATTACTTTTCCCCTTATCTATCTCAGGACCTACAGGCTTTTTTCCTCCATAAGCACTTTTTGATAACAATTTTGCCTCACGCTTAGTAACAGTAAAAACACTTTTTCCATTTCTTACATAAGATCTTGCTTGACGAAGAGTTAGAGATTTTCCAATGTCAACATATCCGCTTTTTAGGCTTGCACTCCAATAACGTGTTCTCGATCTTCTTTTTACTTTATTTTTAATTTTGTTATCTGCACGTACAACAGTAGTAAATTTTGATATTGCTTTTATACTTTTATTTACTTTATTAAATGACCAATTCCAAATAGATTTTGATCCATACCAAATATCATCCCAAATAGAAGATAGACCGTTACCGACAGCATTACAAAAGCCTTGCCATGTTTGCCTAAATTGTTCTGTTGACATCCATCCACATAATACACATACTGTAATTGTCAACCCAATTAATACGAATATGCCATCATCTATTCCTGCTATATAACCATTTTTATCTTTTAAAAAAATTGGATTGTTATAGCAATAAGAAAACAGATTGGCTAGATTAATATTAAAATCATTACCTGAAACTGAAGAAAGCAATATCACATCAGTATCATCCGCATTAATAAATCTACCTGTTTGCGGGTCGTAGTATCTGCTTTGTAGGTAGTATAAGCCTGTATCGGTATCATACACATATCCACGATAGCGGAAAGGGTTAAAGTCTTTGATGTTGGCATAAGTTCCGTTTCCTGAGCTTGTTTCTTTCAGAATTTTACCCCAGGCATCATAAGTGTATTCTACTAATACATTACCACTTTCGTTTACAATCTTTGTAATATCGCCCTGCAAATTCTTTATGTAATAATACATTGTATCATTGAGGGACATTGCTGTTACAGAGTTGTTGCTGTCATAGTAATAATATGCAACCACACCGCCCTGCATCATTGCAATCAGGTTGTTGTTATTATCATAGTAGTAATATGTAGTGTAGTCGGAATCATCCTTGCGAGTTCTCAGACCATCTGCATTGTACTTGAATGTAACGGTGTCATTTGAAGTGGTGATTTGGGAAAGCTGTCTTCCGTTCTTCCACTGCATTGTCATTCCGTCACGATACTGAAGTGGATTTCCTATTGTATCATAAGTAATAGTCTGACCGTTATATGATGTCAGCTTATCCTTCCAAGTAGTATCATAGCCATAATTATTGGTCTTTTTTAATGCGTCAGTAGTCAGATTGTAAACCTGAACTTTAGTAATGTTTCCTGCGTTATCATAAGTGATTTTTGTTTTTTCATTACTATAGCTGTCAGTAACCTGGGTTACTTGATTCAGGCTATCATATTCATAACTACTTTGATATCGTGAAGTTAAGGAGCCTACTCCGCCGTTACCTATGTTATAGTTCCTTTCAACTGCAGTAGCAATATTGCCGTTGGCGTCATAGGTATAGTCGTAGTTTGTTGATTTGGCTCCATTATTATATCCATATCGCAGGGATTGAACCTGATTTGTTGTTTTGTGAGAATTATTTACATTTATATATGAATAATCAGCACCAAATAGTTCTTCATCATTATGTTTTGTACTTACATAATCAAGTCTGCCAAAATCATCAGTTTCACTTGTTACTTTTACTGTTCGTGGACTATTTTCATCTCCGCTTATGTAATCAACAAATTCGTTATCATCAGCATCAGTTCCACGCTTGATAGTCTTGTATCTATTGTTAATATTAGTTTGTTCAACAGTATTACCGTCAGAATCAAGAGATACATTATGAACAAGTTTTACAGTACCGTATTCATCTACTGTTTCAGCAGTTTTTGATACAAGATTACCGTTGCAATCGTAATAATAATTAGTTGTTTGATTTAGCGAATAATCGTGTTCTTTGGTTACAAGACCTTTTTTATTGTAGGTATATGAAACAATGTCATATCCTGCACCTGAAATTGAAGTGATTCTATCATAACGGTCGTAATAATATCTGTAAAAACCGCCGTTACCATAACTTATTGATTCCAAATTACCATTATTACTGTTGTAATTATATGTTACAATACTCTTATTTCCAACCTTTACATTCAACAATTTATTATAAATGTTATAGTTAAAGTTATATGCAAAATCGTTGTGATTTATTGTAGAAAGCTGGTTTTGATTATTGTATATATAAGTGTTAGACGAATCACCGCTGGAAATGGATTTTACATTCCCCTGAATATCATATTCATATTCTGTGGTATTACCCTTGCCATCAGTAACAGAAGTCTGATTTCCGTGTGAATCATATGCATACTCTGTTGTATTGCCGGCTTCATCAACTTCTTTAGTTATGTAATTCTCTGTAGAATCATATTCAACAGAAGATTCCATATAATCTTTTGAAGTATCTACAGATTCAGAAACAATATCCTCGTCAATAGGTTCGTTTTGATTATCACCTGTTGATTCTTCCGGTGTTTCAAAAATCATATCTTCTGCAAAGTTAAGCATAGCATTCTTAACTTCCATTGTATTCTTATTGTAACCATATACAAATGCAAAGTCAACTGTATTTATTAACTTATTTGCTTTTTCCGGGGCAATAGATAAACTAACTGATTGTTCAGTTGAAGTATAAGCATTATACTCCTGATAGTGATCTTCAGTTGTGCCGTCGGAATAATGGATTTTGAGGGCAATACCAAAGGTACGGTTATCAGAGGTTAATGGAACAGAATCAGCTTTTGCTGTACCGGAAATTTTAAACACAACATTTGCACGATTTACACTTACAGACTGGAAGATATGTTTATCACTCAGAGAATCGGTGTTATCTGTTATATCTTCTTCCGAAGAATCATTATCATCAGTATTGTCTGTTTCCCCATCATTCTTTACTTCGTAAGTTCTGTTATATGTTCTTGTTACAAAGCCCTGTTGATAAGTTCTGGAAGTTTCTTCTATTTTCTCAATATTTCCATATGGTTCTGTTTCTGTTTCGATAGAGGTATATGTTTCAGCTGTTGATTCCGTAGTTTCCTCTACAGTTGATTCAACAGTTGGAGCAGGTTCTCCCCCACCACCTCTTATTGTATTGGTTGTAATAAGAGTTCCGTTTTGGTTATGCCATTTATCTTGAGCGTTGTTCCAATTATTTGCACTGAAATCGCTATATGAAAGCGCATTATAGTCGTTCATTACTTCGCCTTTTTCAAGCTGCAAACAATCAAACCATACCGAACCACTTGCATTTCTAAGGGCACAGTAAACTCTTATTTTGGTTGTATAATTAGGCAATGTAACTGTTAAGCTTATTCTTTGCCACTTTGAAATGGTTGTCGTTTCTAATAATGCAACGCTATTGTCATCACTTATTTTAGATCCTGAAGGGTCAAATGTCTTTAATTTTAGAATAGCACCCTTCTGTCCGTCACGAGTTCCCTTTGTCAAAGCATCAGGTATATATACATAACCGGATAATGTTACTGTATCACCGGCAGAAACATCACTGTTGCTCAAATCAATATCGTGATTTACGGATGTGTAAAACTGTTCAGAGGAAGTGGAGTCATGATTAATTTTTATAGAATTGCCTCCAAAGAATGATATTGATGTATCTACTGAAGCTGTTCCGCCGGAACTGGTTTCTGAACCTATGCTTTCATTTGATTTTCTATAGTAATAATTACTGCCTATACCATCAAAATGACTGGACTCATCAATATAGTTTCGTGTATAAGAATCTGAACCTCCCATTGCTGAAAGACCAGACGCACCTTCACCCTCTTCTATATATCCATATTCATTTAATTTGGTTACTGTATTACCATATTCATCAAATGTGTATGTTTCACTTCTTCCATTTCTATCAATAAAGGTTGTCGTATTATAACCCTTATTATTTTCATTATCGTCATCTTCATGTGTTCCGTAAACCATTTCTAAATAGTTACCTTCATCGTAACTACCGGTTGAAGTGTTGTAACCATACTCAGTTGCCTTTACTACCCGACCATTTGAATAGTTGAACTGCATTTTCATTCCGTTTTCAGAGTTAATATCATCATTATAATGATATTTTACCGTAGTTAAGTAATTGTTACTATATTCAAATGTTGTCCACTTGTTATCTATAAATTTAATACCATAGGGCAAGGTGCATCCTGAATAATAGATAAAGTATGCTGCGTCATCAGAATCTACTTTAATTTTAGAATAACATCTTCTTGTTGTGCCATCACTGTCGGTTACTGTGTTATAGTAAATACGATATGTATGCAATGTACTTGTTATTTGTGTAAGATAACCTGATGAGTCATAAGTATAAGTAATAGTATTATTGCTATTATCTGAATCCGACTCCGACTTTATATAGGTTGTTTCATTGTCATTTGGAATATCATAGGTTTCAATTCTATCACTTTCAATCTCAATTTTGTTTTCTTTGATTTTTAATGTATATCCTAAATCGTCTTCATCACTTAATTCATTTTTACCATCAACTATTTTAAAATAGTGTTCCACTGCATTGGAATCAGTATAGATATAATAACAATCTGTTTTTTTAAGGGATTTTTCAAAGGACATATGACGTCCCCAGCCACCAATGCCTAATACATTTTTTCGAGCACTATGATATGTTTGATAAATACTAAGAGGAATTCTTTCGCCTTTTTCTTCATAGATGCTCTGTTTAAAAATTAAATCACCGGTGTAATCACAAATTGAAGCATCAGCTTTTTGTCCGCAACTAACAGTATGAGAGGTTAGATTACTTTCAGAACCGTTATAGTCCTTATAAATCACTTGAAACTGAGGGAGTTTGTCACTTAGATAGCAACAGTAACCGCCAAAATTAGCGATATTGCTTTCGCTCTTTAAATATATTCCATTGTTTGCAAGTGTTCCATCCGACCATTGTTTATATATTTTAGTAATATCAAATGTAACAGGATTTGAGCTTCCTTCTTCTGTGGTTGCATAATCAATAATTTGACTGGAATCATAAGAAGCATTATTGTATGTTACAGTTCCGTTAGTCCAAGATGATGTAACAGGATAAGCCTCTATTTCCATAGCGGGCGTTGTATTGAATGGATAGATAGATACCTTCGCGCTAACAATGTTTTTATTTTCCAGAGTATTTTCGATATTTTTGCTTTTTATAAGCGAATAAAACAATTGATTTGTATTATTGTTTTTACCAAGATAAAAATGCGTTTGCTGACCTTCAACAGAATCTCTATTGCTTGCATCCACTTGTGCTGTCTCGGTATATCCAACACCTACAGCGGTTATTTCGGGATCAATAGTTACAGGATATTTAACATTTGGATTATTAAGAAAACCCTTGTCTGCAATAAGTTTTACATAAAGTCTATTGCTTTTATTATTCTGTATTTTAAGGGTAACATTTGTGCTCTCTTCTAAATTTGCATCATACATATATGGAGCAGTTATTGTGTATACTACTTTATTTCCCTTTAAAAGATTTATTGTTTTGTCATCTATTTGTTTTGCTTTTAAGCCTTTTATATCATATTCTATGTCAAATTCATTCTTTGCCTCTGAGTTTTCAAGAACGATATTTTCCTTTACTCCCGTGGATGATACAAAGCATTCCAAATCTATATTTTGATAAAGGTCATCGTAATTTATTTCAGATACCAGATTTTGTAGAGTAGTAAACTTTTGATTCCCTTTGAGTTTTTTATTATTTTTTATAATTTTTGCTGAACTGTTTTTAGAATTAACATACTTCCAGCTAATGCTGCCTTTTGAGGTATTAAGAGAAATTAATTTGTCATCTTTTGCATTAGGTGAAATGTCTACATTTATATTACTCTTTTTATTTGAATAATTTGATTTTGCCGCTTCATCAGGGGTTGCGGTGTTGTCACTAATGATAGTATTATCATACTCAACCCATTTACCCTTTTCATTTTTATAGTGAACCGGAACTACATAGTTTACAGCCATGAAAGTGCCGTCATCAAGACGAAAATGTTTTGTATATTTATCACGTTCCTGTGTGATTTCTGAAACAATATTTCCTACAGTAGTTCCATCTCCTATATCTGCAAATGAAGGACTTGTTATAGTGTCCTCGTCACTTTTGTCTATTGTACCTGCAATTACTTCTGTTGATATTGATGATAATATTGTAACACACAATATTATTGAAACAACTGACAACAAAGTCTTAATTTTTTTGCTCATAAATTTTCCTCCTTGTATCCTTTAATGATGATGATTAACTTAGATTTTTTGTCGGTAGTCCATTGGAATCACTTCCCCTATAGTATCTTTAACAAGGATGCCATTAAACGAGCAAAATGTGATGAACTATGTAATAAAAGTTATGCTTTATGTAATGAATTGTAGAATATATGCAATAACAACAAAAATACCGTCGACTAAGTAAATTGATACTTTATCGACGGTATTATTTTGCGAATATATTATTAAATTTTTTTAGAGTTAATAAGCAAAATGCTTAATGAAAATACATCATCACATGTAATTGCTACTTTGCCTTTATACTTTTTTGCAACTTTTTTAATCGAAAACAAACCTAATCCATGATTCGTATTATCTTCCTTTGTTGTTAATATATTATTGTTAACTATATTAACCTTACTTTTTACTGGATTTGAAATACAAATATGTAGGGTGTTTATGCTTTCTTGAATTGATATTCTAATAATTCTTTGATCACTAGCATCAATCTTTTGACAAGCCTCAATGGCATTATCCAAAGCATTACCAAAAATAGTACATATGTCTATAGGCTCGACGAATTTAGAAGTCATTTTACCTTTGAACTCAACGCTTATACTCCCTGCCTTTTGTTGTTTTTCTGTTATTAATACATCTAAAATATAGTTTCCTGTCTGAATACCGGAAGTTTCATTGAGGAGGTCAAATGATTTTACTATATAATTTCGAGCTGATTCAATATCCTCCTTTTTTAAATACGCCTCCAGTACAATTAATTGGTTTTTATAATCATGTCTAAATTCTCTTAAGGATTGTTCTTTATTAACTAAATTATTATAATATTCAAATTGCTGTTTGGATTGTTCATTTGCAATTTCAGATATTTTTTTATAATAATTTTTTGAAGTAAAGCTTGAAATAAGTAATGGATAAATTATGCAAAAAGCAATCAAAGAGAGAATAAACGTACATTCTAAAACATAGTACCAGATATGATTAGTAAACTCTGTTTTAGGGATATAAGATAAATCAGCCGATAAGAAAGATATCATATAAAAAGAAAAAATAATTAGTATTTTTAATCCAATAGGAATAAATACTAAAAAGCTATTAATTTTTTCATACATATATTCTTTTCTTAAACACACTACTATCGCCAATATAATCAAAATAATTAATAAATCAACTATAGAGTTATATATAGTATCTTGTATAAAAAAACTTTCTACAAGAATAGTAATAGAAGTAATAGAAAATACGATTGCTTGCAAAAGTGTAACTAAATATATAATTCTCTTTTTTGTCAAATTGTTTATTGAGAATAATGGAATCGTATAAGAGACAATTGGGGTTAAGATAAAGGGAACATCAAGATAAACCAACAAAAAATATAATGGAATAATTATTAGAGTTACGGTTATGACAAAATGCTTTAAATTAATACAGCCATTTGTTGATTTAAAAATGAATACCATGATAGTGATAATTGAGAATACTAGCTCTAATGTATAGAATAATAACATGTCAAAGAGTATAATCCCTATAATAAATATTAAGTGCATCAAAAAATGAAGAATATCTATCACGGCTAATTTTTGCAATTTCACCACTAATAAGCTTTATATTACTTTTATCAAAAGAAATTATGTAATTAAAGTTCACTACAAATGATCTATGCGTTACGAAAAAACAATTTTTGAGAAGCAATGAATAAACCTTATTTAATGATTTCGGGCAATGATAACTATCTACTAATGTCCATATTATGCAATTGCGCCCGTTTGCCTCTACATAAATAATATCACTTGTATTTACACTCTTATGTTCACCTTGCGAATAAATTAATATTGGGTAATGAAGTCCCATTTTCTTTATATACGAATCTAATGCTTCATACAATTCTTCATCTTTTAATGGCTTAATTAAGAATCGAAATGTATCATAAAGGAATGTTTTATATACAACTTCAGGATAATTTGATATAAATACAATCATTGAAAGCATATTTCTTGTTCTCAATTCTCTTGCCACTTCTAATCCATTTATATTTGGCATCTGATAATCTAAAAACACAATATCATAATTTGTATTTCTATTAAGAAGCACTTGCCCATCATTATAAATATCTATACAAGTATCAAGATTATGGTCGTTAGAATAACTATATATTTTTTCTTTAAGGTCTTCGCAAAAAAGCGGTTCATCATCACAAATTGCAATTAGCATTATTTTCTCCAATCTACAATTCATTACAAAAATAATACGGTTTAATACATAATCCCCCAAAAATCAATACCAAAGATTTATTTTCTCTTTGAAGAGTATTGATTGGGGGGATACAAATGACCTGGCACACATTTTGGTATATTCTAAAAAGAGTATTTGGATAATGCTATTCTGCATGAGCACAGAAATACTTATCCATATTTTTGACAATATTAAAAAGTAACTCTGATTGTTCAGTTGTCCAATTATTAGTGATTTCTAAGATTAAGTTTTCTTTATACTCTTTATCAGACAAATCTGATATTAGATTCTCTATTTTTGTATCAATTATGCTTGCTATACTATCGAGCCTATTTAATGAAACCTGAGTATGACCACATTCAATTTGACTAATATAACCTGTGGAAACATCCAGTGCTTCTGCAAGTTCCGATTGTGTTAGGCATGCTTTGATTCTATATTCTTTTACTCTTTGCCCGATAGCAGCATAATTAATCATACTAATCACCACTTAAATTATATCAGTAATAGGTAAAATCAGAAGTGAACTATAACTTACACTTATTTACTTATAGCTTAATGTTTCCCAATATAAATACTATATGAAAATAAATAATGACATAGGAATCTTTATACGTCAAAAAAGAATTCAGAAACAAATTTCGCTAAGGAATTTTTCTCGACAGGTTGGGATTTCTGCTGAATATCTTTCAAAAATTGAGAACGGTTTTAGACCCGCACCTAATGTTGAGATATTAGAGAGGATAGCAACACAATTACTGTTATCTACTCAAGAAAAAGAAATACTTTATGATTTAGCAGCAGAATCAAAGTCTTATCTATCATTGGCACCGGATTTGCTTGCATATATTAAGGAAAACACAAGCATACATAAGGCGTTGAGATTATCAAAACGATGTGGTGCAAACGAGGAAGATTGGCTAATATTTATTGATTATTTGACCCAAAAGTACCTATAGGTAATAAAGAAGAAATCCGAGTAATAAACTTGGATTTTCTTTTGAAATCTCTGTGTACAAATAAGTACACAGAGTGGAAAGGAGAAAAAGTGGCAAATGTAAAAGAAAAGTCATTATATCATTTTGATATTAGATGTCCAAGTTGCAATCGAAAATTAATGATATTAAACCTATCTTACTTTTGCAAACCGCAAGTGAGTTTATTAGATTGTGGGGAATTTGGGTTACATAATACAGAAATAAAATGTCATATATGCAAATCTTTTGTTGCGGTGGATGTTTAGAAATTAAATATAAAACTTAGTACGAGCCTACAGCCGGAAACGCTGATTGTTAATCAGTAGGAACGAGCTTACGAAAAGCCGACAAGTTATAGCTTTTAATGCTATTAACTGTCGGCTTAATTTTTTGCCTTTTTTGCATTGAAAGCAGAAAGGGCAAGATGATCTATAGGAATAGAAGTCCTCCGATCGACCTGAATTAAAAAATTCAGATTGATTGGAGGATAATTGAATGGACAAGCGTCCTAAAAGGAGAAAGGATAAGTACAATCCTTATACACTGTACACGAAAGCCGGAAGATACTACATTTCTTTTGTTGATGTCAATAATAATTTTCAAGAGATAGAGGTATCACAGGAAGTGTTTGAGAGTTTCAACAAATTTGAACTTGAAGATATTTCTCAGATGAATGAATACGACAGACATTTGGAACATTCCGAAGTAGATGAAAATACCTTGTACCAAAAGAGCGTTTCAAGCGAACAGCCGTTAGAAGAATACTTTGATAAAGCTCAGGATGCGGAAAATCTTCATATAGTAATAAACAAATTGCCCGATGTGCAAAAACGCAGATTGAAAAAGTACTATTTTGAGGAGAAAACCTTTGAAGAAATAGCACTTGAAGAAGGATGTACATATCAATGTGTTCAAAGGTCTGTATATCGTGCAGTGGGAAAAATTAAAAATATTTTAAAAAGTTTATAAATTAGGGGTGTGTTTTAGCTTATAAGTGAGGAAACAGGTGAAGGGATAAATAATCCTTTCACCTGTTTCTCTTTCTGAGAGCAGGCGTTGCTCTTTGAAAATTTAATATCAGCACATCAGATACATTCCTTCTGCTGTTCGGAACGGACGAGCTACATGAGCGAACATATTTTATATATCTTCAGGACTCAGACATTGAAAGGCAAATTCAATGACGGCGATGACAGGCAGAGGGGACAATGATACTTCCGTCCAGTCACAGCTCGAGCGAGATAAAACCGTCGCAAGCAATGAGGACGGCTGTGGGAGATCCTCACAGTGGTGAAATTCCAATGAGGTCAATATGCATGACCGTCTGATGTGTTCCCGGTTGGGGGATATTGAGGATAAATACCAACCAAAGCAAGGCGGTTTCATATTCGGAGAAATCCCAATGCCTAAGTAACGGCACATTATATGTCTTACAGATATTTAACCTTATGTGCCGACAACGGTGTTGTATATGGAAACCGCCTTGCAAAACGATTGATATAAGACAGCAGGCAGTGGCTGTGCTTTGCATAGCCACTGCCTGCCGTAACAAAATATAATTATAGATTGGAGAAATTAAAATGATAGGTTTTATTTTTGGTTTATTTATAGGTGCATTTATCGGTGTAGCCTTGATGTGCCTTTGCAATGCAGCTTCAAACGCTGACAAGAATATTGGAAATCATAAAACATCAGAGGAAACTAAAGATGATGAATAAGAGCAAAGCAATAAAAAATTCAGAATGTTACTATGAGTTAAATATGTTAAGTCTCCTTATGAAGATGAATCTGCTGTCAGAGGAAGAGTACAAAAGCATACTTGAAATCGTCTTGGAAGAATCTGAAAGCATATTGCTGACCGCATAAAAAAATAATTCAAAAAAGATGTAATATTCGCTGGATAGTTTCAAACTCTTGTGATATTGTTGTCTTGCAAAAACAGATTTATAGGAAAGGAAGGAAAAATGGTAGTTACTGAGATACAGCCGACAAAAAAGAATGATGAAAAAATCAGGTTGGCAGCTTACTGCAGAGTATCAAGTGATTCTTCGGATCAGATGAATTCGTTTGCGGCTCAGATAAAATATTATAGCGATTATTCAAAGGTACATACCGAATATGAGTTGGTTGATATATATGCTGATGAAGGCATATCGGGAACATCACTTAAAAAGCGTGACGAATTCAAACGGCTCATAAAGGACTGCGAAAACCGTAAGATTGATTGCATTATTACAAAATCAATTTCAAGGTTTGCACGAAATACAAGTGATTTGCTGACCGTACTGAGAATGCTTAAAACATTAGGCGTTCGTGTGTATTTTGAAGAACAGGCGCTTGATTCAGAAAAAATGAATGCCGAACTATTTGTAACGCTTCCCGGTCTTGCGGCACAGCAGGAATCAATCAATATTTCCGATAATATGCGGTGGAGTTACCGCAAACGAATGGAATCAGGAGATTTTAACACTACATATCCTGCATTTGGTTATCGGATATCAGACAACGAGCTTATAGTCAATGAAGATGAAGCAAAAACAGTAAGAACAATATTTGCACTGTACTTGCAGGGTATGGGAAAACAAGCCATAGCAAATACACTCAATGAAAATAATATACCGTCCCGAAAAGGAAAATGGCATTGCTTTTCGGTGGACTATATTCTTAATAACGAGAGATATATGGGAGACGCATTACTGCAAAAAACATATACCACAGAATCGTTCCCCTTTGTGAGAAAGAAAAACAAAGGCGAATGTGCAAAATACTACATTGAGAACAGTAATGCCGCAATTATATCAAAGGAAACCTTTAACGCCGCAAAAGAATTGCAGAGAAGAAAAAGCGTACAGCATTCAAATGTTTCATATCCATTGAGCAAGGTCATAAAGTGTTGCGAATGCGGTCACAATTACAGACGAATAGTAATCAATAACAAAGTGTATTGGGGCTGTTCCTATAAAGCATCGCTGAAAACAGATTGTACAACACAAACACTGCTTGAAAGTGATATATACAGTGCATATCTTACAATGATGAGCAAACTCAAAAGATACAAATCGGAAATACTCGACAATATGATTAATCAGCTTGAATACATAGAGGAAACAACAAATCCCAATCAGGAATCAATATCGGCTATAGATAAACAGATAGCAGATTTAAGTACGCAGAATCTTATGATAGCAAGGCTTCGCACAAAATCCATATTAAGTGAAAGTGAGTTTTCAAAGCAAGCGCTTGAAATAAACTCAAAAATATCAAAGCTGCGCAGTAAACGAAAGCTTCTGTTAAGTGATGATTCAGCAGAGGAAATAATAAGCAATCTGAAACATCTCAGTGAAATAATAGATAACTTTGATTACCGTGACGGTTTCAATGAAGAAATGTTCAACGACACGGTAGAGCAGATTAAAGCAGGCTATGACAATAAGCTTGTATTCACACTATCGGGTGGACTTGAATTAACGGAGATTATTAGATGAAAGGATATGAACGATGAAAAACAGAAAGGTTAAATACGGATATGCCTATCAAAACGGTGTTATCACGGTAAATCCAACAGAGTCAACAACGGTGAAAAGAATATTTGACTTGTATATTAACGGCTTGTCATTGATAAAAATTGCACAGCTTCTGATTTCGGAAAATATTGAATATATGGTCGGTGAAATATCGTGGAACAAAGGGAAAATCAAGCGAATAATTGATGATGATATTTACATAGGAACAGATACTTACCCATCCATAATCAATAAAGATACATTTGAAAAAGCAAACAAAGTAAAATCTGCAAGGGACACTCAAAAGGGCGTTGACAGGTCGTCTGATATATATAATCTCAATGTTCCGATATTATGTGCCGACTGCGGTTCACCGTTAAAGCGCAATCACGAAATGAGATGTGTTCAGGGCACAAGATGGGTTTGCAAAAACAGTGAATGTCATAATATAATACACCTTAACGATGATACGCTGATTGAGGAAACAACAGACTTGCTCAACCGCATAATTAAAAATCCCGACCTGATAAAGGATAACGATGACTGCGGTATAATCAGCAAGGAAACAGTAAGGCTTGAAAACGAAATAAGGAAAGCCCTTGAACACGGCGAAATCAACAAAGACAGTATTACGGAGATGATATTCAGAAATGCTTCCCTGAAGTATGCTAATATCAAAAATAAGAATCATATAACGGAAAAGCTGAGAGCAGACTTTAACACAAGTCCGCTTTCAGCTTTTTCATTATCGCTGTTCTCTCGAACAATTACCGCAATAACGCTTGACAAGGACTATATAGAAATAACGCTTAAAAATAATCAAAAAATCGGAGGTGCAATATGGAGCGAAAAGTGCTGCAACGAAAAGTCAATTACATAGCTCCCACGCTTAATACCGAAACAGAGTCTGAAACTGCTTACAGGCAGATTAGGGTGGCTGCATACTGCCGTGTATCCACCCAAATGGAAGAACAGCTCAACAGCTATGAGGTTCAGGTAAAGCATTATACCGACAAAATCAACAGTGAGCCGAAATGGTCTTTTGCAGGAATCTATGCAGACAAAGGTATATCGGGAACAAGCGCAAAAAAGCGTGATGAGTTTATGAAAATGATTCGAGCCTGCAAGCGGCATAAAATTGATATGATTATAACGAAGTCTATATCAAGGTTCTCACGAAATACACTTGACTGCCTGAAATATATAAGAATTCTGAAAGAGCTTAATGTGGATGTGTTTTTTGAAGAACAGGGACTTCACAGTAAGGATGCAGGCGCAGAGTTCTATATCACAATCTACGGCAGTATAGCACAGAGCGAAGCAGAGAATATCAGTGCCAATGTCAGGTGGGGCAAGCAGCAAAGCGCCAAAGAAGGCAAAGTAGCATTCTCCTATAACTCATTTCTGGGATACAAAAAGGGCACAGACGGAAAGCCTGAAATAGTTGAAGATGAAGCAAAAATCATCAGAGAGATTTATGATAAATACCTTGAAGGTGACAGTATCCGCAAAATTGCGGATTATCTGAACGATAATCAGATTAAAACTCCCACAGGCAAGAAAGTATGGTATTACGGGACAGTAAAATCCATACTTTCAAATGAAAAGTATAAAGGCGATGCCCTGATAAACAAGACATATGTAATTGACTGTATCTCGAAAAAGGTTAAAAGAAACGACGGAGAAAGAGCTCAATACTATGTAGAAAACAATCATCCGGCTATTATCTCCCCTGAAAAATTTAATCGGGTGCAGGAAGAGATGGCGAGAAGAAGCAGTAAGAAAAAGGTTAAACAAGTTGGCACAAAAACCGAGCTTGGTAAGTATTCAAGCAAATATGCTTTATCGGAACTCCTAATTTGCGGTGAGTGCCATACTCCCTATCGCCGGTGCACATGGACAACAACCGACGGCAAAAAGAAAATTGTATGGCGGTGCATAAACAGGCTTGACTACGGAAAAAAGTATTGCCACCACTCCCCTTCACTTGAAGAAAGCGTCCTGCAAAGTGCTATTGTACAAGCTGTTCAGAATAACATAGGTAAATGCTCGGAAGTGCTTGGAAAGCTTAAGCAACACATACGAATGGGACTTTCAGGAGAAGAAACCGAGGACAAAACAATAGATATCCAAATAGAAATCGCAAGGCTTGACAAAGAATATGCCGATATACTTAATCGTATAACCTCCGATATGGAGAACGCAGAAGCCTTGGAATCACAGCTTGAGGAAATCTTAATCAGAAAACACAGCCTGCAAAAGGAACTGCAAATATATGAAAACTCAAGCAGTAGACAGGCAAATACAAAAACAAGACTTGATGAAATCTTCCAAATTATCGAAGGTCTTAAAAATCACCCTATGGAATTTAACAATGTAATAATCAGACAAATTATTGATTGCGTAATTGTTGAATCAAAGGAAAAAATCAAGGTGGTATTTGTCGGCGGATATGAGGTGGAAGTAGGTCTATAAAAATGTGCACACTGCGTAATTGATATAATATTATAATTAAGAGACGCATAATTATATATAAGCTACTGAAAAAAAATTTTATTGATTTAAAAACAGGTAAAAAATTAGCCTAAAATCGCAAAAAATCGTTGATTGATTTTTTGAGTTGTGATACAATATTAACTGTAGATATATTCGTCAGCTTTCTCGTTAAAATTGAGTTAAATAGCGAATATATTTTTATATTTAGCTAATAATATACATAAACAATTAGCCATGTTTGGTGATAGACACCATTTAATAATCTAAATTTATTATAACAGAGGTCTTAACAATGTCTAAGGTAGAAAACGCATTTTACATCCCATCAAAGCAAAAACAGATAAGATTAGGATTAAAAAAACTGAAGAATAATAATCGCAAAGTATATCAATGGAATAAAAATCATGGGAAATTTGAAAAAATAATACGTGATAGCATATTGTAAATATCATATTTGATTGAGGATGGGAAAATGAGCACATTAGATTCACAACCAGTTAATGGTTATATTATTAATTTATATCAGTATGCTAGACGTTATACATACAATAACAAAGAGTTAATTAGTAATTTTAACCAAGTAATTTCGGATGATAATTTTAAAAAAAATATAAAAAATGACTATCCTTCAATTGGCACGTTTGATGTTGTAGAAATAGTATCGGTTAAGGATTTTAATAGATATCGTGATGTATCTATTCAAGGAAAGAAATGGCTAGGTAGAAGACAAAGTGTATTGTTATATGAGCTTAAATATAAAAGTCAGAATTTAAATCTTATAAACAATTATGGCGAGTCGTCTGAAAAAGAATGGATAAATGATAAAAAGGAAAAGGTTAATAAAACCTTTTTTTGTTTAACTATGCTTTCTTTAACCAATGAAGTATCACAGGGTGTAGAGAATATTTATCATTTGTTGACACAAATAAAAAGTAAAATACACGAAGTAGTAGATCAAGTTAATTCTGAATTCGATAGGGAAGATAAAATTGAATTCGAAGTATATGGTACTTTTAATACATCTGAAATTGCTGTTATATGGTTTAGCAACCAGTATACTCAAGTTTTAAAAATTGTCGATTTTATTAAGTATCTAAGGATCAAAGATAAAAACAATATCGAAAAATCAGTATTTTTTTCTGCATTTTCAGTAATATCAAAAGCAAATGAGAATAATGAAAATTTAGACAACATTAAAGGCAAAGCATTAATTCAAATTTCTTTGGATGATACATTAAAAAGTAATAAGAATTTAAATGAATTTGCAGATGAATTGGTTGGGAATGAAGATTTTGCTAAAATCTATTATTCTGTTGGAGAATTTGATCTAATTATAGAAACCTCTTCAAGCTACGCCTTGAAGTTGATAAAAAAAGACGAAAAGTTAAGTGTTGGCAAAAGAGATTCTAAGTATAAATATAAAGATGAAAAAACAAAATTTTTTAGAACTAATATTTGCCTATTATACGAAAACGAAGATCGGGGAATCCAACGCTTAGATACTGCACTTAATGACTTAGATTATATTATTGCATATGATAAAACATTTATAGGTGATGACCAATATAAATATGATGGGAAAGAATTATCATTTCGTAAATTTGATATGAATTCCAAAGACTTAGATCTTCGGAATTATGATGTTAAAGATATATACATTAATAGCGATGAATATTCTATATGTGATTTATATGAATTGTTAAGAGCAAAATTGAAGAAATACATATATAAAAATGCAGGTGCTGTTGATACATTAGATTTAATTTATTCTGATTATAGAAGTATAATTTCTAATGCGTATAATTCAATTTGGACTGCTGATTTAAATATGCAATTTAAATCGGTATTTCAGACGTTATTGTCTTTGTTTGAAAAAGAGGATGAAATAGGTGATATTTGGGGAGATTATTATGATCTGACCAATGTTTTCAAACAACAAATTTATCATTTATCACAGTCAAATAGAATGTTTTTTGATATACCTGCTTGTCATTTTAGAGCTACTGGTCAATACGATTATTTGATGCATGCCTATTATGGTATATCAAAAAAAATCATAGAGATAATTTATATCACGCAAGGTGATGACCGTCAATCTGAATTAATTCCATTCATAACTGTAAATACTGTCCCTCAGGTAAAGTCTCAACTTTACCTTGAAAGTGAAGAACCGGATAGAATGAGAGTTATTAATGTTGATATTCCTAATTCTATTATTTTTGATTTACCACGTGGAATAAAATATTTAACTCATGAATTGTTTCATTACGCAGTACCAAAAAACAGAGTGGAAAGGAATAAATTGGTTGCACTGTATATGATGACAAGCATATTCTATGAGCAAATTAAACATGTTATTTATAATCTTTTAATATCAGAATTAAATTCTTTAGAACAAAATAAAGATACAGATGATTTTAGAGAATTTATATTAATGTTATTATTTCCTTATGAACTAGAAGAAAATGATTGTAGCGATTCAGTTGATAAAAAATGGGTAAAGTTAGAACAAACCGAACTGTACAAATTTTTAAGTTCAGAATTATTGAAAGAATTGAAAAATAAGATTATATTGGAGAGATATATAGATAATATTTCTGATATAAACTTTGCTAAGGTTTTTTCCATATTTTATAATGATTTTAAAAAATATTGTTATAATAAGAAATCGAATGCTATATTTAAAGGTTTATTTAAGTTTTTTGCAGAGCGTTTAAGGGAAAAGTGCATTGAAACTTTAGAATATTTGAATGGTAGCAATTACGGAGAAATATTAATTAAATTTGTTGGGTTTATTTTATCTATATGTGACTCATATATTTCGACAAATAGGATCAATATAAGTTTAGACAAATTAAGATTATCCAGTATAGGTATAAATTACGAAAACAGTATTTATGCTATTTTGCAGGGTATAAGAGAAGCGTCTGTCGATATTGCTATGATTTCCTTAAACCATATGGGTTTATCTGATTATTTTTATTTTGTTTTTAACAATAGATTAGATACAACTCCTCAAAACGCTAATGAATCATTTATTGACTATACAAAAGATATATCTTTAAATGTTAGATTGTGGCTTGTTATTAGGTATGTTAGTAATATTGATCCAGTTGATGAAGACAGCGTTGTTGAATATCTCGATAATAATTTCAAAAGGATTTATGATACTTATGAAAACAAAAAAGATAAGTTAATATGTTTTTTTAATTACATAATTTATATGTATTTGAACTTGGATGATGAATTAGTGTCTACATTATCTTTGTTTTATGACGATGTATTTACAAGCATACTACATGATTTTGACATGGAAATCTGTAGAAAAAAAATAAAAGAGGAAAATAAAAAGCTCCTCTTTGATGCATTGAATGATTTTTCAGATTCAAAGAATAGAGATTCTTTTGATTTAAATCTTCAATTAGCAAATAAATTCCAAAAGCAAAAATCTTTATTAGAATTACACAAATTAAACAAAAAAATAAAAAATAATAAAAATCATTTTCAAGATAATTCATTTCATTATAAATTTGATTTAATCGAACCGCCAAAGTCATCCGACAATGGATTACAAAGGCATGGGTATATAAAATATGTATATTCACTTAGTCAATTAAATGACCAAATATCATATTGTAAAAATCAGTTTAGAACGGTTGCTAATACAAAAGGAATTGACAGTTCCATTTCTGACTCCATATGGTATAGAGGACAACGAAGACAGTCCTATGTTTTATATCCTTCCTTATTTAGGCGCTTTAAATTTGAAACAAAAGAGAAATATAAAACGCTTAGATGTTTTCAACAGAGTATTTTTGAGGAATTCAAACATAGAGCAGATGGTACTTCTGAAATAGAAGCTGGTTATAGATATACTCAGTCAGATTATATTGCATTAATGCAACATTATATAGAAATATCAAATTTTTTGGATTGGACTGGAAATGCTTTTGCTTCGTTGTATTTTGCTTTGGAAAAAGTAATAGAAGCAATAAAGGAAAACAAAAAAAGTGATTATGTAAACAAAAATGCAACTGCTTTTTCACTATATCTTTTTAATCCAGCTATATACAACAAAATTCGAAAAGATCGTATTAGTGAAAAGTTTAACGATCCAACCTGTAGTGTTCTGCTAAAAGAAGCTAATTTTTGTTTTAATGATAAAAGCAAGAATTATAATCTTATTCCTAATTTGTCTATTAAAGAAAATGCTGAAATGTTTAAAAATTATCTTTTTGGTGAACCTAACTTTGATGATTTTTGTATTGAAAACGAAGAAGAAATACTTAAATTACTAAATTCTGATAATTACAAAGATTTCTTTATGCCTCTTGCTGTATACACTTCTCGCTTGAATACACGAATTAAAGCACAAAGTGGTTTTTTCCTAGCCTATAATATATACACACCACCATTAACTAAAGAAAAAGGCGAAAAGTATGAGAACCCACAAGATGCCTTCGATTTTGTAACGCTTGAAAATATACAAGAAAGAGTTTTAGCCTCTAACCCTAAAGATGTTTTCCTGTATAAGATTAATGTCGATAGTATGTGTTGTAAAGAGATTGCAGATTGGTTATTGTGTATGGGGGTTTCTAAACCAATGATTTACCCTGAATTAGAAAAAATAAAAGAAGAGTTTCAGGGTAAATATGGAAAGTAGTATATTTTTTCTATGGTTCGAAACTACCATAAAAATCGCCAAAAACATCTTTTTTGCACAACCTTGACAAGAAAAAGACGATTGTTAATACAATCGTCTTTTTCAGTTATATTCGACTTACGGCGAGTTATATTGCTTTGCAGTGATATTCGGCCTTGCCAAGTGATATTGCCTTCGGGCAGTTTATTCTTCATTTTATCTGTACATTTCACTTAAGCACAGGCATACCGCATTCACGGCAGAACTTATCGCCCTTTATCAATTTTTCACCGCATTTGGTGCAGAAGTTCTGCACTTTATGTTCCTTTGGTTCTGATTCATCTACTATGATAAATTCATAGGTAATTGGGAGAAATGCATCGTAAAGTTGCTCTTTTGCGTAAACGGAGAATTCCTCGCCGTATTTTACCGTTACGAGATGTTCATTCTCTATTGTCACCAGTGTGTCTGTACCTTCGTAGTTTGTTTCCTGATGCAGTATGGCAACTACTGCTGAATCTTCCCTTAGTTCTTTTATTCGTAAAAGTCTTTCCGATTTTTCGAGGGGAGTATTTGGAACTTTCTTTCGGGTGATTGGTTTTGTAAAATTCATTGCGGCAGGCAGCACTTTAAATCGGAAGCCTTTATCAAGAATTATATCTCCTTCCCTGATAACAAATTCAAGACCGTCATTTTCCTTGTTTTCGGGACGGATATGTACCTCTTTCATAATATATGTTGGTTTCATAACTCCTCCATTTGTCAATCGTAATCCAGTTTATATAATTGATTATATCATATCAACAAATTGTAGAAAAGGGGCTGTCGCAAATGAGTAAAATTTTCCATATACAAGTTTAAACAATGTCGGTACGCAGTAATATTCATTACGCTTATGGGGCAGTTTCAAAAATCATTCCGTTAGTGCCAAAAGACTTGAAACCCTCATCATTTTCTATAAATATAAAAAACCCCTCCTGTCAGATACATTGTACCTAATAGGAGGGCTTTTTGCATATGTGTCAAATCGCTTTATTTGATTTTACCTTGCAGAATGCTTTTTTGCCGTAAACACCCTGCATTACTCATTTGAACGGTGTCGTCACCTTGTTTTTCAGATCGCAGCGTGTTATATCATCCCAGTTGCGGCGGATGACGATATCGGCGGTAAGGTCGGTATTGTCATACGCAACGGACCACTGGGTGTTGCTTGTGAGGTCTTCGTCGTCAGGCTCTTGTGCTGCCGATTTCACCCCGTTCCATACGGTTTCTTCAGTGTAATTGCCTTTTTCCTTCTCCAGCACCTTCAGTACGGCGTCATAGCGTTCCCTGCCGTGACCGTAGATACCGTTTTTCTGATTTGGAAGCACCTTATCCTTATAACGAATGAGGAAATTAGTAACCGCCTCTGACGGAGTATCTATAAGCTCTCTTGGTTCGCCGTTAATGTCATACTCTATTACTCTGCCATCCCCTGATGCATCGGTTATGTAGAAATGGTAATCTCTACCGGCTGAAGAGAACATATCATAGTTACGCAAAAGTTCCACTGCTTCCTCTGTGGTTGCCGCTTTGTCAAGAACAAGGCGTATTGCAAGAGTAGTTGAAATGACAGGCTTGCCTGTGTTTTGGCGTACAGGATCACTATCAAGTATCAACACAGCGATAGACACGCCCTTCTCGTTCATACCGTCAAGACATACAAAAGGTGCAGTCAGGCTTGCCATCTTCTTTTTGATACTCTCATCAGGCACATTTGCCCCAACATTGTCAAGTGCTGCAAAGCCAACAGACTTATAGCCGTCCTCCGGCTCACAGTAAACCATCATAGCAGATGTATTTTTACTAAAATCGTAATTTCGTCCCATATAAGCATTGCCGTCCTTATCGGTCAGCGAAAATGCCGTACAGCCGAAATTTGGTGCCTTGATACTTACAGGGAGCATTGGCAACGCCTCTTTCAAAATTGCGTCAATCATCGACTGATCGTCCTTAATGCCGTAGTCTATAATATCGTCAATATCGTAATCGTATTTCACATCCATACGATAGAGGTTGTATCCATCCTTGTAATCTGTAAGCTGTTCAATACTGCCGATGGTCTGGAATCTGGTAAAATACAGCACCACAAACGCAACGACGGCTAATACAACAACCGACAAAATCCCCAACAAAACTATCAAAACTCGTTTCTTTACTTTACTCATACAGTTTCCTCCTTATAGGTTTGGTATAAATACCGTTAGTTAATAACTTTTATATTATTTCATCAATATAGGCATTTCTTTTTAATAACCAATTATGTTATCAATGCAATAATCTTATTTAGGGCTTGTTTAACTTATTCTGTAACAAAGCCCGACTTTGCCTTCGGGTTGTATTTCATAATATAGAGTTCAAGGGTTTCCTTCAGCGTTTCTATCTGAGATTTCATATAGAACTCATCCTCAAACAATGCGTAATGTACGCAGGCTCTGACTAAAATAAAAATAAGCGGCGTCAGCTTTTCGTAGGGAATACCCAGCTTGCCCTCTAAGCTCTTTGCGTACTCTGTATATCGTTCATCTACACCTTGAAAGAACTTCTGACCGTATTCTCTGTATTTCGGGTGGGTATACACCTGATACATCACACGGTATTTTTTTCCGTGCTTTTCTGCCGTCCAGTAGGGTATCTCGTCCATAAACCGCCACAAGTCCTCTACATCTGTGGGGGCTTTCGCCATAAACTCATCTTCCACCTTGCTCATACAGTATTCTGTGGACTTTACGATAAGGTCATCCAAATCCTTAAAATATGTATAAATCATAGATGTGTTATATCCGCAATATTTAGCCAAGGTACGAATCCCTGTGCCGTGGAGTCCTAACTCAGCGAAGCCGTTAAAGCACGTTTCCATAAGTCTAATCTGTTTAGCATTCCATTGCTCTTCGGTATAATTTGCCATCTTAATCCCCCCTTAATTCAAATCATTCGTAACGGATAAAGTATAGCATATATGGGATAGAAAATCAATATTTTTCGCAGTATTAATGTACCGGCTTTACCCTCTGTAATCATATTGCATAAGCGAAAATTTGATATGGAAATAAAATATATTTACGGAAACACTGAATAAATCACTTTACACATCTTGTTTGCATATTTTCCGCCGGTTAGCCCAAAAAATCCTCGGAATGCGTCAGCATTACTGCGGTTTTTTGAACTAACCGACAAAAAATCTGTCTGCACAATCTGTGCAAATGATTTAATCAGTGTTTCCGTATATATTTTTCTTGATTTTAAGTATATTCTGTCCGTCCTTATATTCATAAGTAATTTCATCCATACTTTTTTTAACAATATATATTCCAAGTCCGCCAATACTGCGTTCTTCCGCCGAAAGCGTTGTGTCAGGCTCCCGGGCGGAAAGGGGATCATACTGCACTCCATGGTCAATAAAGGTGATAATAACTGCAAGAGGATTTTCATTTACTTCCACACGAACTGTGGCAGGACCTACATCGGGTTTATAGGCATAATGAGCAATATTTCCGAACAATTCGTCAATAGCAATATCAATCTGCATTTTTGCCTTTAAAGGACATCCGAATTCTTCAAGCTGCTCATCAACAAAATCAGTTACCGATGTAATATTTTCAACAGTTGCATCAATGGTTAATTCTTTCATTTTTATTCCTACTCCATCTTATTTTTGTACTTAAGATTAAGCATAGTAATATCGTCAAATTGCGGAGCATCTCCGACAAAACTGTCTATGTCATTCTTTACAAGCTCACACCGTGACTTTGAATCAACACATTTATTTTCGTTCAGTAGTCTGAGCAATCTGTCCTCGCCATAAAGATTTTCCTGAACATCTGTTGCCTCGGTTACACCGTCGGTATATAGGAAAATTTCGTCTCCCGGTTCAAGCTGAAGTTCGTTTTTGCAATATTTTATACCATCCATTCCGGCAAGGATAAATCCCGCAGGGCATTTCAGATATTCAAAAGAACCGTCTTTGCGGCGAATAAGAGGTGGATTGTGACCGGCATTTGCAAAGTCAACACGCCCGGTTTTTAAATCAAGAATTCCCATCCACGCCGTAACAAACATTCCGGCATCGTTATTTTCGCAAAGTTTTTCATTTGCCAAGGTAAATATGTCGTTAATTTCATTTCCTGCCTCTGCAAGGCTTTTTATCAGGGTTTTTGAGGTCATCATAAACATTGCAGCCGGGATACCCTTGCCGGAAACATCGGCAATTAAAAATGCCAATCTGCTTTCACCAAGGAGGTAAAAATCATAGAAATCACCGCCCACCTCTTTTGCTGTTGTCATACTTGCGTAAATGTCAAATTCAGTCCTGTTAGGGTACGGAGGAAATACACTTGGTAAAGCCGAATACTGAATAGTCTTTGCAAATTCAAGCTCTTTGTCAATTCGTGCTGCTGCCTCCGCTATATAGCCTTTCAGTGTAACAACGGTTGAGTTAATATCATCTGAAAGGGAAGCAAACTCCTCGTTACTGCGGACATCAACCGTAACATCAAGGTTGCCGCCTGTAATTTCTGCAAGCGAATTATTTATCTTACGGATGTTGTTGACGATAAGCTTTTTAATGAGCAGGTACACAAGGATAAAAAGTGCTCCGAACACAACAAAAAGCATAAACGCTGTTATATAAATTGATAAATCCTTTGAAAACTCTACCTCTTCCTGAGGAATAACCGCAATAATATGATACCCCTCGGACACAACATACATACAATAACACTGTTGTCCGTAAACCTTGGCAGAAAAGCACTCCTGCTGCGCCGTCTTATCAGCGTCAATACTTATTCCGGTAATGCCGAGATTTTTTCCCTCATTATCTTTTCTGTCGCTTACTATTTCTCCTTTTTCATTTGCGATTATTATTGAGCCGTTTTCCCCCACATGACGGTTTCGGGTAACGCCAATCACCTGCTTGTCAATATCACGCTGAAAACGCTGTGCATCATAAGCAACCTGAACAAAACCGCTGTCAAGGGCAACTCCGGCATATTTTCTCATAATATCGTAGTCGGAAGCTGTCGGACCGTATTTCTGCACAAATTCCTTGGTCTTGCCGTCCAGCAACACAAGAAATTCTTTCGACTGCTCTCCGCCTTTCATATTGTAATTAACAAAGGCGTCGTTGGTCGATAATATAATGATACCTCTTTTATCAATTATATTTATTTCAGACACATCATACTTTTCTTTAAGCCGGTTGAGGTATTCATTTGAGATATTATCCTGACCCATAATATCATTTGCAATCAATTTTGTTAAATCCAGTAAATTTTCATCTGACGCATCGCTTACATCGGCTTTTACATCAGCAATATTAAGATTTAATAATTCATATGTGTCACTTTGTGCCAGTTGGGACTGCAAAAACATTGAAAAGCTTATGGTTATAACAAAAGCAACAGTTACACATAAAAACAGCCAACGGGAGAAGGTCTGGGATATTTTGCGCATATCGTGGCGTTCTCGTCTTATACCGTTTCCTATTAATGAAACAAGTAAAATCGCAAACATCACTGCCAATGCATTTAAAGAAACCATAAGAAATGTACATTTGCGAACAATGGTAAAGGCAGTATGCACATCTGACAAATTGGTTAGGAATATCATCAGCATATCAAATGTCTCCGTTAATGTTGCAATAACCAAACCGTAAAACCAAGATGTTTTTTTGTTGTCAAACAAAAATTTACGAGTTACAGCGGCTAAAACACCTGCCAATACCGTGGTGATGGAGCAAGCTATCTGCGTATAAGCACCTGCACCCCAGAATGCTGCAAAAAAACGCTCTATTCCGCCCATTAATCCGGAGATGATTCCGGCAGGCGCACCAAAAATCAGACCTGCACAAAGTGGGGCTGAATTGCGGATATTAATATTCGTACCGTCAACATTAACGCCAAATTCAGTACCGCAGATTGCAATTATGCCAAAGACAAGCCCTATAATAATCTGCTTATATATGTATTTAATTTTATTGAATCCTGTTTTTTTATCAATCAGATACATAAGGACCGAGAATATTACCGGCACTGCCGCCGTAAGTGACAGTTTCATAAACATAGGCATATTTATTTCTCCTGTTGTTCTAAGGAAACACTGAATAAATCAGTGTTTCCCTATATTATAGACTAAACCGCAATTAGGATACACTTTGCATCAAAATTGCGGTTCTTATTTGCCGATTCACCAAATAAAAGATATTCGGTGTTCACTTAGTTAAAATCAAAGAAACCAAGTCCTCGAAGCGCACTGATAAAGCGTTTCATATAGTCAAGGGATGTCACAGGCCAGCGGAATCCCATTCTGTAAAGCACCTGCATAGTATATTTATTGCTTTTTTCAACGGAGAATATCTTTTGACCATGTGCCATATTTTGGTAGGCAAGCATACTGGAAAGGATTTTTGCCTTATCGGGATTTTGTTTTGCTTCTTCCAGCGCCTTTTCGTATTCCTCTGTTTCTGCAGCCTTGGAATGAAGTCCGATTCTATCCATCTCCATATACAAGTCGCCCATCATCAGCATATGATTGTTGAAGGGGTGGAATACAGTACAGTTCTTTGGAGTCTGTGACAGAAGTAGGATTGCTTTTGCCACACAATCTATTGGAGAAAGCTCAAAGGGCATTTCTATCATATCATAGGGATATTTTCCGATGATAATATTGGATTTTAGCCTGCCCATAAATGTGTTTGTGGTAAAGTTAATCTGATACTCGCCGTCGCTGTTTCTTGCGGAAAGTGTGCCGACACGCATAATTTTTGCATTAAAGCCCTTTGAAATCTCTTCAAGAATTGCCCTTTCGGCAAGGAATTTTGAAAGGGTATATTTAGATGTTGTCTGTTGTCCGTAATAAAGCAGATTTTCCTTCAGATGAGTTACTTCTCCCTGCTCACCTACATATATTCCGCCAACACTCATTGTTGAAACGTGAATAAGACGAGCGTCTGTCTGCTTACAGAAATCTATTACATTAAGGGTTCCGTACAAATTGACATCTTCAATGTCTGTTCCCTTTGAAAAGTGCTTTACATTTGCGGCACAGTTAATAACAGTATCAATATTGAAATCAAGGAACTTGTCAAAGGATTGTCTGTCTGTCACATCTCCGCTAAGGATAGTCAATCTGTCGGAATATTTTTCTTTCAGACTTTCTTCAAAATAATAGAAGAAAATCATATTAAGTCTGTCCTCTGCGGGATTGTTATTTTTGTCACGAAGTAAGCAGTAAACCTTACCGCTGTGTCTGTGGAGCAGTTCATAAAGAATATGTATTCCAAGGAAGCCTGCACCACCTGTAAGGAGTACATCACCTATCTCCTGCATATCTCCGTTCTTAAAGCTGTCAAGATTATTATTAAGCAACACATTTTCTATATTGCTGTAATCATAGTTGCCCAAATCTTCAAAGTCGTTCTTAACTTCATCCTTTTCGCAAAGCTTTGCAAGTGCGGCAGGAGTGGGGTTTTCAAATACATCGCCGTAAGCAATCTCTATACCACTTTTATTGGCAAGAATAATTACCCTTGTTACGGTCAGGGAGCTGCCGCCTATATCAAAGAAATTATCATCGGCATAAACCCTATCAAGCTCCAGAACCTTTGCGAATATATCGCACATAGTTTTTTCAAGTGCTGTTGTGGGATTTACGCCTGCTTTCTTTTCGGTGGACTGAGGCTCCGGCAAAAGCTTAGTGTTGATTTTACCGTTAGGGGTAAGGGGCATTTCAGAAAGACACACATATGCCGAAGGCACCATATAATCAGTTAGGGATTTTTTAAGCTCATTTTTCACAAATTCCACATCAAGCTCTATATCCGATGAGTAGTAGGCGCATATAGCGTCAGCGTTATTCACCTTTCTTATTAAAGCAACTGCGCTCTTGATTCCGTTAATGTTTGACAGGCACTTTTCGATTTCTCCCAGCTCAATCCTCAGACCTCTCAGCTTAACCTGATTGTCGGTTCTGCCCAGTATTACAACATCACCATTTTTAGTCCACTTGGCATAGTCACCTGAACGATAGGTTTTTTCACCGTTAAATTCAATAAACGCCTTCTCCGTCTGCTGTGGAAGTTTATTGTAGCCAAGTGCAACTCCTATTCCTGAAATCAGAAGTTCGCCCACAACTCCCACAGGGAGCAGATTGTCGTCAACATCAACTATATATTCAACATAGTTCAAAAGTGGCTTTCCTACTGAAATTTCATCAGCGTTTGTCAGGTCTTTACAGTTTGACGAAACTGTAATTTCGGTAGGACCGTAGGTGTTGAGAATTTTTGCATTGGTTTTTTCACGGAGAAGCTTAAGGAGCTTGTAAGTATATTTCTCACCGCCTGAAAGGATAACCTTGCAGTCAGCCATTGCCTGTGCAAATTCATCAAGCTCCATATACTGCAACAGTCTTGAAGGAGTTGAGTTAAAGGCATCAACATTATTTTCTTTAAGGAATTTTGCAAGGGCAATTGGGTTAACCGTCTGCTCATCACTTGCAAAGACAAGTGTAAGACCGTTGCATAAGGAAAGCGCTGTTTCTTTAAGGGACATATCAAATGATACTGTTGTTACAGAACCGTAAGCCTTGCAATTATCAACAACATACTTTACCTGAGGGTTATGGTCGCTGTAGCTCACATAGTTTGCTATTCCAATATGTCTTAGCATAACGCCCTTTGGCTTTCCCGTTGAACCCGATGTGTAAATAAGATAAGCCAAATCCTCGGGACTTACGTCAACCTGAGGTGTTTCGCAATTTTCGCCGCCGAGAAGTAAATCTACATCTACCGTTTTATCGTAAGCACCGACAAGCTCGCCCTCGGTTACTACGAAATCAGCCTCACTATCCTCGATAATGCTGTTGATTCTTTCCTGCGGATAGTCGGGACAGGTCGGAATAAATGCTCCGCCTGCTTTGAGGATACCGAAAACGGTTGAGAAAATTTTTGAGGTTCTGCTAAGCAATACAACAACTCTTCCGCCCTTTTTCAGACCTCTTGCAATAAGCTCGTTTGCAGTAACATTTGCACGGCGGTTAAGCTCTCTGTATGTAAGAGTTCCGTCACAGGCAGTAATTGCATTGTTGTCGGGAGTTTTTTCAACCTGGTTCTCAAACATTTTATGCAAAAGCTTTGTTTCAACAGGAGCAATACGTGTAAAAGAAAAGCTGTTCAGCTCATCAAGCTGACTGTCATCAAGCAGAGAAATTTTTCTTATCTTACAATCTGGCGCAGAAATAATGTGCATAGCCGCATTGAAAATTGATTTTACAAGCGTTTGCATAAGCTCTTTACTGTAAAGCGCTTCATTGTAACGGACAACAATGCAGGGCTGATTTTTATAATTTTCAATATAAATTGCAGTTTTAAACTTTGTGATTTTCATATCAAAGAAATTTCTTTCAACAGCTTCGCCGTCAATTTTCAAATCGTCCGTTACACCAATCTGATATTCGTACATTATATTCGGTGCAAATCCGAATTTTGAACAAATCTTTGAATAAGGATAAATTTCATTTTCTATTGCGCCCGTAAAAACAGACTTGCTCTTTTTAACAAATTCAAGTGCCGAAATATCTTCAATCTCAATTCCGAGAGGTAATGTTTTAACAAACATACCAAAACAATCCGTCAGACGCATATCGCTTCTGCCGTTGCTGATTGTGCTGAGAAATACGTTTCTTGAATTTGTAAAGCGTGACACTGAATAGAAAGCGGCTGCAAGGAAAAGCTGTGCAGGTGTAACACCGTTTTTATTACAGAAAGCTTCTATCTGCGCTAAATCAAAGGGAACATTTACTTCTGCAAGCCTGCCGTTATCTCCCTGTGAGCCTGAATCAGGAGTTATTTCGGACGCCGACTCAAAATTCTTCATCATATCATCAAAGAATTTTTCAGCTTTGCTGTATTCCTCACTGCTTTCAGCTTTGATTTCGTCATCAATATAGTCAAAATATGTATATTCCTCCG
>JAQXVY010000018.1 GCA_029225165.1 Oscillospiraceae bacterium
GTTTGTGCGTTGCTGACCGAATTGCTTTCGGAAATTTCGCCGACATATTCCGAACTTTGTGCGCTGTCAGGTTCGTCGGCGGGCAGATCGGAGCCGCCGGAGTTACAAGCTGCCATGGCGATCATCGCACACACGACGCACGCCGCTGCAAATGTTTTTGCGATTTTTTCGTTCATTGTCATTCTCCTTTCATATGAGCTAAATTATAGCACGTTTTTCTAAAAAATAAATAAGAGCGGTATGAAAGGCATATTTTATGGAACGAACGGCAACATTTGTCGAAAATGAACCCGACGGCAAGCGGCTATATTGACAAACGAAGCTAAAAAAGGTAAAATATCACGAGTGATTCAGGCGCTCCATCGTCCTCGGCAGCTCCATATCATTCGTTTCCGCCTTTGGCGAAACCTCATTCATTGCGCGCCTTGTCCTCTCCCCAAAAAGGCAAGCCTTTTTGGGACCCCTGTATTATGCGACTATGTTTCTGAGGGAAGCGCCGCGGACGGACAGCGGAAAGCTAATAAGCAGGAAGCAAACTAAAAAATAAATATAACCGGGTGTGGCGCAGTTGGTAGCGCGGGTGGTTTGGGACCATCAGGCCGCAGGTTCGAACCCTGTCACTCGGACCAAAAATCAGAGTTCACACATTTGTGTGGACTCTGACTTTTTTATCACTCAACCACACAAAAGCCGCATTTGCATCATCAGGTGTAATGGGTCTGAGTATCAATCTTTCTGTCTCAAGTACAGGTGTATTTTTTATGTATTCTTTTTGAGTCATTTTAATTTACTCCTTATGAAGTTTTATCACCGCATCAAGGCACAATTCAAGTGCATAAGAAAAAGAATCACCACCCCAATTACGTTCATCATAGTTTTCAACGTCGGCGAGCGTATCAGCTGTAAATAAAATACAGCCCCATAATACATCACGGAAAGAAGCACACGCCGCAAGTGCAGAACATTCCATTTCCACAACTTCACAGCCTTCCTGCTTTCTGTAAATTACTTTTTCCCTTGTTTCACGATAAAATCCGTCTGTTGACCAGGTTATTACTTCACGATATTGTAAGCCGTGTTCCAAAATAGTCTTTTCAATTGCTTTCATAGCAGTTTTGTTAATCTCTACAAATCGTGATGGCTTCATATAGTGATATGATGTGCCTTTATCTCGCAATGCTTTATATGGAACAATAAATACATTTTCTTCAAAATCTGTGAGAGCACCACAACAACCACCTGTAATAATTTCCTCTACACCATATCCAATTAACCAATCCAAAATCTGTGTTGCAGGTGCAGCTCCAACAGGTGCTTGACAAAGGCACACATCTTCACCTTTGTGGTTAACAATATATATAGGATAATTTTTGGTTTCTGATGTGAATTCACTAACTTTTATAGCATTATGTTCTTTTGCATATCTTTCTATGTGCTCATCTAAAAATGCGAAAACTGCTTTCTTCGGTAATTTAATGTCAAGATTTTCGTGTGTAGGGTTAATAACCTGTGTTTTATCTGTGTCAAATTCAAGGATAGGTATTTCGTTTTTTAATATCATAGTTACCCACACCTTTTTCTTTTCGTTTCAATAGTAATAAACGGAACAGTCATTTCTTCTTCGGTAAGTCCTGCATGCACACCAACCATTTCAAAATCGCCTCGTTTATACTCTATACATGTTTCATCAAGTGCAACAGCAAAAAAGTCGCCAATAAAGTCTGCGGTTTTCGGGTGTGGTGTGCCAAAACCTAACAGATTTTCTTTGAACACTTCGTCTTTTGTCATCAACCTGAAAGATTCTCCAAATGCATTTTCAAACTCGGTTTTGAATTCTTCTGTTCTTCCGTCTTTAACAAAGAAACTTAATGCTCTCGGTTCAACAGATGGTGGCATTTCTAATAACTTTACGAGTTTTGGATAATCTTCTAAATATTTAGTAACACCATCGCATTGTCCGTGGTCTGCAGTGATAATTACAAGCGAATCTTTCAATTTGCCACAAAGTTTTTCTACTTCTCTGTTAATATGTAAAATCTGCTCGTGCGCTTCTTTACTTGTTACTCCGTGACCGTGCATTGCATGGTCGGGTTGATTCCAATAAGCATAAATATATTTCTTTTTTCTCTTTTTAGAAAGTTTATATATAGTTTTACAAATATCTTCAAAGCTTTTAATTCGGCGGTTTGAAAAGAATGCTACGCAGTAAGCACTTTTTTTGCCTTTAACTTCTTCAATTCTTTTCATAATATTTTTATAAGGTATGTATTTTTCTGCAACATTATAATCTGCAGCAGGTTCACCATTTCTCTGCAAAGTATTTCTAAAAACTGCAACTGTTTCATCTATTTCTTTAAAATATAAGTCCCAACCAAGCCAGGCACACTCTAAAGGTGAAAAACCACTTAAAATTGATGTTGTAGCGGCAACAGTTGTTGATGGAAAAACTGATGAAATAGCTGTAACATAGTGCTTTCTCAAAAAATCAGTATCTTTAAGATGATAGTTCAAGGTGCTGGTTCCCAATCCGTCAAGAAGAATTACTATAACATTCTTGTAGTTTTTTTCAAGCAATTTATCAAATTCGGGTAATGTTTTGTGTTGGCAATCTGTTACGCCGAAATGTTTTAAAAGTGATGAAGCAATAGAAAGTATGCTTCTGTCGTAGTCTGGATATTTAATCATAGTTTTACTCCTTTCTGAATATATCAAGCATATGGATTGAAAGACCTACACAGTCTTCACGTTCACATAGGTTTGATAAAAATTTCATGTATTCTTCGAACTCCTGGTCACTAAGATTATCAAATGAATCATCAAATAAATAAGAAAGCATGTCCACACCAACATAGTGAAGTCGTGTAACATTGTAGTTCTTCATAAGCTCGTCAACATCTGATTTTCTGTATAATTCAAAAATCTGCGCTGGTGCTGAAGCTGTGTGATAATCTTCTTTTATAAGACCTTCTTCAAGATATTTTAGCACTCTGTGTGTATAAAAGAATTTATACATTGATGTGTCATTGTTGCAATACGAAACATAAATAACTGCCCCTTTTTTAGCAACCCTTATTGCTTCACTTAAGGCTTTGTGTTTGTCTTCAGTATTAAATAAATGATACATAGGTCCTAAAAGCAGAACAATGTCAAAGGTATTGTCTTTAAGAAAAGAAAGGTCGCAAGCGTTACCCTCGTGAACTTCAATTTTGTGTTCAGGTTTAATCTTTTTCTTCATAATATCAATGTTATGTGGAACAAGCTCAACAGATGTAACATTACAACCTTTTTCTGCGAGTGCTAAAGAATATCTGCCTGTACCTGCGCCAATTTCAAGAATCTTTGAATTAGGTGTCAAGTATTTTTCAATATATTTTATAGTGTTAAGATATTCAGGCATTCTGCTTTTTTTGGTAAGTCTTCCATCTTCATCTATTCCGTTGTAAAAATCTATAACAGGGTTACCAGTTTTATTAGCTTTTTTCTTTCTGAATAAATTTAATAATTCCACTTTTTTCACTCCTTAAATAAAATGATATAAAAATAAACGGTGTAAGTTTCTGCAGCAACTTACACCGTTATAAACATATGGAAAAATAATATTATCTATCCCAAAATGAATATAGAGGTATAAGCCTGCCCATTGATGAATGATAATCATCCTGTGCAAGCCAATTCATATCCATATCAAGATTTTTGAGAAGATATGCGTTCATAATAATACCTCAAATTGAATTTTGACAAGAATAACACAAAAGTATTGCTTTGTCAAGTTTTTAATTGTTGTCAGGTGTAAATCAGCTCATTTTCAATAATTTCTCTTGCCCTTGCTTCAATATTCTGCATACAGCACACCCATTCCAACTGATTTTCTTCTTTCAGTTGTTCGGTTACACCTTCAGCATTTTTCATTTGTTCAATAAGAGTATCAAACATATTCCTTGCTTGATTTCCTATTTCGGCACAGTGCTGATACAGTTTGCCTTGCGTAAGTAATACATTGAAAAATACACGATTATGTTTTTCAAGATAATCCTTATGTAACATACCCCACTTACCGAGAGTTATATTTGCTTCTTCGGGCGGTAATACAAGGTTAGGGATAGTATAGTCGCCAACGCGTCTGTAAGTAATATTGTTAGTTTTCATAGTATTTGTCCTTTCTTTTTACTCTGTTTAAGCAAGGTAGGGAGTGCAGAATACTATGTTTGAAGCCAGTTTTACTTGTATTTTGAGTAAATCCCTTATGAACACTCGGACCAGCAGGGGCTGACAATTCTGTCAGCCCCTGCTTTTTGCTTGCTCTGCTATAATCACCGACAGTATCCTGCGCTTTATTGCCAAAACCTAATCTCTGTTGTATAATTACTGTACTGTCCGGGCGGAGGTGAAATATATGTCAAAATATCTGAAAAATGATGCGGTTAAACAAGTAGCGAGAAATCTTATAATGAATGCGGCGCAAAGAGAAAAATCCAAGGCCGGGCGTGTGACGATGCCGAAAGTCTTTTTTGTTGTCGGGTCAGTTGAGTTCGCCGTTATGATTGCTCTTACGTTTTTCAGCCTTTTGTCCGCCCATTTACCGGCCTTTGCCGTAATATTCGGCGTATTTTCGTTGGCGGGGCTGGCGCTTGTTATCGTATATTTTAATCAGCGCATATATTATACCAATGAAATGTTTGTCTATAAAAACTTTTTCGGCATCAAGCGCGCTTGCCGATATGATGAGCTTACCGGAATAGTTATAGAAAAAGATGTAAAGTTGTTTGCGGGCGAGAAAAAGTTTAATATTGACAGCATGGCGGTCGGCAGGAAAGAATTTCTTCGCTGTGCCGAGGCGGGATATTACCGTGCCCATCAAACGGATATTCCGATCGTCCCGAGACCGAAAGATGATATATTCAAGGGAAACATTAAGGACTCCGAACAATTTGTATGCAGCTATATTATTATAGCGGTGTGTTTGACGATTCTTATCGGACTTTGTCTATATGGCGCAAAGTCCGATGCTCCTACCGAAAATGAGCTTAGGGTTTCCACCGTCACCTTTGAGCGATGCGAAGTTCGCGGCGAAAGGCTCCTGCTGTATAACGGTGGTGAAAAATATTATTGTATACCATATTACAAAGAATTGATACCGGACGCCGACAAATTCCTTGACGACAACAGAAACGGCGGTACACTGACGCTCGGCTTTATTGAAAGCGGAGATCCCGATAAAGATTCTGTAGGATATTATGCCGTATATACCGTTGAAAGCGATGGCAAAGAGCTGGTCACGCTTGAAAAGACAATCTCCATAAATAGGGCAAAAGAGAAAAAGCCCCTGTCTGTTTTTGCTTCCGTAATGATTGCGGTTTGGCTTTTGGTAATGCTGACCATTCTGGCAAGTATCTATGTCGGGCGGCATGTTAAAGAGCTTAGCCCGAAGGTTGTGCGGATATTTTTCAGAAGCAATGTTGTTAACTGGCCTGACCCAATGAAAACGTCGAGTGAGAAAAAACGAAAATAACTTCATAGGTTCTCCACACATCACGGGCAAAAATCTCAATAGCAAACCCCGCTGTGCCGAAAAATGCATAGCGGGGTATATTTTTATATCGTGGATTTATCTGAACGGACACGCTGTGAGCTTCACCCAACCCACTTCGCAACCGCATCCGCCGTCAGATTTATCTGCCGGGCATTGTCTATCGTCGGGGTGCCGTCGCCGTCCTGATTGCCGTAAACGCCGAAATACGCGTGGCATCCGCCGTCGATTATATATTCGGTAAGCTCGGGGAGGTTGCTGCGGTACTGCTCGTATTTTTCGCGGTTGAGCACTCCGTCATTGCTGCCG
>JAQXVY010000019.1 GCA_029225165.1 Oscillospiraceae bacterium
AGCAACCAAAGTGTAAAATGTAAGTTACCATACAAAACACAACACGGAGGTTACCATGAAGTCATATACACATTTTACACTATCAGAAAGAGAAAGTCTACAACTGTTTTTAGAACAAGACTTAAGTATGAGAGAAATTGCAAGACGTCTTAATAGGAATGTGTCATCAGTAAGCCGAGAAATCAAAAGAAATCGCAGTAAAAAGAAAAACAGATACAATGCTTGGCGAGCAACAACTTTATATATAGTTCGCAGAAAGAAATGCGTCCGAAAGTTTAAAATAACGGTCGGTTCTGAACTGTACTACTATATACTTGATAAGCTCAATCAGTATTGGACGCCCGAACAAATAGCGGAAAGAGCCAAAAGAGAAGGTTATGATATTAGCTTTTCTGCTATTTATCTTGCGATTAAAAGAGGAGTATTCAAAGAAGTAACGAGAAAAAGCCACCTAAGACGCAGGGGCAAACGCAAACATAACAAAAACAGTAATTGTAACTCCATACAACCCATACACACAATTCACGACCGACCTAAAATAGTTGAAGAGAATGTACGGTATGGGGATTTTGAAGGAGATACGATATACGGAGCTGTCGGCAAAGGCTGTATAGTAACCTTAGTTGACAGAAAAAGCAAATTACTTTTAGCCGCCTTATCAAAAGACAGAAACAGCGAAAACATACGAAAAGCTTTTGTAAATGCTTTTAAATGCCTTGATTTTGACATTCCAATTGAGAGCATTACCCTTGATAACGGTTCTGAATTTGCTGCCTTTGAAAAAATCGAAAAAGACCTTCAAACCACAATATATTTTGCAGATCCTCATTCGCCTTGGCAGAGAGGACTAAACGAAAACACTAATGCTCTGCTTCGTTTTTTCTTTCCAAAAGGAACTAATTTTCACAATGTCACTGATGAAGAACTCCAAACAGTAGTTGCTTTAATTAACAACCGACCTCGTAAAACCCTTGATTTCTTTTCTCCTATTGAAGTCCTTTCTAAAAAGTGTTGCACTTGACTTGACAATCTGCCGTGTATATTCCAAATGAATGATGTTTTGTACTTAACTACTATTATCATTTTTTTAGTAACTTTATGTGAAGTCATCAAGAATATAAAGAGATAACCGCCCTGTACTGCTAATACAAGGCGGCTTTTTAATAAAAAACCATTGATATTGCGGAACAGCCAAAACCGTTCCTTTACACTATTATATTAGCACAACAATGTTTTTATGTCAACAAAACACAAAATAAAATTTTAAACACTCACACATTCTGCAAGTATGTGACGGGTGTTATTTTTCTGCATAATAACGATAAATCCATTTTGTCATACATATATTATGTAACAATTTAGTAATTGATATTGGTTGTGTTTAATGATATAATAGACTATATGTACAAATGGTATAATGCGAGGGTATTATGGACGAAAATAAAAAGATAAAGGAAGAAAGCGGTGCTTTAAGCGTTAAAAAGCAGATTGTATATGTTGCTGTTTTCCTTGTGCTTATTGCCCTGACCTTTTACGCAATTGTCAGTCAAAACAAGGATTTGACTCTTTCCGGTTTTCTTGACTACACCTTCAGCCTTAATTTTGGTTGGCTTTTGGCGGCGGTTATGTGTGTTTTCCTCTTTATATTGTTTGAGGGAATGAGCATCCGCTATATTGCCGGCAAGCTGGGCTACAAGCGTGGATATTACAACAATTTCATATATTCGGCGGCGGATATTTACTTTTCGGCAATAACACCGTCTGCAACAGGAGGACAGCCTGCGTCTGCATACTATATGGTAAAGGACAAAATTCCAATGTCCGTCACCACCATAACACTTGTGTTCAATGTGATGCAGTACACGATGTCCATTGCGGTTATTGCCGCCGGATGCTTTATATTAAGACCGGAATACTTCTTTATGTTTGACAGCTGGTCAAAGCTACTTATAATTTTGGGAATAGTGTTCCAAATGCTGTTTGCTGTGTTTTTTGCACTTCTTGTGTTTTTCCCAAATATTATCAAAAACTCCTGCGAAGGAATAATCAATTTTCTTACAAGAATACACCTGTTGAAAAAGAGAAGAAAAAAGCTTAATAAGCTTTATAAAATGATGGATGAATACAAGGAATGTGCCAAGATTATTAAGCAAACTCCTGTAATAGTGGCAGTAGTATTTTTGTTAAATCTCCTTCAAAGAATCTCTATCTTGGGTGTTACATACTGCGTCTATATGGGCGGAGGTCAGAGCGGTCATTCATTTATTGATTTAATGACAATGCAGGGCTATGTCCTTGTGGGAAGCAACAGTATTCCTATTCCCGGAGCTGTGGGAATTGCGGATTACCTGTTCCTTGACGGATTTAAAAACATTTTCAGCAATCCTGTCAACGGAGAAATCCTCAGCAGAGGAATATCATTCTATGTATGTATTATTTTGTGCGGAGGACTCACCCTTGCTCACCACGCAAGGCTGATGTACAAAATGAAAAAAGGAAAAGAGGGTTAATATGTTAGGCTTTTACAATTATACAGTTATACTCACATACATATCCTTGTGTTCGGCGGTAACAGGTATTTTTACCGCTATTGCAGGAAGCGGACATCCCTTTATTGCCACAGCCTGTCTGATGGTTTGCGGTTGCTGTGACGCCTTTGACGGAATGGTGGCAAGGAGCAAAAAGGACAGAACCGAACAGGAAAAAAGGTTTGGTATTCAAATAGACTCCCTTGTTGACCTAATCGCCTTTGGTGTTTTGCCCTGTGCAATAGGCTATGCCTGTTATATGAGTCATCATATGGACGGCTTTATCCTCAGCGACAAGTGGGCACTATTTAAGCCGGTGGCTGCTGTAAAAATTCCACTGTTTTTCATTGTATTTTGCATTTTTGTGTTGGCGGCTCTTATTCGCCTTGCCTACTTCAATGTTATGGAGGAGGAAAGACAGAAAAAAACTGATGAAAAGAGGAAGTATTATCAAGGACTTCCCGTAACCTCAGCCTGCCTTATTTTCCCCACAATTATGCTCATTCAGTATATAGTTGGCAAATCCTTTGATATTTCACCCTATTATGTACTTGCACTTTTTATTACTGCAATTTTATTTGTCAGCAAAATACATATCAAAAAGCCCGGTATGAAGGGGATTTTGATTATGGTGGGAATAGGCACAGTTGAATTTATTTTATTGTTAATATTTAGATTTTGTTATGGACACTAAAAAGACTATTGATTTAAACAACTTAAAAAAGGACAGCGCACTAAGGTTTTTGTACGAAAATCCATTTGGCAGAATAATCCTCAAGGGGATTACTCTGCCTTTTGTTTCTTCTGTTGTGGGAAAGTATATGAGCAGTTCCCTTTCAAAAAGGAGAATTACAAAATTTATCACAGCAAACGGAATTAATATGGAGGAGTACGAGGACAGGGAATTTCAGTCCTTTAACGACTTTTTCACAAGAAAAATAAAAGAGGGCAAAAGGCTTTTGCCACAGGATAAGGAAGTGCTTTTTTCTCCCTGTGACGGAAAGCTCAGCGCCTACAAAATCAGCGAGGATACAGTTTTGCCTGTTAAGGGTAGTCACTACACCATAAGTCAGCTCCTTAACAACAGGGCTTTGGCAGAAAAATATAAGGACGGATATTGCCTTGTCTTTAGGCTTTCTGTTGACGACTACCACCGTTACAGCTACATTGACAGCGGTGTTAAGGAGGAAAATATTAAAATTAAGGGCAAGCTCCACACAGTTCAGCCAATCGCCCTGGAAAAATCCCCTGTGTTTATTCAGAACAGCAGGGAGTATACAGTTATGCACACCGAAAACTTTGGAGATGTAGTACAGGTTGAGGTTGGCGCACTTATGGTAGGAAAAATCAAAAATCACCACGGCAAGGGCAAAATTACCCGTGGGGGAGAAAAGGGAATGTTCCTCTTTGGTGGCTCAACAATAATTCTTTTGCTTAACTCCAATGAGGTTTTGGTGGAAGAAGAATTTTTTGAAAACACCAAAAACCACCTTGAAACCGTAATCAAGCTGGGTGAACCCTTGGGAAGGAAAAGAAAATGACATTCCTGTACTTAATGGCTGTTGTAATGTGGCTGTTGATTATCATAATACACTTTACAGTCCGCCGACAAAGCCGACTGGCAAAAAAGAGCAAGGAAAATAATGCACTGTACCTGACAGGCAAGGCATACCTAAAACTGCACAGCGACGGTGTAATTTCTTCACTTTACGTAAAGGACAAAAAAATAGCCGATGATGTTTTGGAATACAGCAACGGCATTTTTAACATAAAATTTAAAACAATATTTTCCTCATTCACCATTAACAAGTTTACAGGCAAGGTGACTAAAAATGAGGAGGATAAACAAAATAATAATACTTGATTTTACTTTCCCCTGTGTAAGATTTTTCTTGCACAGGGGGTTTGTTTTAATAATGTAATTTATATTTGATATACATATTTTTTAGAAAGAGAGATAACCATTTTGAGTTAATTCGCTGTGAAAAATATTGACTAAAACTATACTATCTTTACCATAAATTCGACTATTTTTACCAGAAATGAAATTTACATATTAAAGTATGATATACTGATGAAAATATAGTGGAAACTTTTTATTTGTTTATGTTTGTTGCGCAAATGATTTTTTTCGCATAATTAACAAAAAGTTCACCATTTATACATTAATTATATTTACTTTGTTATTCAAGAGTGCTAAAATATGGATATAAGATAAAAATATACTTTCCTAATCAAATAAGGTGATAAAAATGGTTAAACAAGTTTTTGCAAAGTAAAATTTATTAATAAAAGGAGATTTTAAAAAATGAAAAAGTTATTAGCTATTATATCAATATGCTTAGCATTTTTGGTGACATCTTTTTCTGTGGTGTTTGCAGTAGATAACAATACGGAAGAAGATGTTATAGTAAAAACCGGTACTATTCCGGTGATTAGCACAAGCTTTAGCACAGAGCCGGAAAATCATAATGTTTATTATTCTCTAAAGAATGTTACCTCAACTAACACTAAAGAAAAAACAAATAGCCATTATTTTGCAATTATAAAGCCATATGACGGTTATGTAATTGATTATTTTGTTGTTACAGTAAATAACCAACAAATAATGATTCCAAAAGAATCTAATGGATCATATGTAGTAAGTTTAGATGGGGTAGATGGAGATATCCAAATCATTGCCAGTGCAACTTCTAATAAACCCACTGAACCGGAAAGTACAACTTATTCTGTAGGTTTTGATGTATATTATAACCTATCTAATGTAACTTCATCTAACAACACCGGAGATGCATGGATGAATTACAGAACAACCCTTACTCCAAAACACGGCTATGCTATAACAAATGTTAGTGTCACAATAGACGGTAAAAATGTTGGTAAGATTACAAAGAAAAACGGTATATATGAAATCTTTGTAGAGTATATTCGTGGAGACTTAACTATTACCGCTGAAGCAAAGAGAGTTTTAACTGAAACACCACAGGAATTACAATCTCTATATCCAAAAACTAATTTTACAGTTGCTAACTTAGGTAAGGTTGGTAATTACAATTTGTATTACAATGTAACACAGTATTATCAGTTCTTTAATGAAATTGTTAAAATCGGTAATTATGATTTTGATTGCTTTGCACAACAAAGTCCTTATGGTTTAGGTCTATATGTTGTTGGTAATGGTAAGGCTTACACATTGAAGGATGCTTATGATAAGCTAAATATTAATATGGATACAGTGTATTCATTAATTAATAAAACTAACCTACATTACAACTTTACTGTAAAGAAGGTAGCACAAGAAAAACTTTCGGCGACTAATGTTATCCTAAAGTCCGGCACAAGCAAAACAATAAAGGCTGTTGGCGGTACAGTAAGGTCTTGGACTATTTCAAACAAAAAGGTTGCTATTGTAAACAAAGGAAAAATAACAGCCCTTAACAAGGGTACAGCAACAGTAACTGCCACACTGACAACAGGTAAAAAGCTAAGTTGCAAGGTAACAGTTACAACTGCACCAAGGCTGTCCAAAACAACTGTAAAGGTGAAAAAGGGTGGAACAACAACAGTTAAAGTAAGTGGTAAAATTGCAACAATCAACAATAAATACACAAACACAAAGATTGCGAAAATCACATCAAAGACAAATGCCACAACTCTAAAAATCAAGGGACTTAAGAAGGGAGCAACAACTTTAAAAATTAAGGTTAATGGTGTAAAAACTCTTAATCTGAAAGTTAATGTAAAGTAAAAAAATTAAAACTATGGGAGGTAAAGTATGAAAAAACTACTATCAATACTGCTTTCTGCATTAATATGTTTTTCCTCTTTGACAGGACTTACAGTTTTTGCAGAGGGAACAAAAACTTACAAAGTACAGTATTTTAAGTATGAAAAAGGTAGTTCACTTAATCAGTTGGACTATATTAATATTTCCAACACGAGCACTGAAATCAATGAAGGGGAGTCATATATATCAAAGCTTTCACCTAAAACAGATACTATAGAAATTGATTCCCTTGTAGTCATTATGGGAGAAAATACCCCTGTTTATCCTACAAAAAATGATGATGGTTCTTATGTCATTAACATTCCAAAGGTAATGGGAGATATTTGTATAGCTGTTTCTATAATGGACATCGGACTTCCCATATATGGGGGACATGGTTATAATTATTACATTACAAATTTAACCAATGTTTCTTCACAATATTGCAACGAGCTGAAAGAACGCAATTCCGAGATAGCAACAACACAAATCAAGGGTTGTGGAACATACTTTTTTAAGGATGTATTTACACCTGATGAGGGATATGAAATTGTTGATTTTAAAGTAACAACCTCCGATAATTTCAATGAAAATCAGCGTGACATAACCAACGATGATGGCATTGTTGCAGAAAAAGTTGTAACAAAAAATGATGATGGCTCATATACAATATCAGTCACCGGTGGAGCATCTATCTATGTTACCGCAGTTGCAGAGCCAAAAACAACAGAGTCGGAGCCTACATCATCAAAGCCTACTTCCACTATCCCCGGTGGAGCATATGTGACCTACAACCTTACAAATGTTATTTCCTCTAATATGCAGGAGGAGGTATGGGGTTACTACGAAACAACCTTTTCACCTGAGCCGGGATATAAGATTAACTACATAAGTGTTAAACAAGGCGATAAGGATATGCCTGTTATCGACAACGGTGACGGAACATATACCTTTAAGCACGAGGGCGGTTTTACTGATAACCTGACTATTACAGTCAAGGCAAAGCCTTTCCCGACAAAGCTCTCTGTTACTGATATGAGCCTTTATGTATCTACATCAGATGTAATTGATGTTATTGACGGCACAGCAATAGAGTGGAAATCCTCTAACGAACAGGTTGCTACTGTTAAGGACGGCAAGGTTTTAGGAGTAGGTGTAGGAACAGCTACAATCACAGTAACACTCAGCACATACGATCACCTTACCTGTAATGTTAAAGTGTTGGATTATGCCCAGCAACCACTTCCAAGCACAACACAGAAATTCTGCGACGCTGTAAATCAGTATATTATTGACTGCGGATTTGAGGAAATGTACTTCGTTGAAACAGACGAAAACGGAAACAAGGTAATGCTTACACCTGATAATATTAAGTCAAACGGTGCAATAAAAATTTATCTTGAAACTACTAATTTTGCAATATTTAATATTAGAGGTGCTCTGACAGCTTGTTCCGAAGAAACTGTTGAAGGCTACACCTTTAACTACAACACTACATTTACTAACGATAACCCCTGCGGTTATTGTGTGTACAAGAACAACAAAATTTACAGCATAAAGGACGCGGTAGATAAGGGTATAACAGACATTCGCACATTGGCATATGTAATCCCCGGTACAACAAAGGACGGTGTACCTGTAACTGTAAACAAGAATGAATATGCAAAAGTAGATTGTCCAACCAATTTCTCGTCAAACAAGTCAACCGGTTGCAAAATCGGTAATAGATATACCACTACTATAAAAATGGAACCATACAACGGTCAAGAATTTATTATATATGATGTTTTTGTAATTATGAACAAGGACACCTTTGTCACACCAATAAGGGTTAATGAAAATACCGTTGTTGTTGACATTCCTTATGTCACAGGGGACATCGAAATAAAAATAAATGCTGAAAGCAAAACATATCCTACCGTTGGTGAAACGATGGGTTGCTTTGCAACAAATATGGAAAATGTATCTTACTACCTATGTGGTTGGAATTCTGATGAAGGCTACCTCTTAGAAGATCAGATTTTCAGCTGTGCTGTTTATCCTTTAAGATATAAAATTGTACCTGATGAGGGTTATGAGATAGTTTCTTTAACTGTAAAGGAACGAATTTTAGACAGGGATACAGGAGAATACACCATCCATACATGTTCACCTGAAAAGACAGATAAAAATGAATATTTTGTATCCTTTAGTGTGGATGAATTAATATTTGAGGGTGAAGTCAGGAAAATTCAGAATCAGGCAAAGCTTTCTGAATCAAAATTAACCCTTAAAGCCGGTGAAACAAAAATCTTAAGTGTTACTAATGGCACCGTAAAGTCCTGGGCAACCTCAAACAAAAATGTTGCAACTGTTAATAACGGAAAGGTGACAGCAGTAGGCAAAGGCACTGCAACAATCACCGCAACATTAACAACAGGGGAAAAGCTCACCTGTAAGGTAACTGTTGTAACCTCACCAAAGCTGACATTGTCAAATGTTATCCTAAAGTCAGGCACAAGCAAAACCATAAAAGCTGTTGGCGGAACAGTAAAGTCTTGGACTACTTCTAATAAGAAAGTTGCTATTGTTAACAATGGAAAAATAACGGCACTTAACAAGGGTACAGCAACAGTAACTGCAACCCTTACAACAGGCAAAAAGCTGACTTGCAAGGTAACTGTTACAACTGCACCAAGGCTGTCCAAAACAACTGTAAAGGTGAAAAAGGGCGGTACTGCAACAGTAGTAATCAGCGGTAAGGTTGCAACAATAGACAACAAATATACAAACACAAAGATTGCGAAAATCAATTCAAAGGCAAGCACATCCACCCTTAAAATCAAAGGACTTAAAAAGGGTGAAACAACACTGAAAATCAAGGTGAACGGCGTGAAAACCCTGAATTTAAAGGTAAAGGTTAAGTAACAAATTGCAAAACAAGGGAACCACTGATTAAATCATTTGCACAGATTGTACAGTCAGATTTTTTGTCGGTATGTTCAAAAAACCGCAGGAATACTGGCGTATTGCGAGGATTTTTTGGGCATACCGGCGAAAAATATGCGTACAAGATGTGTAAAGTGATTTATTCAGTGGTTCCCAAGAGAGCCAAGGGAAACCTTGACTCTCTGTTTTATGTCTGGCGGTTATGAGCCTTTGTAAGGCATAAAAACAACCGTACCATATAATTTACTATACAGTACGGTTAATTTGATTTAACTAAAATTTTTAAGCCTGCTCCTCAAGCTCTTTGTACACCTTTTTAAAGGTGTCAATTACATATTGTGCGTCATCAAAGCTCATTTTACTGTTCATTGGTAGGGTGAGCTGATTTTTGTGCATATTGTAGGCGTTTGGATAGTCAATTATGTCAAAGCCCCTTGTCTTGTAGGCTGTGAGCATTGGCAACGGCTTGAAGTGCACATTGCAAACAACTCCGTTTTCAGCCATTTTACTGTAAAAGCTGTTGCGGTATTCAGCTGTCTTGCCCAAAAATCTAACAAAATAAAGGTGCCCTGAGGAACGGCTGTTTTCGTCGTGATGATTAAGCACCTGAATATCCATATCCTTAAATGCCTCGTTGTACATATCAATCATCTTGTGACGCTTGTCCAGTATTTCAGGGTATCTTTCAAGCTGGGCAAGTCCCATTGCACCTAAAACATCAGGCATATTGCACTTGTACTGTGTGTCCACAACATCATATTCCCAGGATGTGCCTTGATTTTTTGCAAAGGCATCCTTTGTCTGTCCGTGGAGGGAGAGGAGCATATACTTCTTGTAAAGGGCGTCGTTGTCAATGCCCTTGTGATTTCGCCAAGTAACTGCACCGCCCTCTGCTGTGGTCATATTCTTAACAGCGTGAAAAGAAAAGTTTGTAAAGTCGGCAACAGAGCCACAGGGCTTTCCGTTTTGTACAGCACCAAATGCGTGTGCACCGTCAGCCATAACAACTATCCTCTTATATGCGTCCTGCAAAGGACTGTTTGGCACAAAAATATCCCTCTTGCTCCTGACGATTTCAAAGATTTTATCGTAGTCGCACATTACACCGGCAAGGTCCACAGGAATGATAACCTTTGTCCTTGGTGTGATTGCACGGGCAAGCTTACTATAATCCATTTCATATGAATTTTCCTTGCAGTCGATAATCACAGGAGTTGCACCCACATGATAAATAACGGATGCAGAGGCTGTGTAGGTGTAGGCAGGTACTATAACCTCGTCACCGGGTCCTACTCCCAAAATACGCAGTGTCATCTCTGCACAGGCTGTTTGAGAGCTAAGGCAAACGGCTACATCGGTGTTGCACCACTTGGCTATTTCCTTTTCAAATGCCTTTGTTTTTGGTCCGGTGGTAATCCATCCCGACTTTAACACCTCAACAACGGCGTCAATTTCCTTTTGTGTAATATCGGGAGGAGAAAAAGGTATGTTTCTCATAAGAATATTCCTCGCTTAATTTAGGACTTGCCTAATAATTTATAAAAACTCAAAAGTGTATATTTTTTTGCAAATATGCGTCTAACTATTTATTAAACAAGCCATATCCATTAATAACCAAAATCTTACTACATTATACTACTAATATTTACAAGTGTAAAGTGTTTCATCGGAATGACAGAATTTTTAACTGAAAACTCCACACTCCAAACTCCAAACTACACCACAAACCCTCCGCTGACATTTAGGATTTGCCCTGTGATGTAGTCGGCGTCTTTACTTGCAAGAAAGGCTACCGACTTTGCAATATCCTGTGGAGTTCCCAGCCTTTTCAGCAGAGTTTTATCCTTAAGGTCATTTAAGGTTGATTCGTCAAAAATTTTTGTCATATCCGTTTCGATTACACCGGGGCAAACGCAGTTGACGGTAATATTGCTTGGGGCAAGCTCCTTTGCCAAGGCTTTTGTAAAGCCGATAAGACCTGCCTTTGCTGTTGAGTAGTGAACCTCACAGCTTCCCCCTGTGATGCCCCACATTGAGCCTATATTTATTATTTTGCCGTACTGACGACCAATCATTCCCGTAATTACACATTGTGTGCAGTTAAATGCACCGTCAAGATGAGTGCTTATCATTGTTTTCCACTCATATTCATCAATGGAACGAAAATCCTGTTGGGTACTGATTCCTGCGTTGTTAACAAGAACAGTTATTGTGCCAAGTTCACTTTGGATTTTCTTTGTCATTTCTTCAACTTCGTTTCGATTTTTAACATCCGCCTTGTATGCACAGGCAGGAACAGAAAATTCCCTCATAATATTTAAAGCAAGTTCCCTTGCAGACTTTTCACTATTTACATAGTTAATCGCTACGGCATATCCATTTTTTGCAAATTCCAAGGCGGTTGCCTTGCCGATTCCTCTTGAACCGCCTGTTATCAGTGCTGTATTCATAGTTTATCTGTGTTTCCCCAAAAAAGGCATTGGTTGCCCAATGCCCTTTGGTTTCAAAAATTATTTTAATTTTATTTCTTTCTAAAGCTGTCCTTCAGGCTAACACTTCTGTTGAATACAAGGTGTTCTTTACTGCTCTTTTTGTTGTCAACGGTGAAGTAACCAAGCCTCATAAACTGAAAATGAATGTTGCTGTTGTCCTTAACAGACGCTTCAATTTTGCAGTTTTCAAGGGTAACAAGGCTTTCGGGATTGATGTAGTCCAAAAAGTTCTTGTCACCTGTGTCAGGCTCGGGGTCTGTGAACAGGTTGTCGTAAAGGTTTACGGTTGCAGGAACATAGTTGTTTGCATCAACCCAGTGGATAGTACCCCTTACCTTTCTGTTGTCGGGGGCATTTCCGCCCTTTGTTTCAGGGTCGTACTCTGCATAAACAGTTGTAACATTTCCATCTTCGTCCTTCTCACAGCCTGTACAGGTTACAAGGTATGCAGACTTAAGCCTTACCTCGTTGCCGGGGTACAGCCTTTGGTACTTCTTTACGGGAACCTCCATAAAGTCGTCACTTTCAATATAACATTCACGGGAGAATGTGATTTCTCTCTCTCCGTCCTCAGGGTGGTTAGGATTGTTTTCCACAGTAAAGGTTTCGGTTTTGCCCTCAGGATAATTTGTGATTACCAGTTTAATCGGTCTTAAAACACCCATAAGCCTTTGTGCCGAGTCGTTAAGGTCGTTCCTTAAACAATGCTCCAAAAAGCTGTATTCAACTGTGGAGTTTACCTTTGCAACGCCGATTTGCTCACAGAAATTTCTAATGGACTTTGGTGTGTAGCCACGCCTTCTCAGTCCGCAAAGTGTGGGCATTCTGGGGTCGTCCCAACCGTCAACATAACCCTCTTCAACCAGCGCTCTCAGCTTTCTCTTGCTCATAACTGTGTTGTTTATGCCAAGCCTTGCAAACTCAATCTGCCTTGGCTTTGACGGACTTGAAATATTTTCAATAACCCAGTCGTAAAGTGGTCTGTGGCTTTCAAATTCCAATGTGCAAAGCGAGTGTGTAATGCCCTCAATAGCGTCCTCAATAGGGTGGGCAAAGTCGTACATTGGGTAAATGCACCAAGCATCCCCTGTGCTGTGGTGGTGCATATGGTTAATTCTGTAAATAACAGGGTCACGCATATTGAAGTTGCCGGAAGCAAGGTCGATTTTTGCCCTTAAGGTCATACTTCCGTCCTCAAACTCTCCCTCCTTCATACGGCGGAAAAGGTCAAGGCTCTCCTCAATAGGTCTGTCCCTGTAAGGACTTTTTGCAGGAGTTTTAAGGTCGCCCCTGTATTCCCTCATCTGTTCAGCGTTAAGCTCACAAACATAGGCAAGTCCCTTTTTAATCAACTCCACAGCATATTCGTACATCTGTGGGAAATAGTCGGAGGCATAGTAAAATCTGTCGCCCCAGTCAAAGCCGAGCCACTTGATGTCCTCTTTGATGGCGTCAACATACTCAACATCCTCTTTTGTAGGGTTGGTGTCGTCCATACGCAGGTTGCACATACCACCATATTTTTCGGCTGTGCCAAAGTCAATGCAAATTGCCTTTGCGTGGCCTATGTGTAAATATCCGTTTGGTTCGGGAGGAAATCGTGTGTGAACGGTTTTTCCCTCATATTCTCCGCCGGGAGCAATATCCTCGTCAATAAAAGTGTGGATAAAGTTACCAGCCATTACTTCTTCGTTGTTCTTAATTTCCTCTGCCATAATGCCCTCGCTTAATTTTTTTGAATATATGTATAGATTATATCACAAATACAAAAATTTTCAATATGTATCTATTTTATCCCCTTTTTGTTCCTTAATTATAAAAGGAACTATGTGATTTTGTGTTTTCAACGGTTTAAAAATGTGAAAAATCCAAAATAATTTTTGCATTTTGCCTATAAAAAGGGTGTACTTATTGTTGAAACATACAAAATTATTGAAAGGCACTTTACTGATTTAAAGCAAAGTGGTAAAATCATTTTTGTTAAGTTTAATTCATTGAGGAGGAATTAACAATGAAAAAATTAATTGCACTGTTGTGCGTAGTAGCAATGGCTATCGGAATTACAGCTTGTGATACATCCGACAGCAAAAAAGATGAATCAAAAACATACAAAGTAGGTATCTGCCAGCTTGTTCAGCACGAGGCTTTGGACGCTGCAACAAAGGGCTTTAAGGATTATCTTACCGATAAGCTTGGCGACAGAGTTGAGATTAACGAGCAGAACGCTTCAGGCGAAGCAACAAACTGCTCAACAATCTGTAACCAGTTTGTAAGTGAAAATGTTGACCTTATTATGGCAAATGCAACACCGGCTTTGTCAGCAGCAGTTTCCGCAACAAAGGAAATTCCTATTTTGGGAACATCAGTAACAAGCTATGGTGTAGCACTGGGAATTGACGGCTGGAAAGGCGGCGCAGTAGGCGGTAATGTTTCCGGTACAAGCGACCTTGCTCCACTTGACGAGCAGGCTGCAATGGTAAAGGAAATTTTCCCTGATACTAAAAATGTTGGTATCATTTACTGCTCAAGCGAACCAAACTCTAAATATCAGGCGGATGTAATAACAGATCACTTAAAGGAGTTAGGAATTGAAGCTAAGACATACACATTCTCTGACTCAAACGATGTAGCATCAGTTACAAAGACAGCTTGTGTAGACAGTGATGTTATCTATATTCCAGCAGATAACACAGCCGCTTCTTGCGCAAAGGCTATCAATAATATTGCACTTAAGGCAGAAGTGCCAATCATCGCTGGTGAAGAGGGCATTTGTTCCGGTTGCGGTGTTGCAACACTTTCAATCAGCTACTATGACCTTGGTCAAAAGACAGGCGAAATGGCTTACAACATCCTTGAAAAGGGTGAAGATATTTCCAAGATGGAAGTTCAGTCTGCACCAAAGTTCACAAAGAAGTATAACGAAGAAATCTGCAAGACCTTAGGCGTTGAGATTCCTGAGGGATACGAGAAGATTGAGGTTAAATAATCAGCAATTTGACTTAAGATTGCCTGAATAATATAAACTAAAGTTTTAATGCTGGTGGGCAACGCAGTAGTACTGTGTTGCCCAAGCGTTATGTAAGCTCAAAGGTGTATAAATATATTTTTTAAGTTGTTTAGAAATATATTTATATGCTTTTGAGCATAGAATGGAGAAGTGTTATGGATTCTTTAATGTCGTATTTTAGTTCGCTAAATCCGTTAAACCTCCTTAATAGTATGCCCGGTGCAATAGCCCAGGGTATTATTTGGGGTATAATGGCGCTTGGCGTTTATATCACCTTTAGGATACTTGATGTTGCCGACCTTTCTGTTGATGGCACATTTGCAACAGGCGGTGCGGTTACAGTTATGCTAAGACTTGCCGGTATGCCGATTTGGTCTTGCCTTTTGATTGCAGTTCTTGCCGGTGTAATCGCCGGTACAATCACAGGCTTTTTACATACAAAGCTGGGCATTCCCGCAATTTTGGCAGGTATTTTAACACAGCTGGGACTGTACTCAATTAACCTTAGAATTATGGATTTGTCTGCTCACAAAAACTTTAATTTTGGTGAAAGCGGTCTGTATGTAACCTCGGGAAATATTACACAATCAATAATTGTTTCCGGGATTTTTGCTGTTGCCATAGTTATCTTACTTTACTGGTACTTTGGCACAGAACAAGGCTCTGCACTTAGGGCAACAGGAAGTAATCACAGTATGAGTAGTGCCCAGGGTATCAATATTGGCACAATGAAGGTTATCGGACTTGCACTTTCCAACGGTATTGTTGCACTGTCAGGGGGTCTTTTTGCACAGTATCAGGGTAATGCTGATGTTAATATGGGT
>JAQXVY010000020.1 GCA_029225165.1 Oscillospiraceae bacterium
TCGTCACCATATCCACCGAGAAAATGGCAATAACCAGCATCTAAAATTTTCTTTTTGTTTTTTCCGTCAATCCCAATTGAATACACTTCGCCTGAGTACCATTCTTTGTAAATCACCTTTTTACCACACATATAAAAAGAAATACATTCTGGCGGCTGCATCTTTACTAAAGTGACCTTTTCTCCCTTTGCGGACTCTGCCACTAAATTGTTTTTGCCATCAACATAAACAGTACCGTATTTGTTTGAATAAGCAAGGTATTTGGGTATGTATGTTGTTTTTTCTGATGAACTTGTTTCAGCTCCTGCCGATGGCATTACCGCTAAAGCCGAAAGCAGTGTAACAATGGTGAGTAGAATTGATATTAGTTTTTTCATAAATTTTTCCTTCCTAATTAAAAAATTTAGAAAACAATATTTCGTTGATTCTGTTATAAATTGTTTTCACAATATATACAACAAGAGAAAATGAAAAAATGGGACAGATTTTTGAAAAATTTTTTTATTTTTTTTAAAATTATATCAATACTATCAGATTATCTGAAATTACAGGCTAAACAAAGGCTCCATCGTCTGAGCAATTTCGTCAACTTAAGGAAAACCACCACTATGAAATGACCAGCCACAACACTGTCATTCCGTTTCCCAACACTGTCAATCCGAGCGTAGCGAGGAATCTGAAAGGATAGCAGTAGTGCCTAAATCGACACTAACAGATTAGATGAAAGTATGATTTACCTAACAAAGCAAGTGATAAAGGCAAGCGGTCATCTACCTTTACACAAGAAGGCTGTTTATGCTAAACCAAATCCTTAATCTCTGTCAAATCGGTACACAGGGCAAAGAGGTCTTTTTTTAAGTCCTCTGTACAGGGGGTGAGGTCGGGTATCATTACGGTTTTGCACCCTGCGTTAACGGCTGACTTTACACCGTTTGGGGAGTCCTCAACCGCTATACATTCACAAGGCTTTAAACCTAATTTTTCCGATGCCAAAATGTAAATATCCGGCTGTGGCTTTGAATTTTTCACCATACCGCCACACACACATTGGTCAAAATATTTAAACAGTCCTGCCATACCCAAATGCTCCTGTGCTCTTTCGTAGGGTGAGGATGTGGCAAGGGCAATTTTTATGCCTTTTTCCTTTAGGTAAGGCAAAATTTCATCTGCACCCTTTTTTATTTCCACTCCGTTTTTACGGACATATTCATCCATTAACACTATTCTTTTATTCTTAACCCTTTCATAATCAAGGCTGTCGCCGAAAAATGATTTTAGCTTTAATTCCGCATTTTTCCCTGTTAAAGAGCGAAGTGCAAGTATATGCTCTTTTTTTGCCGGGTAACCGTAGTAGTGGAGTGCCTCAAGCCAAAACCGCTGATACAGCACCTCGGAATTAAGCAAAACTCCGTCCATATCAAAAATTACGCCCTTAATCTTCATTTTTTTCACCCTTTAAATTCACAAAAACTATTCCCAATGTGATAAGCACAATAGAAATAACGGTGTAAATATTCCAAATTTCTTCACCAAGGAGAATCCCACTCCAAACTGTTCCGAAAATCGGTATTAACAGATTAAAAATAAGTATTCCCGACGGACGATTATACTTTAAAAGTGCTGTCCAGATTGTAAAGGAAACTGCGGAAACCACACCTAAATAGAGTAGCAGAATGTAGGTTATTGCTCCGTAAAATTCAAGACTTCCTCCAAACAAAAATCCCACAAGCACCAGTCCTGTGCCACCTATAATAAGGTGATATGCTGAAACTGTCATAGGATTTCTGCCCTTACTTGCCTTTTTGCTGTAAAGACTTCCCGCCGTGGCGGTAACGGCGGAGAGCATAACAAAGCCCTCGCCTATAAAGGTAAAGCTGTTTTCACTTATTCCGTCAAGATTAACAACAATTATTCCGGCTAAACCAACACCGCAGCCCAAAGCCTTTTTTATTGTAAGTTTGTCGCTTTTAAAGAAAAGGGGCGACAATGCAACTCCTAAAAATGTACCCAAGGAGGTAATAATTGAGGTTTTTGTGCCTGTTGTGTTTGAAAGTCCTATGTAGGAAAATAGGTACTGCAAAAAAATTTGCAGAGTTCCCATTATTCCTATTGGTACTATATCACTTTTTTTGGGATACACAAGCCTTTTTTCTACCAAAGAGGCAACAAAAAGTACCATTAACCCTGCTAATAAAAAGCGGTAACCGGCAAAGAGCACCTTGCCGGCATAGTCCGATGTTTCCAAAGCAAATATTTCATAGCACTTTTTAATTACAGGAAATGCCGTTCCCCACAGGGAAACACAAAGCAAAGCCAAAAGTGACGCTATAATTTTGTTACTAAAAAATTTCTTTACATTCATAAAGCAAATTATATCACAAAAAGTTAGAAAAGTGAAGAATGCTATAATTCATGCTTGTTTTTTTCTTCTCTTACTTTTCTTTTACCCTTATAGAACACCAAAGCATATATGAACATTTCAAGGAAAATTATTGATGAACAAACCAACAAATATTTTGATTTTCCAATCAAAATTCCTTTATAAAGCTGTTGCACATTAATACGCAGATCACCCTTTTTCTCTTTTCCGTTAATAGTTAATTTGCCCGGATAAGGGTCAATGGACTCTCCATGGGATATGCAGAACAATGCAAGGTCGTAATCTCCCTTTCCGCTAATCTCAATTCTGAACTTCTCGTTATTTTTCGGATTATAATATTTTTTGAGGCGAATTACCCCTGTATCCTTGTGATATCTTTTTACTCTGTCGCCCTCCACAGTTATATCCTTTATTTTTTTCTTTTTAGTAAAGTCTATTTTTCCCTCACCCAAAAGTTTTTCCTCTTGATTATACAACTTTAGCTGATAAACAGGAGCCTCACCCTTTTGGATTGCTCCGTTTTTATATTTGTATAAAACTGTAATGCGGTTGAATTTTGCGTCGGTGCAAAATTCCTGTGATATAGTTTTTTGTCTTTTTGCAGTTGCATGGATATATTTATTGTGTGTTGAAGTTACCTCAAGCACAGAGGTTTTCACTCTTACCACCTTTTCTGTAAAGAAAGGATTTGCAATAAACATAAGTACAATGGAGAAAACTGCAACTGCACCATAGACTATTCTGCCTGTGTTTTTCACCTTTTTAGTGGTAAAAGCAAAAACATTCTCTATACTTTCACCGCCAAGAACAGCCGTTAATGTAACCAAAAAGATAAACGGTGTTGCATAGGAGGGCTTTACCTCCCAAAGCATATAAAATCCGTATGCACCAAGCATTGTTAGGAAAATTACCAGGGTAAATTTCTTTTGCTTGTTAATTATGAAACCTACGGCAAAAATTAAAGTCAAAATATTTAGGGCTATCCAGAACATCTGACAGTAAATGTACAGAAAGTCCGACTTTTCGCCAATTAAATATTTTGCACCCTTGGCATACTTTTCTACTCCTTTTATTCTTTGGTGGAAGGTCATACTGCCGTCGCCCCAAATACTTTTGTGCTTTTTGTACAAGTGATTAACAAAGGTTACAGGGGTATATTTTTTTATTGCTTTACTAATATATTCCTTGCAGTTTTCCGTAATCTCCTGTTTTGTTGAGAGTTTTTCATTTTGTGCAACCAAATTGCCGTCAAATGTTCCGTCATTTGTTAGTCCCATTGCAACCCAGTGTATAAGGGGAAAATTTCTTTCACTTCCAGTATAGTAATGATTGTTTAAAGCGGTGCAACAGGCGAATGTTCCTACTGCAAATATTACACCTACCAAGGATATTGTAATAGCCTTTTTCAGCCTTTCCTTACTTCGTAAAGTCCATATTGCAAGGCATATAAAGAATGCAATTGACAAAATCATTACAACAGGTCGAATATTGTAGCCTGCAACTGTCAAAACACCTGCAACGGCTGAATTTATAATAACTGAAGATTTCTTTTTTGCACGGTAAAGGTTAGCCCCTGCAAGGAAAATTCCTCCCATAAAGGGCAGACAAAACGATGCGGTATATACCCAAGGCACTAAAAACATAACAGGTGGATATATAAGGCTAAGCAAAAGGAATTTTACTGCTGTGGTGAGTTTTCCTGTGAGTTTTTTTACTGCAAAGAAAAACAGCACCTCAGCACCCATAATCGCAACAGCGTTTACACATCTGCCAAACGTAATAAGGTCGGTAACACCAAAGAAATCTGCTATTGAGTAAAGTAAGTAAAGTAAAATCACCATAGGATTGTTGTTTGAGTACTTCGCAAAATACCTTGTACTGCCGTCAATCACACTATACTTACCTTTAGCCATACCCACAGCATAATCGTTGACATAAAAGCTGTCGCTAATGGGGATTGTGGTGTAGTTCAGGAGTACAAAAAGCAAAACTCCCCCAAACAGTGCAAAGAGAACAGCACTTGCAATAACAAGCCCTCTCCTTGACAATTTGTTTATCAGTCGGAACATAGCAAGAATTCCAAAGGCAATCAGTATTCCGCCTGAAATATTCATTGAATATAACAAAAATAATTGAAAATTGTTATGGGTTGTTGCAGTAAAGTAATGCCCTGTTGATGTGTATAATTGAAATGCACAAAAAATTGTTACACAGGTAAAAAACCCGAAAATCACAGCTAATATTTTTAAGATTTTGTCAGTAAATTTTGTCATCTTAATATTCCTCACTAATAACAACAGTTATATTTTACAATACCTTTATTAATACAACAATAAAAAAACGGAATATGGGACAAATTTTCAAAACTTTTCTATAATATACGAAATTTATGTTTTTCATAATATAATTTATTAATAATTTACTATTATTAGGCAAAAAAGACTATCGCAAAGAATAAATTTTGCGACAGTCCTAATTTTGAAATTAATGCTCTCCGAATTTGCAGTCTTTGTTTAAATATTTTTTGTAGTCGGTGTATGATGTTTTGCTGATTGAGTCCTTTGAGCAGGGCAGTGACATCAGCTTTATTACCGAGCAGTTGTCCTTTTCCGTTCCTGAGGTTTTGTAGAGAATTTCGTCATAGAAACAGTTTCCGCTTATGGCGCTTTCGTACAGTTTTTTGAAAAAGTTAAAATCTTCAATTTCATAACCTCCGCACACAACAGAGCCGATCACTGCTACTGTTTCCACATCCTTTGCAGACTTTTCCCACACTTCACCTGTTGTTGCAACGGCAAAGGAAATTATCTTTTCGGTTTTATTGTCAACTGTAAGGATAATTTCGCATTTTGCCGTTGGATGATGATAGGTGTTGCAGGTGGTTTCTCCGTCCTTAACCTTTTTATCACCGATTTGGGTAAAGTTTTCTTCGGTAAGACCTGTGGGTTTGTCCTTGCTGTCAAGGGCAACGCCACCTTTATTTGTCTTATCCTCATACATTTCATTAAATTTTTCTGTAAATTCCTCAATATCTATGTCGTATGACCTTTGAGAGGAATTTTTTGCATTGATTACTGTCGATTTGTTTTCGGGAAAATTGTTTTTTGAATTTTCCTGTCCTTTATCACAGCCTGTCAGAAGTGTGGCTGACAAAACTGCCATTATCAAAACAATAATTATGGAAAGTTTTTTAATCTTCATACTGCATATTACTCATTATTATCTGCTTGTTCTGTAATTTCCTGATTTTCGCAGTTTACTTCTTCCTGTGGATTTTCACTGTTTTCTTCATCCTCGTGAGGTGCAGTTGCTATTGTAACAACCTTGTCCCCGTCAACAGGCTTCATAAGTGTTACACCCTTGCTTGGTCTGTTGCAAATTCTTACAGAGGATGCCTCAATCCTGATAACAATACCTGACTTTGAAATCATAATAATGTCGTCATCAAGGCTCACTGACTGAACTGTGGCTACCTTGCCGTACTTGTCTGTGTGGTAGTTTGTAAGACCCTTACCGCCACGGGACTGAACACGGTAGTCAACAGCCTTGGAAATTCTTCCGTAGCCTGTTTCGGAAACGGTGAGAACCATATCGTCGTCAGATGCAACACACATTCCCACAATTTCGTCATTATCTTCAAGCTTCATAGCCTTTACTCCACGAGCCTGTCTGCCCATTGCCCTCACATCATTTTCGTTAAAGCGGATAGCCATACCGTTTTTGGTTGCAACAATAACATTATCGTTACCCTCGGTCATCTTAACCCAGGAAAGCTCGTCACCCTCGTTAAGCTCAAGGGCAATAAGTCCGCCCTTTCTTGCTGTGTTGTAGGCTGAAAGCTCAATCCTCTTGATTATGCCCTTCTTGGTAACCATAATGAGGTACTTGTCATCCTCCATATTGTCAACCTTAATCATTGAAGTGACCTTTTCGTCCTGGTCAATAGGCAGGAGATTTGCAATATTCATACCCTTGCTTTGACGAGAACCCTCGGGAACCTCGTAGCACTTAATACGGTAAACTCTGCCCTTGTCGGTAAAGAACAGAATAAGGTCGTGGGAGTTGACAACAAACATTTCCTTGGCTACATCCTCTTCTCTTCTTGACATACCGGAAACACCTCTGCCGCCACGATTTTGGATTTTGTAGGTGTCGGCAGGTATTCTCTTGATGTAACCAAACTGTGTAAGTGTGAGAACGCAATCCTCCTGTGGAATAAGGTCCTCAATGTCAACCTCGCCTGAAACAGCACAAATTTCTGTTCTTCTTTGGTCGGCATACTTGTTCCTTACAGCCATAGTTTCCTCTTTTACAAGGCTAAGCTGTTTTTCCTTGCTTGCAAGGATTTCATTTAGGTTAGCAATCTTTATTGTCAGCTCGTTTATTTCGTTTTCAATCTTTTCTCTTTCAAGGTTTGTCAGCTGTCCAAGACGCATTTGTACAATAGCCTGAGCCTGAACGTCATCAAGACCGAATTTTTCACAAAGATTTGCCTTTGCTGTGGTCTGGTCCTTTGACTCCCTGATAACCTTGATTACCTCTTCAATGTTGTCCTGTGCAATTTTCAGACCCTCAAGGATATGGCACCTTTCCTGTGCCTTTTTAAGGTCAAATTCTGTTCTGCGAACAATAACCTCAACCTGAAAATCAATGTAATGCTGAAGCATTTCCTTTAGTGTGAGAACCTTAGGCTCACCGTTTACAATGGCAAGGTTGATTACACCAAAGGTGATTTGGAGCTGTGTATTTTTAAAGAGTGTGTTCAGCACAACCTGAGGGGATGCGTCCCTCTTGATGTCAATTTCAATGTGCATACCGTTACGGTCGGAGTGATCCTCAATGTTGGAGATACCCTCCAGCCTTTTATCCCTGACCATATCGGCAATAGACTCAATAAGTCTTGCTTTGTTTACCTGATAAGGAAGCTCGGAAACAATAATTTTAAATCTTCCGTTTTTCTGCTCTTCAATTTCTGTCTTTGCCCTGAGGACAATTTTTCCTCTGCCTGTGGCGTAGGCGGCTCTTATACCGCTTCTGCCCATAATAATAGCGCCTGTGGGGAAGTCAGGTCCGGGCATACATTCCATAAGGTCGGCAACCTCTGCGTCAGGGTTGTCAATGAGGAGGCACATTGCGTCAACAACCTCGCCTAAATTGTGAGGCGGAATGTTTGTAGCCATACCAACGGCAATACCTGAAGAACCGTTTACAAGAAGGTTAGGGAACCTTGAAGGAAGTACAGTGGGCTCCTGAAGTCTGTCATCATAGTTTGGCATAAAGTCAACAGTATTCTTATCAATATCGGTAAGCATTTCTGTTGAAATTTTGCTCATTCTTGCCTCTGTATATCTGTAAGCGGCAGGTGGGTCGCCGTCAACGGAACCAAAGTTACCGTGACCGTCAACAAGCATATATCGCATTGAAAATGTCTGTGCAAGTCTTACAAGGGCGTCATAAACAGATGCGTCACCGTGTGGGTGATAAGAACCAAGCACAGCACCGACTGTGTCGGCGCACTTGTGGTAAGGCTTGTTTGGTTCAAGACCTTTTTCGTGCATTGTATATAGTATTCTTCTGTGTACAGGTTTTAAGCCGTCCCTCACATCGGGAAGTGCACGGGATACAATAACTGACATTGAATAGTCAAGGAATGATTTTCTCATTTCCCTGTCAATATCAACATTTATAGTTTTTGCCTGAGGCATTGTGTAGTCTTTTTCGTTGTTATCAGCCATTTTTATCCCTCCTTATATATCAAGATTTTCAACAAATCGGGCGTTAGCCTCGATAAATTCTTTTCTCGGCTCAACCTTTTCACCCATAAGCATTGAGAAGGTTTCGTCAGCCTGTTCCGCATCCTTTAGTTCAACACGGAGCATTGTTCTTGTTTCGGGATTCATTGTAGTTTCCCAAAGCTGTTCAGGGTCCATTTCACCAAGACCCTTGTAACGCTGAATTTCTGTCTTTCCCTCAATCTGAGCAAGCATAGCGTCCCTTTCCTCGTCGGAATAGGCATATTTATGCTTTTTACCCTTTGTAATTCTGTATAGCGGAGGCTGTGCAATATACACATGACCCTCCTCAATGAGAGGTCGCATAAAGCGGAAAAAGAATGTTAAAAGAAGTGTGCGGATGTGAGAGCCGTCAACATCGGCATCAGCCATAATGATAACTTTGTCGTATCTCAACTTTGAAATGTCAAAGTCGTCCTTTAGTCCTGTTCCAAGGGCAAGGATAACAGGGGTTAATTTGTCGTTTCCGTACACCTTGTCCTCCCTGACCTTTTCAACATTCAGCATTTTACCCCAAAGCGGGAGGATAGCCTGAATTCTTCTATCTCTGCCCTCCTTGGCTGAACCACCCGCAGAGTCACCCTCTACGATATATATTTCTGTTTCCGAGGAATCCTTGCTTTGACAGTCGGCAAGCTTACCGGGAAGTCTTGCTCCGTCAAGTGCTGACTTTCTTCTTACATTCTCCCTTGCCTTTTGTGCGGCAATTCTTGCTGTGTAGGACATCATAGCCTTGTCAAAAATTACCTTGCCGATTGCAGGATTTTCCTCAAGAAATTCCGAAAATTTATTTTTAATAAGCTGATAAACCATTGTGCGGACTTCTGTGTTACCAAGCTTTGCCTTGGTCTGTCCTTCAAACTCAGCCTCAGTAAGCTTTACGGAAATAACTGCAAAAAGACCTTCCTCGTAGTCGCTGTACTTCAGGTCGTCGTCCTTTTCCTTAAGCTTGTTAAATCTTCTGCCGTATTCGTTAAGCACCTTTGTAAGGGAACGCCTAAAACCTTCCTCGTGAGTACCGCCGTCGATTGTATGGATATTGTTGGCAAATGAACGAACATCTGATGAAATTGCGTCTGTGTACTGCATTGCAATTTCAACAGACATTGTGTTGTCCTCATTTTCAGCCTCAAAGTAAATAACTTCTTCGTGTAAAGGATTGATTTCCTTGGTTTTACTCTTTCTTTCTCTGATAAAGTTTACAAAAGAACGCACTCCACCCTCGTAGCAATACTCATTTACAACTACATTTTCAGGGTCACGCTCATCCTTAAGTTCAATTCTAACACCTGCGTTAAGGAAAGCCTGTTCACGCAGACGTTTTTCAAGAATTTCGTACTTATAAACTATGGTATCTGTGAACATAACAGGGTCTGGCTTAAAGATAACCTCTGTTCCCTTTTCTGTTCCCTGACCTATAATTTCAAGGTCATTCATTATTTTTCCTCGTTCATAACGCTGGAAGTAAATATCCTTGCCGTCACAAACTCTTACCTCAAGATACTCGGAAAGTGCATTTACAACAGACGCACCAACACCGTGCAAACCGCCTGACACCTTGTATCCGCCGCCGCCAAACTTACCTCCGGCGTGAAGAACGGTGAAAACAACAGTAACAGCAGGCATACCCATCTTTGCATTTATACCAACAGGAATACCTCTGCCGTTATCCTTAACTCTGATTATATTGCCTGGCAAAATTGATACCTCAATTTTTGTACAGTATCCTGCAAGTGCCTCGTCAATGGAGTTATCAACAATTTCATAAACAAGGTGATGAAGACCCTGTTCGCCTGTTGAGCCTATGTACATACCCGGTCTTTTACGAACAGCCTCCAGTCCCTCAAGGACTTGAATTTCGTCCGCACCGTATTCGTTTTCTACTTTGGTGATTTCATTTACATTATCCAATACAATTCCTCCACCTAAAAAATCATTTCTGATTTTCTCTTAATTTCTGTTCTCTATTTCTTAGGAAATACTGATTAAATCATTTGCACAGATTGTACAGTCAGATTTTTTGTCGGTATGTTCAAAAAACCGCAGTAATACTGGCGTATGACCAGGATTTTTTGGGCATACCGGCGGAAAATATGCGTACAAGATGTGTAAAGTGATTTATTCAGTGTTTCCTTTATATTTTACAAAAAAAGGTTTTAAAAACAACGCAATAATAATTATCAGCACCGCTGAAATAAACAAGGGAATTATTCCCTTAATATTTATAACAGTCAAAAGAAAAATGTTGAAAACTATTGCAAACAATACAGCCATTGTCATAAGGATTACATATCCTTTTGTTTTTTTGACTGTAAAATATTTTTTGCAGTTGTGACATTTTACTTCTTCATTATTCTTTTGATTATTAATTTCTTTATAGTCATATATTGCCCTGCAATGAGGACAAACAGGTTTTTTAAACATAATCAGTCGTCATTCAGCAAATCGTCAAAGTAGTTTATGTCGGATGATTTTTCTTTGCCGTTAAAGTTAAAGGCGGCTGTTCTTCCCTTTAACAAATCCCTTGATATTGTGTCGGTTTCAACCTTTTTAAAATCATCATCCTCAACGAATGCCTTTGTCCTTGCCTCTTCTTCCTCTGTAATTATTCTTCTTTTTGCCTTAATCTGATTGAACACATCAGTATTTATCATAGGTCCGCTATGCTCAAATTCCTCGTCGGTTATCGGAGGTAAAATTTCAGGCTTTGTAAACTTTTGCTGTTGTATAACAAAGTCACGGTATTTTTTGAGAGGTCTTAGCTTTACAAAGAAAGGCACAAAAAGGTAGAAAATCATAAAAGGTATCATAACAAACAAAAACATAAACGGGCTTTTGTCTGCAAGAAACATAATTATGAGTATCATAGCCACTATTGCAACCATCATTGTAAGTGTAAAGGCAAGCCACATCTTTTTGTTGATAAAGACATTGCTCTCCTTTTTACATCTGGTGCATTTATATTCACCTTTTGATTTGTACATAAATGCAGAAGGATAGGACAACCTTCTCCCGCAGTAAGGACATTTTGCTAATTTCATAACATACGACCTTTCACAAATTACTTTTTCTTTTCATAAGCGTTTGACTGCTTATCTGACTTACATATACCTTTATTTCATTATTTTCATTGCATACAATGTAACTTTTTGGTAACTCCATTGAAACATTGATTACCCTTTTATTCTTTGTTGCACCTGAAAGATATTCCTTTGTCCACTTGGAGATTGTGGAGGTATCCATATCGAAAATACCTATAATATCATCAGTTCTTACAACTGTATTTTCACCTAAATGGAGATACATAAAAATTCTTTCCTTTGCAGCTTACTTTGTCAGAGAAACCACACTTTCATATAACCTGTCAGTGTCGTGTTAGGCAATACTGCTTTTCTTTCAGATTCCTCGGTCACTTCGTTTCCTAGGAATGACAAGAGAGATGTTTAACTTCACTATTACTTCTTACTTTCATAATTCTGATGTTACTTTACCGTTTACAACGGAAAATACCTTTCCCTTTTTCAGCAGTTCCTTGTTGCTTTTTTCACAGCAGGTAATGAAAACCTGATAGTCGTCTATTTTATTTAGGAGATAGCTCTGCCTTTTTGAGTCAAGCTCCGACAGAACATCATCTAAAAGTAAAACAGGCTTTTCCCCGTGAATTTCACTTAACAAATTTGCCTCGGACAGCTTTAATGACAACACAGCACTTCTCTGCTGACCTTGACTGCCGAAATTTTTTGCCTTCATACCGTTTATCAGTATGTTTATATCATCTCTGTGAGGTCCCACAGTTGTAAAACCATTATACAGGTCATCCTTTAAATTATCCCTTAAATTCTTTAAAAACTTTTCCCTAATATCTTCTAAATTTTCCACATTGATTTCTTTTATTGTGGAAACATATTCTATATCTAAAATTTCTTTTTCTTCGGATATACCACTGTGGAAGTACTGGGCATTTTCCTTTAATTTTTCTGCATATATTACCCTTTGCTGAATAATATATGCTCCCAACATACTCAAATTATCATCCCATATTTCAAGGGTTGCTTTTAACTCGGGATGTTTGTTTATATCTTTAAGCAAGGCATTTCTCTGATTTAGCACTTGATTGTACTTTGAAAAGTACATTGCATACTTTAGTTTTTGCTGACAAAGTGCACCGTCAAGGAATTTTCTCCTTTTTCCCGGTCCTGCCTTAACAAGCGAAAGGTGCTCGGGAGAAAATACAACACAGGAAAATCTTTCGATAAGCTCTGCACCGCTTTTTTTCTTGACGCCGTTAATATAGACCTCTTTATTTCCGCCCGTATACCTTATTTCGGCATTTTGTTCTCTTTCCTGTCCGTCAAAGCACAGTTTTATTTTGAAAAACTTTTCTCCGAATTTTACAAGCTCCTTTTCTGCAGAGCCTCTAAAGGAATGACCTCCGCAGAAAAGCCAAATACATTCAAGAAGATTAGTTTTACCCTGGGCATTTTCTCCGAAGATAACATTTGTATTTTCGTGGGCATAAACCTTATTTTTTTCAAGATTTCTGAAATTTTCAAATTCCAAATACTTTACTTTCAATATCGTCTAACCTCTAAAGTTTTATCGTCAAGGGTTACCTTGTCGCCCTCAACAAGCTTTTTGCCCCTCACTGTACAAATCTCTCCGTTAACAAGGACATAACCCTCTTGAATAAGGAACTTTGCCTGTCCTCCCGTATCGGTCATACCGGAAAATTTAAGTAAATCCTGAAGTCTTATAAATTCTGTTTCAATAAAAATTACTTCTCTGCTCATTGTGATATTCTCATTGGTACTACAAGGTATAAAAAGCTGTCGCTTTTTACAGGTTTTATTATCATTGGTGAAAGTCCTCCGTTAAGGATTAGCTTTACCTCGTCTGTATCGCAATTTTTGATTGCGTCAAGCAAATATCTGTTGTTAAAGCCGATTTCAACATCACTTCCGGCTATTGTTGTTCTTATTGCGTCATTTGCCTTACCCATTGATGTTTTGCAGGTCATCTTTATTTCATCATCACTGAAAACACATTTTACAGGGGAAGGTATTTTTTCGTTTGCCAAAAGGCTCATTCTTTCAACAGAAGAACCGATTTCCCTTGTATTTACAACAACCTCTGTTTCAGTTCCCTTTGGTATTGTTGAATTATAGTCGATAAACTGACCTTCGATCAGTCTTGAAATAACATAGAAAGAACCAACCTTAAACAGTGTGTGTCGCTGACCGATAACAATTTCTACATTTTCTTCATCATCTGTTATCAGCTTTAGCACTTCACTCTGTGTTTTCTTCGGAATAACAAAGCTGTTTTCGGAGTCGCTGTCGATTGTTTCCTTACGAATAGCCATTCTGTAACCGTCAATTGCAACAATGGTTAATACCTTGTCCTTAATTTCAAACAGTGAGCCTGTATAGATAGGCTTTGATGTGTTGTCGGAAACAGCATAGATTGTCTGGCGAATCATATCCCTTAAAAGTCCGCCGTTAATTACAATTTTGTCGGTTTCTTCAAATTTAGGCAGGTCAGGATATTCTGTTGCAGAAAGTCCGATGATTTGATATGCTGCGTGACCGCTTGTAATGTAAGTTACCATTCTTTCGTCTGTTTCAATGGTAACAACTTCCTCAGGAAGCTTTCTTATAATGTCACCGAAAAGTCTGGCTGAAACAACAATTTCTCCTTCACTGTCAAGCTGAGCCTCAACATCTGTTGTAATTCCGATTTCAAGGTCATAGCCTGATAAGTTGAGATAACCGTCATATGCTTTTATAAGTATTCCCTCAAGTGAAGGCATTGAAGATTTAGTTGCAACTGCTCTTTGAACATTTGTAACAGCGTTGCTTAGGTCTGTTCTTGAACAAGTAAATTTCATTTTTTGTCCTTTCTCCATTTTTCAAATGATTTGTTATGTAAATTTATAATAGTAGTAATAGAGGGTGTGAAAATATATGAAAAGTCCGTATAACGCAGATATAATCACATTTTTAAGTCAACATAAAAAATGTTGAAAAAAATAAATTATGTGAATAAAAGAGATGATAAAATAAGTTTTCAACATTTTGTGAAAGTATGTGATGTGAATGTGTGTGAAAATGTGAAAAATTATCTGTCTCTTATATTCTTAATTATGTCCTCTATTGTTTCCTTTATAGCAACATTTTCCTGCATCTGCTGTGTTATCTTTTGAATAGTATAAACTATTGTAGTGTAGTGACGGTTGCCGAACTCCTTGCCTATTTCTATCATAGAAAGATTTGTAAGGTTTCTTACAATGTAAATTGCAATGTGCCTTGCCTGGCTGATGTTAGCCTTGTGATTTTTGGAGTTCCTTATTTCATCAGCAGAGAAACCGTAATTTCTGCCCACCTCTTCAATTATCTTTTCAACTGTAAGCTCTGGTGGAGTGTCGTTGTTAAGAATATCGCTTATTCCCTCTTTAACAACGGAAAGTGACGGTTCTTCTCCCGAAAGCAAAATTTTTGCCTTTAGCTTTTTAACAACACCCTCAAGCTGACGAATATTTGTCTTTAGATTTTTTGCAATATATTCACACACATCATCGTTAAGGTTTATACCCAAAATTTCCGATTTACGCTTAATAATTGCAATTCTTGTTTCCAAATCAGGCGGTTGAATATCAGCGAGAAGTCCGGACTCAAACCTTGAACGGAGCCTGTCCTCGAGAGTTTTAATCTCTCTTGGAGGGCGGTCGGATGTAAGTACAATCTGCTTGTTAGCCTCAAAAAGAGTGTTAAAGGTGTGGAAAAATTCTTCCTGTGTTCTCTCCTTACCGCCGATAAACTGAACATCGTCCACCAGAAGAACATCGGCGTTTCTGTATTTATTTCTAAATTCAGATGTGGTTGCTTTGGCTATTGACTCAACAAGCTCGTTGGTAAAGTCGTCACCCTTAACATACACAATATTTTTGCTTGGCTGATTTTTCTTTATTTCGTTGCTTATAGCACAAAGAAGATGAGTTTTACCAAGACCGCTGTTTCCGTAAAGGAAAAGTGGGTTGTATGCACCGGCAGGATTTTGAGCAACAGCTATTGAGGCAGCGTGGGCAAATTTGTTTGAAGAACCTACAATAAAGGTTTCAAAGGTAAATTCATAACCTGTTTCGGCAGTTGACTTTTGTTCCTTTTCCTGTATATTGTTAACCTCGTCAGGTACACGAAAAACAATATTAAAGTGAGTTCCGAAAACTGTGTCAAAAGCATCGTTAAGAAGTGGAATATAGCACCTCATAAGTGTTTGACGGTGAAAGTCGTTTGGAACAAGGAGAGTCGTTTCGTTTTTGTCAAAATCAAGGCTTACAGGCTCAATCCTCTTAATCCAAGTGTTGTAGGCAACATCTGTAATCTTACTTTTGCAATATTCACTTATTATGTTCCAGGCTTCGCTGAAGGAATCCATTTTTGCACTTCCTTTATTAATCCTTATCTGTTTCAAAATCCATTTAAAAAAGTATATAAAATGCTTTAAAATAATCCTGTATAGTTTTATCCGCCCATACAGATACATTATACATTATATCAAAAACAGTTAAATTTTGCAATAAAAATAATTGCTTTTCTAAACACATTTATAAGTATATGTTTACTATTAAAATTATAAGGTTTTTTACAAAAAAATTCTGACATAATTTGTGGTTAAAACTTAGAAAAATACTATATATTGTACTATGTAATAAAAAATAAAAAATACTTTAAAATAAAAAGCAAAAAATAAAAAATTTTTGTTGACTGTATTTGCAAAATAATATATAATGCTATATTGCAAGGTAATGTAATGTAAATCCGAAAGGAGGGTTTTCTATGCTGAGAACATATCAGCCTAAAAAGCTTCATAGAAAGAAAGAGCATGGCTTCAGAAAGAGAATGGCAACAAAGAACGGCCGTAAAGTTTTAGCCAGAAGAAGAGCTAAAGGTAGAAAGAAGTTGTCTTATTAAGGAAACACTGAATAAATAACGCTAACGCTGTTTACACATCTTGTCCCTTATTTTCCGCCGGCTTGCCCAAAAAATCCTCAGAGTGCTCAGCATTACTGCGGTTTGTTTGTACAAACTGACGAAAAATCTGACTGCACAATATGTGCAAATGATTTAATCAGTATTTCCTTAAAATGAAGGCCACTTTTAAGTGGTCTTTCTTTTTATTTTATTCTCAAAGGTGATTACATGGGAAAAGGTGTTACTTTAAAAGAGAACAGGGATTTTCTCAGATTGTACCGAAAAGGCAAAAGCTTTGTAGGTTCTTCCCTTGTAACCTATGTTCTGAAAAACAGAAGTAATGAAAAAAGGTACGGAATAACTACCAGCAAAAAAATCGGTAAGGCTGTACAGAGAAGTAGGGCAAGAAGAGTTATAAGAGCATCTTTCTATGATCTGTACAGTGATATTATTCCGGGATATGACATTGTTTTTGTTGCAAGGGGTAAAACTCCCTATGTAAAGAGTACACTTGTTAAAAAAGAAATGATTAATCATCTTAAGAAAGCAAATGTTTTAAGGACAGAAAAGTTATGAAAAAGGTTTTCATAGCAATTATTAAGTTCTACAAAAAATGTATATCTCCGTACACAAGCTCAAAGTGTAAGTATTATCCCACCTGTTCAAGCTACGGTATTGAGGCTATCAGTACCCACGGTGCTTTTAAAGGAGGGCTTATGACAGTTTGGAGGATACTAAGGTGTAATCCTTTTTCTAAAGGTGGTTTCGACCCTGTTCCTCCTAAGAAAGAGAAAAACAAAAGGAGAAAATAAAATGGCATTATTTAACTTCTTCGGAAGTATTTTTGGTTATGTTTTGTGGCCGATTTTTTATCTCGTACAAAACTATGGTATAGCAATTATCATATTTGCTATTTTGGCTAAAATTGTACTTTTCCCTTTTTCAATTAAACAGCAAAAGGCAATGGCTAACAACGCCAGACTCCAAAAGAAACAACAGGAGATTAAGGAAAAGTATAAAAACAATAAAGTAAAAGCTAATGAGGAAATGCAAAAGCTGTATCAAAAGGAGGGCGTCAGCCCAACCTCAGGATGCCTTACAAGTATAGTTCCAATGCTTGTTATGCTGGGTATCTTTTACAGTATTTCTTCTCCTCTTACAAATACGCTTCATCTTGATTCTAATCTTGTTAATTCTGCTGTTAATTATGCACAGCATATCCCCGGTATGCCTTTACATACAAGCGTAAATACATACTATCAGCAGATAGAGGTTCTCAATAACTTTGGTGCTATGAGTAACACCGACTTTATTCAGAACTGCTTTACACAAGCACAGATAGATAACATTAATATGCTTGCGAATGGTTTTGACCTTATTCCGGGCAGTGGAATAAGTATGCTTGAAGTTCCGGCAACCTACGGTATGTTCGGTTCTTGGTATATTCTTATTCCAATTCTTTGTCTTGTTTCATCAATTGCAACACAAATCATTACAATGAAGCTCAACGGTACTCAAATGCAGGGTTGTATGATGTTTATGCTCCTTGCTATGCCTCTTTTCTCGGCATATATCGCATATTCCGTACCTGCCGCCGTTGGTTTCTACTGGATTTGCTCCACAGTTTTGGGACTTGTTCAGTCTATTGTAATGCACAAGTTCTACAATCCGGTTACAATGATTGCTAATCAGGAAGCTCGTCATGTTGCACTTTTGGAACAAAACGAAAAAAATATGTAAAAGAGTTTTATAACAGAAGGTGAAAAAGTGATTAAAGAATCTATCGGAATGGGCGAAACTATTGAAATTGCCCTTGAAAATGCCTACAAAGAGCTTGGTATTGATTCATCCACAGAGGGTGTTAATTTTGAGGTAATCCAACAGCCTGAAAAGAAAAAGCTTGGTCTTTTCGGCGGTAAGGAAGCCAAGGTTAAGGTTACATTGGAGATTAAGGAATCCCCTGCAAAGGTTGCGTCTGACTATCTCAAAAGTATTCTGGACGCACTGGGACTTACAGAAATTGAAATGACTGTCAAAGAGGAAGAGGACGGAGCAGAAATTAACCTTGAAGGCGAGGGTATCGGTTTTGTAATCGGAAGAAGAGGAGAAACTCTTAATTCTCTCCAGTATCTCACAGGACTTGTTGCAAATCATGTGGAAAATAATTATTACAGAATTTCCATTAACACAGGCAATTACAGAGAAAAGAGAGAAAAAACTCTTGAAATTTTAGGCAGAAAGCTTGCATTTAAGGCAGTTAAAACAGGTGAAACTTCTCGCCTTGAGCCAATGAACCCTTATGAGAGAAGAATTATCCATACTGCTGTTCAAAAGGTAAGAGGAGCTGTTTCTTGGAGTGAGGGAGAGAATATGAACCGTCACGTAGTGATTGGTCCTGACCCTGACGCACCAAAGAGAAATTTTGATAACAGAAGAAGAAACAATAATTATAGAGGCAGACGAAGTGGTGGTTACAGCAAAAGTGGTGAAAGCACAAGCACAACACCTACCAGAGAGCCAATCAACGAAGGTAGCCTTTACGGAAAATTATAATGTTAAATGGAGGCGAAATCGTCTCCATTTTTTATTTTATTGATTTAAGGTTGTGTTTTTATGAGTACAGTTACAGCAATTTCCACAGCCCAAGGACAGGGTGGTATAGGAGTAATAAGAATCAGCGGTGAAAAATCCTTTGAAATTACCGACAAAATCTTTAAATCGGCAAGTGGAAAAAAAATTGCCGACATTAAGGGTTATACTGCACTCTTCGGTTATATTTATCGCAATAATGAAAAAATTGACGAGGTCGTTGTGCTGAAATATGTTGCCCCAAGGAGCTTTACAGGTGAAAATGTTGTGGAAATATCCTGTCACGGCGGTATGTTCATTACAAGAGAGGTTTTAAAGTGCGTAATTGATGCAGGAGCAACCCTTGCACAGCCCGGTGAATTTACAAAAAGGGCATATCTTAACGGTAAAATGGATTTAACCGAGGCTGAGTCGGTTATGGACATTATTTCTGCACAGTCAAGGGACGCTGTCCGTTCTGCAATGTATGTAAAAGAGGGTGCTTTGTACAAAAAAAGTATGGAAATTAAGGATTTACTCCTTAACAAAACAGCTCACCTTTCCGCTTGGGCAGATTATCCCGAGGAGGATATCCCCGAGGTAACAACGGAGTCTGTAAAGGATGCAGTTGAAAAGAGTATAAAAACCCTTGAAAAATTACTTTCCACTTATGATGCAGGACAGGTTATAAAAGAGGGAATAGACACAGTAATTGCAGGCAGACCAAATGCGGGAAAATCCACACTTATGAACCTTTTAGCCGGTAGGGAAAAGTCCATAGTAACCTCTGTTGCAGGTACGACAAGGGATGTTGTAGAGGACACTGTACTTGTGGGAAATGTACTCTTAAAGCTATCCGACACAGCCGGTATAAGAGAAACCGACAACGAAATCGAAAAAATCGGTGTCCAAAAAACTATGGAAAAAATCCATAGCTGCGGTCTTGTGATTGCCCTTTTTGATAACAGTGAGGAGCTGACAGAAGAGGACATAAAACTGATTGACGAAATTAAGGATATGCCAAGTATAGCCGTCATAAATAAAACCGATTTAGAAAATAAAATCAACATAGAGTATATAAAAGATAATATTAAACATTTAGTATATATTTCTGCAAAGAATGAGGAAAATATAGAAGAGCTTAAAAAAGTAATAGAAAAGGTTGCAGGAACAGAAAATTTTGACCCAAGCGGTGGAATTATTGCAAACGAAAGACAGAGAAATGCAATAAAAAATGCACTTGATAACCTTTTTGAGGCAAAAACTGCTTTGGATATGGGACTTACATTGGACGCAGTAACCGTTTCACTCCAAGAAACTATTGATTATCTTTTGGAGCTGACAGGAGAAAGAGCGTCGGAAGAAATTGTTGACAGCGTGTTCCACAATTTCTGTGTGGGAAAGTAGTATGGATTTACTTCAATTATTAGGAAAGTCTGTTGACGTTATTGTTGACAGACCCCTTGGTACAACACATCCTAATCATAAGGATATTATCTATCCCATAAATTACGGATATATCGAAAATATATTTGCCAGAGATGGTGAGGAGCAGGATGCTTATATTTTAGGTGTTGATGAAAGGGTAGATAGTTTTAGTGGAACTGTGATTGCTATTATCCGTAGGCTTGATGATGTTGAGGATAAATTGGTGGTTGCACCTGATAATATGAAATTCACATTAAAAGAAATAATGGAAAAGGTGCATTTTCAAGAACAATATTTTGAAACAGAAATTATTATGAATTAACATATAAGGTGAAAGATATGAGTTATTTAGCAGGAGAATATGATGTTGCTGTTATTGGAGCAGGTCACGCAGGGATAGAATCTGCACTTGCCTCAGCAAGACTTGGTTGCAAAACAATAATTTTTACAATAAATAATGATGCTGTGGGCAACTGCCCCTGCAATCCCTCAATAGGCGGAACAGCCAAGGGTCATCTCGTCAGGGAGATTGACGCACTTGGGGGAGAGATGGGCAGAACTGCAGATGAGTGCTTTTTGCAAATGAGAATGTTAAACAGGGGAAAGGGTCCTGCTGTTCATTCTCTGAGAGCCCAAATTGACAGACGAAAATATGCAGATACTATGAAGCATAAGCTGGAGTTACAGGAAAACCTTGTCCTTAGACAGGCTGAAATTGTTGACATAAAAAAGAATGATGAGGATTTGTGGGAACTTAAATCCAGAATGGACGCAATCTTCACCACAAAGGCTGTTATAATTGCAACAGGCACATACCTTGGCGGTAAAATATTTGTAGGTGACACCTCCTATGAAAGCGGTCCTGACGGCATTTTTCCGGCAAAGTTTTTGGGACAGAGCCTTAAAAATTTAGGTTTAAAGCTGAGAAGATTTAAGACAGGTACACCTGCAAGGGTGTTGAGAAGCTCCATTGACTTTACCGAACTTGAGGTTCAAGAGGGCGACGAGCCACCTGTGCCTTTCAGCTATGACACAGAAAGCCTTGGTGAAAACAAGGTTGTTTGCCACATATCCTGGACTAATGATAAGACAAAGCAGATTATTCTTGACAATATAGAGAGAAGTCCACTTTACGGCGGAAAAATCGAGGGTGTGGGTCCTCGCTATTGCCCAAGCATTGAGGATAAAATTGTCCGTTTCAGTAACAAGGAAAGACATCAGTTATTCATTGAGCCTTGCGGACTTGATACGGAGGAAATGTACTTACAGGGTATGAGTTCTTCACTGCCTGAGGAGGTGCAAACAGCATTTTACCACAGCATAAAGGGACTTGAAAATGTTGAGATTATGCGTCCTGCCTATGCAATTGAATATGACTGCATAGACCCACTTCAAATAGACAGCACATTGGAATTCAGAGATTTTAAGGGTTTGTACGGTGCAGGACAGTTCAACGGAAGCAGCGGTTATGAGGAGGCTGCCGCACAGGGACTTATAGCAGGAATTAACGCAGCATTAAAGGTACAGGGAAAAGAGCCATTTATCCTTGACAGAGCATCCTCTTACATTGGTACTCTCATTGACGACCTTGTAACAAAGGGCTGTAATGACCCATACAGAATGATGACATCCCGAAGTGAATACAGACTTATTCTCCGTCAGGATAACGCAGATGTAAGGCTGACGCCCCTTGGCAGAGAAATCGGACTTATTTCTGACGGTAGGTGGGAAAGGTACCTTAAAAAGCAGGAGCTTAAAAAAGAGGAATATAAGAGAATTAAAAGTACAGTTTTTGCCCCAACAGATGAACTGAACAACATACTTGTTTCACGTGAAACATCTCCCGTTGAAACAGGGGTAAGAATGATTGATTTACTGAAACGCCCTCAAATCAACTATGAATGTCTTACACCTGTTGATGTTGACCGTCCTGATTTGGACAGAAATATCTTTGAACAGGTTGAAATAGAGATAAAATACGAGGGATACATTAACAAACAGCTTGAACAGGTTGAAAAAATGCGTAAGCTGGAAAAGAAAAAGCTCCCAAAAGATGTGGACTACACAACAGTAACAGGACTTCGACTTGAGGCACAGGAAAAGCTAAACAAGGTTATGCCTGAAAATATAGGACAGGCATCACGAATCAGCGGTGTTTCCCCGGCGGATATAAGCGTTTTGTTAATTTGGTTAAGTCAAAAGAGGTAAAATAATGGAAAATGAAATAATCAGCTTGGATAGTATAGAAGTGGAAGAAGAAATCATCACCCACGAAAGATACAACAGACCAACGCCAAACGGCGGAGATTACTCGGAGATTTTCTATATGGACGACGACGGAAAATATGTGGACAAAAGGGTGGCAACTAAGGCTGTAATTTACGAGTGTAAAAATGACGGCACAGCTATCAACCGCACCTTTATGGAGAAAAGAAAATGATTGATGTACTGACAAATGCACTTGCCAAAAAGAAAATAATGTTAAGTGACACTCAAAAACAGCAGTTTCAAAAATATTATGAACTCCTAAATGAATGGAACAACAAAATGAACCTTACAGCCATAACAGAGGAAAACGAGGTTGCAATCAAGCATTTTTACGACAGCCTTACACTTCTTATGTATGTTGATGTGCCTGTTGGTGCAAAGGTAATTGATGTTGGCACAGGTGCAGGTTTTCCCGGAATACCCCTTAAAATAGTCCGTCCCGACATAAAGCTGACACTGCTTGACAGCCTTAACAAGAGATTGATTTTTCTAAATGAGGTTTGCAATTCTTTAGGTATAGACGCAGAGATTATCCATAAAAGAGCTGAAGAGGGTGGACGGGATAAAAAACTAAGGGATAAGTTTGACATTGTAACATCAAGGGCGGTCGCAAATATGAACACTCTTTCTGAATACTGTATGCCCTATGTAAAAGTCGGCGGTAAGTTTGTTGCAATGAAAGGCAAAAACGGAACAGCCGAGCTTGAAAAGGGGATAGGGGCAGTAAAAATCCTTGGTGGTGAAAAGGAAAAAGTTGCAGAATTTTCCCTGCCCACAGGCGACGAAAGAACAATAATTGTAATCAACAAAAAATCCCCAACCCCAAAACAGTACCCAAGACAAAGCGGAAAAATAAAAAACAAACCTTTAGGGATAATTTAATAACAATCGCCTCTCCTTACAAAGGAGAGGTTTTTTGATAAAGGCTCCCTCGTCTGAACAATGTCGTCAACTTATGAAAAATTTAAGGGAACACTGATTAAATCATTTGCACAGATTGTACAGTCAGATTTTTTGTCGGTATGTTCAAAAAACCGCAGTAATACTGGCGTATTCCGAGGATTTTTTGGGCATACCGGCGGAAAATATGCGTACAAGATGTGTAAAGTGATTTATTCAGTGTTTCCTTAATAGAGTTAAGCATTTTGGAAACTACAAACAGCCTCACTTGTGTAAAGGGAGGGGGGCAGATTATAATATCAAGTGCAACACCAAAAATAAATATAGACTTCATAGCAACCAAAGTGTAAAATGTAAGTTACCATACAAAACACAACACGGAGGTTACCATGAAGTCATATACACATTTTACACTATCAGAAAGAGAAAGTCTACAACTGTTTTTAGAACAAGACTTAAGTATGAGAGAAATTGC
>JAQXVY010000021.1 GCA_029225165.1 Oscillospiraceae bacterium
AACTCAAAGTCATCTTCGGGTTTCTTTAGTTCGTTGTTTAATTTTCAAGGTCCGTGTTCCTCTTTTTTCTGCAATTTTCTCAATCAAGTTTTCACTTGATTTTCTGTCGCTTTCTCAAGCGGAACGTGTTTTATTATACGACCCTTTACCCCAAATGTCAATACCTTTTTTCAACTTTTTTGAAAAAATTTTTTGTTTTTATTTTCACCACATTAAATAGGACATTCTAACCACTTAACTACTATATATAGAAGTACCTAAATCTATAAAATATTGCTTTTTTACTTTTTATAATGTAAAATGAATTTATCTTCCCGTATCGGGTAAATTTTCAAGGAGGTTTTTATGAAAAATCAAATTAATGTACAACACATTAAAAATTATTTCAGCCAAAAGATTGTTTTAATTTTGGGTATAGTTTTGCTTATACCTGTAATTACATCTTTTGTCGCATCTATTCTTACTGTAAACAGTTCAACAGATTTTATTAAGGATATTTACTCTATCCTTAATGCATCAGGTAATTTGGGAAACGAGGACGCTGAGGTCTTTCGAATTACGAGGAGCTTTATCTCTTCCTATGGAATTACAATGACTGTACTTCAGTTTATTTTCTCTTTAGTTGTTCCATCTATGTGGTTGTTCATTTACTTCAGATCCAAAAATCCTGACCCCAACAAAACACCTTCCGGCGGACTTATGTTTTTCTTTGTAATATACATAATCAGCATTGTGTCAGCATCCTTTATTCTTTTATATGCTATCTTCTGTGGTATTTTAGGCTTTAATCTTGCCGCCGGTTCAAACGCTGTAACAGGCACTGATTATGAAGCAACTGTTGTGATGTCAGTAGTATTTATTGTTTTGTCTGTTGTTTTCATTCTTGTTGGTACATTCACATTAATCTTATCCATCTCGGGAATGAAGTTCTTTGGCGGTGCAAGAAAAAGTATGACCTCACCAAATATGATTGTTTCCGGCAAGGTGTACGGTGTTATGTTGGCAATTTACGCTGTATTTGCAATACTTTCCGGATTGTCCCTTATAATAATGGGATGTATTATTCCAAGCATAATTGACGGAATCGGTTTAGATGTTATGGGAGTATTTATCATTGATTCTTTAGTTAGTCGACTTGTTCTCCCAATAATACTAAGCGGTATTGCAACAATCCTTTCTGTTATACCTTATGTATTAGAATCAAAAATTGCCCTGGGCTACTACCGTATGGCAAAGAGTGTACCACCGACACCAAATCAGTACAATCCATACAACTCATACAATCAAAATAATCAATTTAACCAAAACAATCCATACAACCAAAACAATCAATATAATCCATACAATCAAGTTCCTCCACAGGGATAAAATTAAGGAAACACTGAATAAATCACTTTACAATACCAACCAGCACAAAAAATCCCTGCACAAGCATTTTTCTGCCTGTGCAGGGTATCTTTTTGCCTATTATTTTTCCTTGTAACCTTTAAAATACTCGATAGCGTCATTCATCTTGGTTTGGTTTTTCTTCTCTGTGCTTGAGTCCTGATAGATAAGAAGATACTTTTCATCAGCGCTGAGGTACGCCTTGATTTTGCTTTCACCCTCGCCAACACTGATTTCACCTGTGCTTTTTACATCGCTGATTGTCTTTTTGCCTGTTTCGTCAAGCTTTTTGGGGTCAAAACGATACATTTCAAGGTTAACATCACTTTCGTTATACTTAAATGAATAACGAACGCCCTCCACAGCGCCTATTATGAGATAACCGCCGTATTCCTGAGTTTTGCCGTCTGTACCCTCCTGCTTAACAGGGGACATCTCTGTTTTTGCAACATCCTTTTTGGGGATAAAGCCCTTGTTCTTCATACCCTTTTCAAGTGCTTCCAGTTGTGAAGAAAGCTTAACCTTCGTTTGCGTTGTTTGAGGTGCTACACCGCAACCTGTTACAAAAACTGCCACCATAATTATTGAGGCAATCATAGCCAGTATTTTTTTCATTTTATCACCTATTTTTTTCAAAGTGTTTTCATTATACCCTATTTCTTTTTTATTTTCAATAGTATATAATAATCTTATGGACAAGATACTTGGAAAGGTGCGAGCCTGCACCGATAAATACAATATGATAGAAGAAAATGACATTATAGCAGTTGGTGTTTCAGGCGGTAAGGACAGTATGGTACTGCTGTCCGCTTTGGCAAGGTTTAGGGACTTTTATCCCAAAAAATTTGAGGTCAAGGCAATCACAGTTGACCCCTATTTTTTAAATCAACAGGGAAATTACGGAGAAATCGAAAAGCTGTGCCAAAGACTTAATGTTGAATACATCATCAAGGAAACCTCTTTGTACAAGGTGATTTTTGAAGAAAGGAAAGAAAACAACCCCTGTTCTCTCTGTGCAAGAATGAGGAGAGGGATAATCCACAACACCGCCAAGGAAAACGGATGCAACAAGGTTGCCCTTGGTCACCACGGTGACGACGCTATTGAAACATTTTTGCTTAACCTTTTTGACGGAGGAAAAGTGAGCTGTTTCAGCCCTGTCACATATCTGTCAAGGAAGGATATTACTTTAATAAGACCTTTGCTCTACCTGTGGGAAAATGAAGTTACAAACGCCCACATAAGGGAAGGACTGCCCATTGTAAAAAGCACCTGTCCTGCCGACGGAGTAACCGAAAGGCAAAATATAAAGGAATATATAACTTCTTTACAAAAGAAATACCCCGACATAAAGCAAAAGCTGTTTGGCGCAATGGAAAGAGGCAATATATCGGGGTTTCATTTGTAAAAGACAAGCAACCTATTGCAACAAAACAATTAAATCACACAAAAACAAAACCCCAAAGGACTGACCTTTGGGGTGAATTTGTGTGGAAATAACTTGAAATTATCTCTTTGAGAACTGTGGTGCACGACGGGCGGCTTTGAGACCGTACTTCTTTCTTTCCTTCATACGAGGGTCACGAGTTAAGAAGCCTGCTTTCTTGAGAGCCGGTCTGAGGTTTTCGCTGTCGTACTGGAGAAGTGCACGGGAAATGCCGTGACGGATAGCACCAGCCTGACCTGTAACGCCGCCGCCTGTTACACGACAAACGATGTCAAACTTTTCTCCTGTTTCTGTAAGCTCAAGAGGCTGACGAACGATGAGCTTGAGTGTATCAAGACCGAAATACTCGTCAATATCTCTGTCGTTAATTGTAATCTTTCCGGTACCCTGATATAGTCTAACACGGGCTACTGAGGATTTTCTTCTGCCTGTTCCATAGAAAAACGGTGTCTTATCGTACATTATAGTAGCCTCCTTCCTTAAATTTCATATGCTTCAGGAGCCTGAGCCATATGATTGTGCTCTGCTCCGGCAAAAAGTCTTAATCTTAAAATCTGGTTTCTGCCAAGTGTGTTGTTGGGGAGCATACCCTTAACAGCAAGCTCAACAGCCTTTTCAGGACGAGTAGCCATGAGTGTGTCATAGCGTGTTTCCTTAAGATGTCCGATATAACCTGTGTGTCTGTACCACTTTTTCTGTGTAAGCTTGTTACCTGTTAAAACAACATCCTTACAATTTACGATAATTACATGGTCGCCGCAGTCCACATGAGGTGTGAATGTTACCTTGTGCTTACCTCTTAAAAGAGTAGCAGCCTCGGCAGCAACCTTACCAAGAGTTTTGCCCTTAGCGTCAATTACATACCACTTGCGTTCAACTTCGCCCTTTTTAGCCATATAAGTTGACATAAAATTGTCCTCCTTTTTCTTATTCCTTTAATCGCAAGGTTGATTTTATCACCTTTGTCACAGGAAGTCAACACTTTTTTGAAATATTTTAATTTATCACAGTACAATCTCTTTAAATCTCTTGTTTTCTCTTGTATACTCATCTATACTCACTTGTCATTTTCAAAAATTAATACTATAAATTACGCCTTTTTATTGAAAATAAAGGTGTATCGTGTTATAATTTTTACATAAATAAGAGGAGGTTTCCCCATGAGTAAATATAAAGTTGGTATTGATTTAGGTGGTACAAACATTGTTGCCGGTGTTGTTGACAAGGATTACAATATTATTGCAAGAGCAGAGTGCAAAACTGCTATTCCTCGTCCTGAAAGTGAGGTTTGCGATTCTATGGCTGCCATTGTTAAGGAGGCAGTTAAGAAGGCAAAGCTGAAGATGGACGATATTTCCCATATTGGCATTGGTGTTCCCGGTGCTGTTAACCCTGAAACAAAGGTCGTTGAAATTTCTCCTAACCTTTTGTTCCACAACTGGGAAGTAAGCAAAATGATGGAGGAGCGTCTTAACAAGCCTGTTAGCATTGAAAATGACGCAAATGCGGCGGCTTGGGGCGAATATCTTGCCGGCTCTGCTAAGGGCTGTAAAAATGCTGTTGCCATCACACTTGGAACAGGTGTTGGCGGCGGAATTATCATTGACGGAAAGCTGTACAGCGGCAGCAACTTTGCCGGTGCTGAGCTTGGTCATATGGTTATCGTTAAGGACGGCAAGGAATGCGGTTGTGGCAGAAAGGGATGCTGGGAGGCATACGCATCTGCAACTGCCCTTATCAATATGACAAAGGAAGCTATCAAGAACGAAAAGGCAGAATTTTCTTATATGCTGAATGCTGTTGAGGGCGACCTTAACAATGTTACAGGAAAAACTCCTTTTGACGCAATGTTTGCAGGGGATTCAACAGGTAAGGCTGTTGTTGACGAGTACATTGGCTACCTTGCAACAGGTATTGTAAATGTAATCAACATCTTCCAGCCTGACATCATCTGCATTGGCGGTGGCGTTTGCAGACAGGGCGAGAATCTCCTTGCACCTGTAAGGGCGATTGTTGAAAAGGAGAGAATTACAAAGCACAACGAAAAGCAAACTGTACTTTGCACTGCAACACTGGGCAATGACGCAGGTATTATCGGCGCTGCTATGCTTTGATTGTTTTGTGATTCAGATTTTGATTTACTATAAAAATTCAAGGTGAACTTTACCCCACAGCTTGGCTTTGCTATTCTGTGGGGTTTTTATTTCTTGATAATATTTTTTTGTTATGTTATTATTAGTATAGAAAGAATGGAGGTATGTTATGAATACAAAGAGAGTAACATCACTTATATTAACCGCTGTAATCCTTGCTTTTTCACTGTTTTTTACAGGGTGCGAAACAGAGGAGAAAAAGATGGACAACACCAATCCAAGCACACCTACAATCAAGGACAACCCCCTTTATGAGGGGATAAACAGTTGTATTGAAAATATAGTTAAGGCTGACAAAACCAACGATATGGAGTACGAGCTGAAAAAATATCCCGAGTATTACATTGAGGGAGAGTTCGGCGGTGAAAAGGAATTTGAAAAAATAGTTAAGAGCAATTTCTACACCTGTGACACAGAATATGAAATCACGGAAATCACCGATGTAACAGAGGAACAGGCAGAAAAAGTGGAAAAGGAAATCAAGGATTATTACGACGCTGACATTGACATTCAAAAGGTGGCAAAGGTTGATGCGTCCTACAAATACACCAATTACTCAAAAGAGGGCTACATTGACGACTCCACCCTTATGCCGTCAACAGAGTACTACATTCAGTTTGACAACACCTGGTACTACGGCTGGGGACTTGAGCTAAACTCCGAAATTATTGAACAGGAATTAGAGTAATACGGAACATTCCAATAAACCCTACAAATTACAAAAGCCAAACAAACCGCTAAGGTCTGTTTGGCTTAATTTTTTACTCTCTTTTACAGAAAAAATAGTAGACAAAGTGAGCAAATAATATTTAATACTATGAGATAAATGGGTTTTAACTTTGCTTTTTTAACCAGTATAAAATCGGCAACAACCAGCAAAAACAACATTCCAAGGACTATCCACAATGGGATGTTAAGGCTTAATGATGTTTGCTTGCTTTGATTAATAAGCACAAGCATTACATTGCCCAGAAGCCCTGCAATAATAGGTCGAATGTAGTTGCTAAAGGTGCGGAAAACAGTTGATGTTGCAAATTCCTCGTACAGCAGATAAATAAATCCAAAAACTCCGCAGGAGGCTGCAACAGAACAGCCTACACCTGCAACAGCAAAAGCAACACCGCCTAAGCCATAGCCAACTGCCTGTGAGCCGTAGACATAGCCAATGGCGGTAAGGGTTTTGGCAAGGATTGAGCCGGGCAAAATGTTAACCACAGACACAATTTGACTGTAAAACACATCCTCGCTTAACCATCCGTCACCTACAAAAAGTCCGTCGGCAATTACAAGATATGCATCTCCTCCTCCAAAGGACATTACCGTTGAAAGAGTACCCTTTGCGGCAAAGAGCAGGGACTGGGGATTCAGCACCAACGCCGGTACCAATGTTAAAAGCAAAAACAGCACCCAAATTTTCAGGTCGGACAAAATTTCACGGATAGGAATATGCACCGAAAACAGCTTGTTTATACTCCTAAAGCCACACAAAATGACAGTTGCCACCATAAGCACAGCAACAATATAGGACAATACATCACTGTGGAATATTTCTGTTTTTCCGTGGAGCAAAAGGTTTGCACCTGCTAAAATTGTTGCCCCGATTTTCACCCAAAGATGTTTTGAAGATTTAATGCAAAATATAACGAAAAAAGCCGTCAGCAATATGTGAAAGGTGGAAACCGAAAAAATCGGTGTGGCGTCTATGCCTAAAATCTTGTACAGATTACTTTCGCAGGAAAGTATAAAAACTCCTATTGCCACTGCACCGGCACGGTAGGAAAAGGTTTTGCTGATTTTTTTGCAACGGTGAAAAACATTCCTGATGTAATTCAGCAAAAGGTAGATGATAAATCCGGCGATACCCACCGTAAGGCACTTTATTATATGACCGATTTGGTCTTGCAGACTTGCAAGTATTGTCAGCAGGGATACTGTGAGGATAATGCCCGGCAAAGCCATCATAACTCCGCCCAGAACCATTCCCTTGTGACCGAAGTTTCGTCTGCCAAGGGATGATGCAAGTTCAATAGGCAAAGCCCCCGGTGTGAGGGTTGCAACAATTACATCATTGTCAAAATTTTCTTTTGTGTCAAGCTTGCCCTTACCGATAAATTCCTCTTCCATAACAGGGATTAGGGCACTTCCACCCCCAAAGCCGATACATCCAATTTTAAAGACTTTAAGAAGAAAGGTTGAGAATTTCATATATTAATCTAACTCTCCTACTTCTTAAATTTTCTGAAAATAGCTTTAAAGGGATGCCTCAACGCATTCTTAATGTCGCTGATTCTCTTGTCGTTTTTCTCAACTCGTTTTTTCAGCTTGTCAAGTTCTTTTGTTAAAGAGGCAATATTTTTTGCGTTTTCTTTCTCCTTGTCCTGCAACATTTTATTTTCTGTATGCAGTCCACGGCAAACGCTGTACAGGAACATTACGGTTTCGTCAGCAACAACAGGGTTGTCCCTTGACCACTTCTTAATTTCGTCCTTAACATCCTTAAAAAGAGGCTTTCCGTCACATAGGTACTCCTCTGCGATTCTTTTGTTGCCATCTTCAAATTGTGCCATCAATTCCTGTGTTTCTTCACTGGACAGATATTTTTCGTTGCATTTTGGCAGGTTGTCCTCACATTCCTTAAGGAGTCCTACAACATATTTGTTTTCATCATTTTCAAACTTGCCAAGTGCATTTAGTTTTCGCTTAATTTCTCCGGAGTTAAGTCCTATACCCACATTGAGGTCGTCATCAAGAGGAGCATACTCCTCTGTAAGCTCCAAGCCGAATATGTGGAGGAAATCTGCAATAACATCGCCTTTATAAAAGAAATCTCTGTCAAAACGCTTTACGATAATATTTTCTTTTCCCAAAATTTCTGCTATACCGTCAATCTTTTCACAGTACTCAACGATTGCTCGCCTTTCGGTTAAGCACCTGTCAAGGTACTCCTCAAAGGTTTCGCTGTGGGAATTCATTGCTTTTACAAGCTGATTATATCTTGACAGCAAAAACTCATCCTGACGGCGAAGATACACAATTATCTTTATAGAGTAGTTGTGCTTTTCCCCCTCTTCCTTTAGCATATCCCAAAGGTCCTTGCGGTAAAAGCAGGTTGCCCACCAAACACTTTCGTCAGAAAGTATAATGTTATCGTGCTCTTCAAACAGCTTTGCAATATGGGCAAGTCCTTCACGGCGGATTTTGCCCTCGTACTTATACCTTCTTTTTCCCTGTTCGTTCTTGATTATTCCAAAGAGGAAGTGAGCGTTTCTATCGGGGACTATATTCTCGTAGGTATGAAAGCTCTCCGGGTAATAAAAGCCCTTTTGTGAAAGTAAAGCCCTGTTTTTTACACAAAAATTCTGTATTGAAGTTGTAGCAGTCTTTGGTATTCCTATATGCAGGTAAAGTGTTTTCATTTTTGCCTCCGTTTATAGGAGAGGTGAAAGCTTCTCCATAATTATATCAACACATTCGTCAATGGTGTGTTTGCTTGTATCAACTGTAATGTCAGGGTTCTCCGGTTCTTCATAAGGACTGTTTATTCCTGTAAAGTTCTCAATTTCTCCCTTACGAGCCTTTTTGTAAAGTCCCTTTACATCTCGCTGTTCGCAAACCTCAATAGGTGTGCTGATATATACTTCAATAAAGTCCTCGCCGATAATATCCTTTGCGTTTCTTCTGTCCCTTGTGAAAGGAGAGATAAATGAGGTGAGGACAATAAGTCCTGCGTCATTCATCAGCTTCGCGGTTTCGGCAATTCTTCTGATATTCTCAATTCTGTCGGCTTCGCTAAAGCCAAGGTTTTTGTTAAGTCCCATACGCACATTGTCGCCGTCAAGTAGCATTGTGTGCTTACCAAGGGCAACAAGCCTTTTTTCAAGCTCATTGGCAATGGTGGATTTTCCCGAGCCGGAAAGACCGGTAAACCAAACTGTCCTTGCCTTTTGGTTAAGGGACTGTTCCCTTGACTTTTTGGTAATATCCATCTGGTGCCATGTGAGGTTGTTACTTCTTCCAATGGATTCAATTACCACACCACAGGCTGAGGTCATATGGGTAATTCTGTCAATAAGGATAAGTGCACCAAGGGATTTGTTGTTCTCAAATAGGTCAAATACAATTTTTGACGGAACAGCAATTTCGCACCTTGCAATCTCGTTTTTGTAGATTCTGTCGGTAGCAACCTCTTCACCTGTGTTTACATCAATTTTGTATTTGATGTTCATTACTGTTGCAGGGGTCATACGAGTGCCTAACTTCATATAGAAGTTTTTGCCTGTAACAAGCTTTGTGTCGTCCATCCAAAGTAAAGTTGCAGAGAATAAAGTGTTTACGCAAAGCTCGGCATCCTTTACAAGAACGCATCCCCTTGAAATGTCAATTTCTCTGTCAAGACAAATGGTTACTGCGTAGCCCTCACAGCTTTCCTTAACATCCTTGTCACTTTGAAAAATCTTTGTAACAACGGCACTTTCACCACTTGGCAAAACAGTAATTTTGTCGCCAACTGCAACCTTTCCGCTTTCTATCTGACCTTGGAAACCTCTGAAGTCGTAGCTTGGTCTGCAAACCCTTTGTACAGGCATAGTAAAGCCTGTTTCAGATGGGTCTTGACTTACATCTACATTTTCAAGGTATTTCAGCAGTGTATCACCTGTGTACCAAGGCATAGTTGCGGATTTTTCGGTGATGTTGTCACCCTCTGTTGCAGAAACAGGGATAATCTCAACTGTGTCATACTCAAATTCTGCAAGGAGAACCTTAATTGACTTTTTAATCTTCTTGTATTCCTTTTGGCTGTAGTTGATAAGGTCCATCTTATTAACGGCAAACACAAAGTGCTTGATACCCATAAGTGAGCAAATTCTTGTGTGCCTTCTTGTTTGGGTAAGAACACCCTTGCTTGCGTCAACAAGAATTACTGCAAGGTCTGCAAAGGACGCACCAACAGCCATATTTCTTGTGTATTCCTCGTGTCCCGGTGTATCGGCAACAATGAAGGAACGGTTTTCGGTGGTAAAGTAGCGGTACGCAACATCAATGGTGATGCCCTGCTCTCTTTCAGCCATAAGTCCGTCAAGAAGAAGTGAATAGTCAATTTCGCCACCTCTTGAGCCTACCTTGGAGTCAAGCTCAAGGGATTCCTCCTGGTCGGTAAAGAGTAACTTTGCATCATACAGCATATGTCCGATAAGTGTTGATTTTCCGTCGTCAACACTTCCGCAGGTTATAAATTTAAGTAAAGTATCCATTAGAAGTAACCCTCCCTTTTTCTCTTTTCCATACTTGCTTCTCCGCCGTCCTTGTCAATAACACGGCTTGTTCTCTCGGAGGAAACAGCACTAAGGGTTTCTTCAATAATTTCATCAAGGGTTGTAGCGTCACTTTCTACACCGCCGGAAAGCGGGTAGCATCCAAGTGTGCGGAAACGCACCTTTTTCATCACAGGCTTTTCGCCGGGGTTTAATCTCATACGGTCGTCATCAACCATAATAAGGTTTCCGTCACGCTCAACAACAGGTCTTTCGTCAGCAAAATAAAGTGGAACAATGTCGATATTTTCCCTCTTAATATACTGCCAGATGTCCTTCTCCGTCCAGTTGGAGATAGGGAATACTCTAATGCTCTCGCCCTTGTTTATCTCTGTGTTAAACAGCTTCCACATTTCGGGACGCTGATTTTTAGGGTCCCAAGCCTGCTCCTTGTTACGGAAGGAGAAAATTCTCTCCTTTGCACGGCTTTTTTCCTCATCACGGCGACCGCCGCCAAAGGCTGCTGTAAAGCCGTACTTGTTAAGAGCCTGCTTTAAAGCCTGTGTTTTCATAATATCTGTGTAGGATGCACCGTGGTCAAATGGGTTAATTCCCTGCTTTACACCCTCTTCGTTGATGTAAACCAGCATATCAATTCCATACTTTTCTGCAATTTTGTCACGAAATTCTATCATCTCCCTAAACTTCCATGTTGTGTCAACATGAAGGAAAGGAAACGGTGGCTTTTCGGGATAAAACGCCTTTAGTGCAAGGTGCAGCATTACAGACGAGTCCTTGCCGATAGAGTACAGCATAACCGGTTTTTCACATTCGGCGGCAACCTCACGCATAATGTAAATTGCCTCTGCCTCCAGTTTGTCTAAATGATTCATTTTCTTCACCTAATTCAGTTAATAATATACAGTATAAGTTTTTACATATACCTAACCATTATACTATAATGATTATAAATTGATTTTCTTGAAGAATTATTGAAAATCGTATATAATTATATCACATATTAATTAATTTTGCAAAAGAAAGTGAAAAAATGAGAATTCTTATTATTGAAGATTACTACCCTTTGGCTGATACCGTTGCAACTGTACTTCGCAAGGAGCATTACATAGTTGATGTGGTTGGTGACGGTGAAGAGGGCTACGAGTATGCTATGACAGGAATTTACGACCTTGCAATCCTTGACCTTATGTTGCCGAAAATGAGTGGCTATAAGGTGCTGGAAAAGCTCCGCAGTGAACATAACACTCTCCCTGTGCTGATATTATCCGCAAAATCCGAGCTTGACGACAAGGTAAAGGCATTTAAGTGCGGTGCTGACGACTATATGCAAAAGCCCTTTGAAATTGAGGAGCTGGTTATGCGTGTGGGCGCAATTATCAAAAGGAGCCGAGGTACGGAAACACCCGACCCAAGCTGTGGAAATTTAGTCCTTGATGTTCACTCCTGCATTGTTATGAACAGCGACAGTAAAAAATCCCTGAAAATTTCAGGCAAGGAGCTTCAACTGCTTGAAATGCTTTTGTACAACAAAAATCAAGTGCTGACCAAAAGCCAAATTACAGATAAAATATGGGGATATGACGCCAACGCAGAGTACAACAATGTTGAGGTTTATGTGTCCTTTTTAAGAAGAAAAATCAAAAGTCTGCAATGCAACGCCAACATTCGTTCTGTAAGAGGAGTTGGCTACACTATGGAGATAGAAGAATGACAAAAAATCTACGAAAAAGAATTATTATAGTGCTGATGACGCTGTTTACCGTTACTCTTTTGGGTACGCTGATTGCCGTAAATGTTCTAAACTACAATGTAAACCTAAAGCATCAGCGAATGGCTATAAGAGATGATGTAAGGCACTACGGTGTGGAGGTCTTTTGCGGTCAGGTAAAGAATAGTATTAAGATAAGCGAATACGACTACTGCACCTGTGTTGTGCTGACAGACAATACCGTTGTGGTGATGTCAAATGAACTTCCGGACTATTCCTCGAAAGAAATGAAAAAGATAACGAGGGACCTTTCACAGCAAAATATTTCCAGCGGTTCATACAAGGACCTTGTTTTTATTGAGGCTGACCGAAAAAGCGGTAACAGAGTTTATATCTTCTCCGACAACAGAACAGCAAAGGAAAATTCAAAAAATTTCTTAATATTCTCTGTTATCATTTTTGTAGTGGGACTGATTATCCTTTCGGGAGTGGCTTATCTACTTTCAAAATGGATGATAAAGCCAACCGAGGAGTCCATAAAAGCCGAAAAAGAGTTTATGTCAAATGTCAGTCACGACCTAAAAACCCCTATTACAATAATCAAGGCTAATGCGGATATGCTGGAGGGAGAATACGGACAAAACAAGCAGATTGAATACATCCGTCAGGAAACTGCAAAGATGAGCAGTATGGTAAACGAAACCCTCACTCTGCTAAGCATAGATTCACCAAACAGGCAAAGAATTTTTGAAGAATTTGACCTTTCAAGTCTGCTTTACGAGATGATACTTCCCTTTGAAAGTGTCGCATACGAAAACGGAATTACCTTTGACATAAGCATTGAGGACGGAATTATGCTGTTTGGTGACAGCGAACAAATAACAAGGCTGATTTCTATACTTATGGATAATGCTATGAGCTACACCAACAAAAACGGCAAGGTAAAAATCAGCGCTTTTAGGACATCTTCAAAAATTCATCTTGCTTTTTCCAACACAGGCAAAGAAATCCCAAAGGAAAAAAGAGAAAAAATATTCCGCCGTTTCTATCGTGACAACGAAGAAAGAGGCGGAAGAGGAAACCACTACGGACTCGGCCTTGCAATAGCCCACAGCGTTGTACAGCTACACCACGGAAAAATCTCTGTAAAATGCGAAAAGGGCTTTAACACATTTGAAATTGTTTTACCGGCACAGAATTAAAAATTTTATTAGACAAAAGGAGTTTTTCATATGACTATGAAAGAGAGAATGTTAAGCGGTAAGCCCTGTCTTGCCTTTGATAAGGAACTGCTTGAAGAACGAAACGCACAACAGAGAAGACAGTTTGATTTTAACAACCTTGACCCCGAGGATTCTGAGGGCAGGGTTAGACTGTTAAAGGAAATGCTGGGTGGATGTACCGAAAATGTTTGGATGGAACGACCAATTTACTTTGACTACGGCAAAAACACCTATGTGGGGGATAATTTTTACGCAAACACAGGACTTACCGTCCTTGACGGTGCAAGGGTTACAATAGGCGACAATGTTTTTTGTGCTCCCTATGTTGGCATTTATACAGCAGGGCATCCTGTACACCCATACCCCAGAAATTTAGGCATTGAATACAATCTGCCTGTTACCATAGGTGATAATGTGTGGATTGGCGCTCAGTCCGTCATTAACCCCGGTGTGACAATCGGAAGTAATGTTGTAATCGGCTCGGGAAGTGTTGTTACAAAGGACATTCCCGACAATGTAATTGCGGTGGGAAATCCTTGCAGAGTGCTTCGGAAAATAACAGACGAGGACAAAAATTATTATTTTAGAAATTTGCCCATTGACAGGGAACTTTTTGACATAGCAGAAAAACAAGAGGAAAAATAGATTTTCTAAAGAAATACTGATTAAATCAGTATTTCCTAAAAGATTTTTTGTTCATCCACCGTTGATTATGTACACCTTAAATTTACCCTTGCATTTTGCACAGCGGTATTTTTGAGGGTGAGTAATCAGCGGTGAACGCTTTATTCTGTAAATCACTTCACCGCAATTTTGGCATACAACAGCATAACGGGCATCATTTTCAGCCGGAGTTTTTTCGTCACCCTTATAGGTTGTTGTTACATTGTAGCCCAAGGCTTTCAGCTTTTCTCCATAGGCTTTAAACCTTTTTTGATGATTAAAGCAACCGTAACAGGTGTGGATAATTTCGTGGGCAACTACATTTTTAATTTCGTCAACAGGGTAGTCAAGGACAAATTCCGATATTTCTATTGTGAAATTTCCCTCCCTTTTCTTACAACAACCCTGTCGCCTTTTAGCCCGTGAATTAATCACAATGGGAACATCCCTTGTGTAGGGTATTTTAAGCCGGTCAAAGTCCGTCAGCACATCTTTGTAAACGCTTTGTAAAAGATTAGATTTGTCCATAAAATTCACCTAATTATTAAAGTAATCTCGTCAACTTAAGAATATTTACACTTATCGGTATATGTCCTAACCCTGTCATTCTGAGGGAGCGTAGCGACTGAAGAATCTGAAAGGATAGCAGTAGTGCCTAAATCGACACTATCAGGTTATAGGTAAGTATGATTTCTCTAACAAAATGAGTGGTAGAGGATGGAGATTCCTCGACAAGCTCGGAATGACAGTGTGGGAGCTGGTCATGACATGGTGATATGAGTGCTATAAAAAGAGCTGTCGCAAAATAAATTGCGACAGCCACTATTTTTTAAATTAAATATTAAAGCTATAGTTCGGAGCTTCCTTGGTGATTTGAATATCGTGAGGATGGCTTTCCTTAAGTCCTGCTCCTGAAATTTTGCAGAACTTTGCCTTTTCGTGAAGCTCTGAAATATTTGCACAGCCTGTGTAACCCATACCGGCTCTGATACCGCCAACCATCTGGAAAATAGTATCGGCAAGAGGTCCCTTGTAAGGTACACGACCTTCAACACCCTCGGGAACCAGCTTTCTGTTACCGCCCTGGAAGTATCTATCGGAGGAACCCTTAGCCATAGCGGCAAGTGAGCCCATACCACGGTAAACCTTGAACTGTCTGCCCTGATAAATCTCGGTTTCTCCCGGTGACTCCTTACATCCTGCAACGAGAGAACCTACCATAACAACCGAACCGCCGGCGGCAAGAGCCTTTACAATGTCACCGCTGTACTTAACACCGCCGTCTGCAATAACAGGAACACCGTACTTTGCAGCCTCGGTTGCTGCGTCAAAGATAGCAGTAACCTGTGGCACACCGATACCGGCAACAACTCTTGTTGTACAGATTGAACCGGGTCCGATACCAACCTTAACTGCGTCTGCACCTGCCTCGATAAGTGCCTTTGTAGCCTCGGCTGTTGCAACATTACCGGCAATAAGCTGAACATCAGGAAATGCCTTTTTAACCTTTGCGACTGACCTTATAATGTTGCTGTTGTGACCGTGAGCAGAGTCAAGAACAAGCACATCTGCACCTGCGTTAACAAGAGCCTGTACTCTTTCAAGAACATCAGGAGTTCCGCCGATAGCGGCACCGCACAGAAGTCTGCCCTTTTCGTCCCTTGCAGAGTTTGGATACTGAATTGACTTTTCAATATCCTTAATTGTAATAAGTCCGCAAAGATTGCCCTGGTCATCCACGATAGGTAGCTTTTCTATCTTATGCTTTCTAAGAAGCTCCTTTGCACCCTGAATAGTAGTGCCAACAGGAGCAGTGATTAGGTTTTCCTTAGTCATAACAGAGTAAATCGGCTGTTTGTAGTCCTCTTCGTTAAGGAAAGCCATATCTCTGTTTGTGATGATACCAACCAGCTTTTTGCCCTCACAGATTGGCACACCCGATATTTTATATTTGCCCATAAGCTCGTCAGCCTCGGCAACTGTCTTGTCAGGTGAAAGGTAGAACGGATTTGTAATAACTCCGTTTTCGGAACGCTTAACACGATCCACCATATCAGCCTGAGTTTCAATAGACATATTCTTGTGAATAATTCCTATACCGCCCTCACGAGCAATGGCAATTGCCATTTCGGACTCTGTAACGGTATCCATAGCCGCTGTCATAAGCGGTGTGTTCAGTTTGATTTTCTTTGTAAGATGTGTTGAGATGTCAACATCCTTTGGCTCAACATCAGACTCTCCCGGGATAAGAAGTACATCATCAAAAGTTAGTGCCTCTTTAACAAATTTCTCTTGGTTGATCATAGCTCATTTCCCCCTTAATTTTCTTTCGTTTTCAGTTTATTATTTTAGATTATAACACTTTGGAATTACATATTCAAGAATTTTTTTATATATTAAATTATTTTTTATTGAAAAGATTTTTTCTATGTGATATATTAAATGTATAATAATTTGGTGGTGTTTTTATGTCTAAAAAGAAGGAAAACAAGGTTACAAAGTCTGTGGAGGAGAATATTGTCAAAATCACACAGGCAATTATTAATATTTACGCCCTAAAGGAAAAATCCCTTCATATTCAAACCGACAAAATTGACGACAACAGTGAAGAAAACCGACAAAAACTCTTTGAGGTTAAGTCACAGCTCAGGGATATTCAAAATGAATTTCACTATACTGCAAAGGAGCTTTTTGACAACCCCGAATACACAGGCAGAAAAGTTAAGACAAACTACATTGATGAGTTTACAGGCTACGAGCCTACTCCTATAAGAAGATATGCCTTTTACGACCTTGAGCTTATGCTTAGGAGTGACTACGAGTTTTGCAAGAATGCTCCTGTACGCAAGGGCATCAAGAAAATGAAAAAGGCAAGAAAAAATTACTATAAGCTTTGCAACAACTACACAAAAGGCACAAAGCTTAAGAAAACCCTTGTGAATATGGTTTAAATTATTAGAATTATACTAAACGAAAAATTAAAAATACAGAAAAGAGCGACTGTCACACGGCAGTCGCTCTTTTCTTTATATTTTAGGATGTTTATGAAGAAAGCAAAATTAAAATTAAGGATTGTTTAATTACAGCCTCCACCAAAGGGTTAATGTCGTCAACTTAACAAGTACAAGGGTAACACTCTCACCTTGTCATTCTGAAGGAGCAAAGCGACTGAAGAATCTGAAAGGATAGCAGTAGTGCATTAACCGACACTATCAGGTTATAGAAAAGTATGATTTCTATAACATAGTATGTGGTATAGGTGGAAGATTCCTCGGCAAGCTCGGAATGACAGTGTTGTGGTTCGGAATGACAAAGAGGTGTTGTTTTTCTACCTTTGAAACAACAGAGGGGAGTGTATTTTCTTAATTACTTAAAGTACTTAACACCTGACTCAAATATTTTCATATCCTTTTCAAAAGGAACATTTGCGTAAAGGTTGTCGCCCTTTCTTTCGCAGTGACCCATCTTACCCAAAATTCTGCCATCAGGTGAGGTGATACCCTCAATAGCACATACAGAACCGTTAAGGTTAAATCTGATGTCCTGACTTGGGTTTCCGTTAAGGTCAACATACTGTGTGGCAACCTGTCCGTTTTCAATCAGCTTTTTCACTGTTTCGTCTGTTGCAACGAATCTGCCCTCACCGTGGGAAACAGGAACGGCAAATACATCACCGGCATTAACAGCAGAGAACCAAGGTGACTTTGTGCTTGTTACCCTTGTGTAAGCCATATGGCTGATATGTCTGCCAATGGTGTTAAAGGTAAGGGTAGGGTCATTTTCCTTGATTTCAACAATCTCACCGTTTGGCACAAGACCAAGCTTGATAAGTGCCTGGAAACCGTTGCAAATACCAAGTGCAAGTCCGTCACGGTTGTTAAGTAGGTCGGCAACAGCCTCGCTGATAACAGGATTTCTGAAGGTAGTTGCAATAAACTTACCTGAACCGTCAGGCTCGTCACCGCCGGAGAAACCGCCGGGGAACATTATAATCTGGCTTGACTTAATGCCCTTTTCCATAGCCTTGATTGTGTCTTCAATGTCGGAGGGCATAAGGTTTTTAACAACAAGGATTTCAACCTCTGCACCTGCCTTTTCAAAGGCTCTCATTGTGTCGATTTCACAGTTTGTACCGGGGAAACAAGGGATGAATACCTTTGGCTTTGCAGTCTTTATTACCGGTGAAGAAGTGTTGCGTGTTGTGTAAAGTGGAGCGTCAACTGTAATTTCAGGAACCTCTGCCTTTGTTGGGAATACCTTTTCAAGAGGGGAAGTCCACTCCTCAACAAGCTCGTCAAGGGTAAGACTTTCACCGTTTACTACGATTTCAGCCTTGTCCGTTGTTGTACCCAAGGAGTAGTGGAGAATATCACCTGAAAGTTCAGCACCGTCCTTAAGCTCAAGAATTAATGAGCCTGCCTTTGGAGCAAACAGCTCTTCCATAGTGTAGGTGTAGTCAGGCTTAAACTCAAAGCCCAGCATATTACCAAAGCAAGCCTTGGCAACGGATGCGGCACATCCGCCCTCCTTGACAACAGATGCCGAAAGCACCTCGCCCTTTTCAAACATTGCGTAAACTGCCTTGTACATCTCTGTAAGGGCATCCCAGTCTGGCATAAGTGTTTCTTTATTTTCGGGAACAGGAACATAAATTACATTTGAACCTGCCTTCTTAAATTCTGCTGATACAGTCTTGCTTGCCTTTGTCATTGCAACGGCAAAGGAAACAAGTGTGGGAGGAACATCAAGGTCCTCAAAGGAGCCGGACATAGAGTCCTTACCGCCGATTGACGGAAGTCCCAGCTTAATCTGTGCCTCCATTGCGCCAAGAAGTGCTGCGGCGGGCTTGCCCCAACGAGTCGGTACATCGTGGAGTCTTTCAAAATATTCCTGGAATGTCAGCCTTGCTGTAAGTGGGTTTGCGCCAATGGCAAGGAGCTTTGATGTGCTTTCCACAACTGCATATGCAGAGCCGTGGAATGGACTCCATCTTGATGCACCGGGGATATATCCGTATGACATTGCAGACGCGTCGTCTGTTTCGCCCTTTAGTACAGGTATTTTTGCCGCCATAGCCTCCTGTGGAGTTAACTGCATTTTACCGCCGAAGGGCATAATTACTGTTGCAGAGCCGATAGATGCGTCAAATCTCTCTGAAAGACCGATTTGTGAGCAACATTCAAGTCTTGAAAGGTTAGCCTTAAATGCTGACTTAACATCCTTACCCTCAAGTGCCTTTGGCACATTGTTGCGATAGCAGTCCTCAACATCAGGAGCTGTGATGTAGGCATCAGCCACCTGTGTAACGCCGTTTGTGTTGAGGAAGTCACGGCTGATGTCAACAATAGTGTCGCCACGCCAGTTCATAACAAGTCTTGGCTCCTCTGTTACAACTGCAACTGCTGTTGCCTCAAGGTTTTCCTTTAAAGCCTCTTCAATAAATTTATCAACGTCATTCCTGTCAAGGACAACAGCCATTCTCTCCTGGGACTCGGAGATAGCCAATTCTGTACCGTCAAGTCCCTCGTATTTTTTAGTTACTTTGTCAAGGGAGATTGTAAGACCGTCTGCAAGCTCGCCGATTGCAACGCAAACACCGCCTGCGCCAAAGTCGTTACATCTTTTTATCATCTTAGAAACAACAGGGTTTCTGAAAAGTCTTTGAATTTTTCTCTCTGTTGGAGGATTACCCTTTTGAACCTCTGCACCGCAGGTTTCAATGGATGCCTCTGTGTGAGCCTTTGAAGAACCTGTTGCACCGCCACAGCCGTCACGACCTGTTCTACCGCCCAAAAGTACAATTACATCATCGGGAGCAGGAACCTCTCTTACAACATTTTCCTTTGGAGATGCACCTACAACAGCGCCGATTTCCATTCTCTTTGCCACATAGCCCTTGTCGTAAAGCTCTGTAACCTGACCTGTTGCAAGGCCGATTTGGTTGCCGTATGAGGAATAACCCTGTGCCGCACCGGTTGTGATTTTTCTTGTTGGAAGCTTGCCCTGCATTGTATCCTTAAAGGGAATTGTTGGGTCGCCGGAACCTGTTACACGCATAGCCTGATATACATATGAACGACCGCTTAACGGGTCACGGATTGCACCGCCAAGACAGGTTGCCGCACCGCCGAAAGGCTCAATCTCTGTTGGGTGGTTGTGGGTTTCGTTTTTAAACTGCAACAGCCACTCCTCTGTCACTCCGTCAATGGTAACGGGAACATTTATGGAGCAAGCATTGATCTCTTCACTTTCGTCTAAATCAGGAATTTGTCCCCTCTTTTTAAGGAGCTTCATACCCATAAGCGCCATATCCATAAGGCTGACATTTCTGTCTGTATCCTTGCCGTAAACCTCGTCCCTTGCCTCATAGTAGGCAGAAAGTGCGTCCTCAATAGCCTTGGACAGCGCCTTCTTTTCAATTTCAACCTTATCAAGTCTTGTAAGGAAGGTTGTATGTCTGCAATGGTCGGACCAATATGTGTCAATAACTCTTAATTCTGTAACAGAGGGATCCCTATGCTCTGTGTCACGGAAGTAATCTCTGCACCACTTCAAATCAGCAAGTGTCATTGCAAAGCCCATTGAGTTGTAGTAGCTTTCCATCTCTTCATCATTCCAGCTGATGAAGCCTGTGATTCTTGCAACATTTTCGGGAACCTCAACAGGAACATCAAGTGTTTCAGGCTTGTCAAGGGACGCAACTCGGCTTTCAACAGGGTTAATCATATATGCCTTTACTTTTTCAACATCTTCATCTGTGATGTCACCCTTTAGGGCAACCACCTTGGCTGAAACAACCTGCGGTCTTTCCCCTGCTGTTAAAAGCTGAACGCACTGTGAGGCAGAGTCTGCCCTCTGGTCATACTGACCGGGTAGATATTCCATAGCAAAAATCTTCCAGCCGTTTTCAACAGGAAATTCCTCGTCATAGACAATATCCTGATTAGGCTCGGAAAATACTGCTGACTTTGCCTTTGCAAACTCCTCTTCTGAAAGACCGTCAACATCATATCTGTTGGCAAATCTCAAATCAGTTAAGGCACGAACACCAAGATTGTGACGCAAATCCCAAAGAATTTGCTTTGCTTCAATATTAAAGCCGTCCTTTTTTTCTACAAAAATTCTTCTCACATTTGACATTTAATTGACCTCCATTGGGAAATAATCAATATATAGAGTTATTTTATCACACAACCACACTATTTATATTATTCAGCGGAATTATAAAAAATATTATTCTCCTTATTGACCTATAATCTGTTTTAAGTTAAAATTTAAGTAAGGAAAAAATACCTAATAATTACATTTTTATTTAAGGAGGTAAATTTATGAAAAGAATTATTAGTATTTTACTTGTCATCGGAGTTTTAATTAGTTTTTCAACGGCTATGTTCACGGCATCAGCAACAGAATCTGTAGGTGCCGGCACTGACACTAATGCCTCAGAGGCAATCGGAAAGGTGTATTTTGAAAAGCCAAGTGTATGGGCAGGTACAACTTTCTATGCACATATTTGGGAAGTTGAGTCCGGTACAGCATTCTTCGGTTGGCAGACTAAGAAAGAAAAGCTTACAGAAGAAGACGGTAAGCTTTTCTACGACCTCAGCATATTGAGCGACGCAAATGCTCAGCTTGAGGGCGGTTTCAAGACAGGCGTAAACTATTCTATTATGTTCAGTGATGACCTTGGTAACGAAACCTGCGGACTTATGTTCAACTCTAACTGTGTTGGAGATACAGTAAAACTTACATCAAATGAAAAGACATTTGAGAACCCATGGGACTCAACAAAGCACTCATATCCAATCGCTTGGACAGAAAATGCTAAGAAGTATGGTATTCCACTACAGATTACATCTGTAGGTACAATTCAGGGTGAATTCGTTTCTCCTGACAGAACACCGGATCAGATTATTGTTGCTTGGGACGAAGATTTCCCATCATATCCAAGCCAGTATTCCTACAGCCCACAGTCTTCTGCAAGGGATCACAAGACAAGACTTGCTGAAATTAAAAATGAAATAAATAATATGATTATTGCTGGAAAGATATATTATGTTGGTGGTGGTGTTTACAAGGATAAATTACCTGCTGACTGGATTTCACCTCCAAACGACATACCAACATCTCCTCCACCATCTTCTCCAGGATCTTCCTCTTCATCTTCCTCATCATCTTCTTCAGGATCTTCCTCATCATCTTCTTCATCATCTTATTTATCATTATGTTTAAAATCCGGCACATCACAGATATTTAGGGTTAATAACGGAAAGGCAAAATCCTGGGCAACCTCAAACAAAAAAGTTGCCACAGTTAAGAACGGAAAAATAACAGCACTTAACAAGGGAACTGTTACCATAACAGCAACATTGACAACCGGCAAAAAGCTTACTTGCAAGGTAACAGTTACAACAGCACCAAAACTATCCAAAACGACTGTTAAGGTGAAAAAGGGCGGAACAGCAGTAGTTAAGTTAGATGGCAAGGTTTCGTCAATAAACAACAAATACACAAATACAAAGGTTGCCAAAATTACATCAAAGACAAATGCCGCAACTCTTAAAATCAAGGGACTTAAAAAAGGCACTACAACTCTGAAAATCAAGGTTAACGGTGTTAAAACCCTGAGTCTGAATGTTAAGGTTAAATAACAAATAATATTGCAAAGAGCCAAGAGAACTAAAACTCTTGGCTCGTTTTTTGTTTATTCTTTTATTCAAGGGAACATTTGTAAAATTCTACGGTTTTTCCTTGGTCAAAAATTCAATACTTCTCTCAATAACATCTATGCTTTTGCCCCAGTCCTTGCCCTGACTGCGGTAGTCGAACATACTGCAAAAGTAGGTTGCGTCCTCCTTTAAATCCTTTAGATAATTCTTGAAAAGGCTTGTTGTGGCGTCGTAAAAGTCGGTTAGGGTGCTTCCCCTTAAACTGCTGTTTGCCACCTCCATAACCTTGCCGTAATGCTCAAGGCAAACAAATTCCTGACCTCGGTAAAGGCTTTCAAACTCATTGCCCTTTTTCCACTCCGTCAGCACAATTTGAATTAGGTGGTTCATATTATTTTCTATTCTGTCGCACACATAACAGCTTTTTGTAAGCTGGTTAACCTTTGCAAGGAACTTTTTGTCAGGCTTTTTGCCCTTTGGCAGGGAATCAATAATTTCTTGAAGATGACTTTCCAAAATCAAGGCATTGGGGAGCTTGTTGCCCTCCATAGTCATCATAGAAAAATGCCTGTGGCAAAAGCCTTTTTTGTTTGTTTCAATCCTTGTGTTTGGCTCCATCATTGCGTCACCTACAATGTAAGCCACCTGATTTTTCTCTAACATTTTTTCCATTGTGCAAAAGGGACATCCCTTTTTCTCCGAAAAAATATCATTAATAGGTATTGTGCGTATATCCTCTTTCATCTAAAACACCACCGTTAAAGTATTGCTGAATACAGTATAACACATACCCTGCCCTGTGAAAACAGGAAAATAAAATTATTTGCGTAAGTCACTAAAAGTGTTATAATATACGGTAAGATAGGGGGTAGATAGTATGGATTATTTCTACAAAGACGGTACAATCATTGTGAAAAATGTGACCTCTCTTGATTTGGGGGAAACACTTGACTGCGGTCAGTCCTTTAGGTGGAAGGATAACGGTGACGGCTCATTTACAGGTGTCGCATACGAAAAGCTTGTTACGGTATCTATTAGGGACAAAGATTTACATATCGAAAACACAACCGAACAGGACTTTGAAAAAATTTGGCGAAATTATTTTGACCTTGATTTAGATTATGACAGCATAAGAAGTAGTATCGGAGAAATTCATCCTGTGCTAAAGGAAGCATCCGCCTACGCACCGGGAATCAGAATACTAAGGCAAGAGCCTTGGGAGGCGCTATGCACCTTTATAATCAGCCAAAACAACAATATTAAGAGGATAAAGGGAATTGTTGACAGGCTTTGCGTAAGTTTTGGCAATAAAATAGGTGATACTGACTTTTACACCTTTCCAAAGCCTGAAACACTTGCAAAGCTGACACCTGACGACCTTGCGCCCCTTAGGGCAGGGTTTAGGAACAAGTACATAATTGACGCATCACAAAAGGTTGCAAGTGGTGAAGTTGACCTTGAAAAATGCAAAAATGTTCCATATGATGATGCAAGAGCAGAGCTGTGTAAAATAAAAGGAGTTGGCAACAAGGTTGCCGACTGCACACTGCTTTTTGGTATGCACAGAATAGAGGCTTTCCCCATTGATGTATGGATGCGCAGGGCAATGGAAAAGCTTTTCCCAAATATGACAGGTGAGGATTTTGGAGAATATGCAGGAATTGCACAGCAATACATTTTCCACTACGCCCGTATGCACCCCGAGCTTTTTGAGCGGTAGGCACTATGGGTTACAATCTGCCTCCCTCAGACGAGCAATGTCGTCAACTTAAGGGAAGTACGAGAGGAGTAGGCATTTTGGGTTACAGATAGCCTCCATCAGAGGAGGGAGGGGGACCGCTTGCGGTGGAAGGAGGGAAAAACTTTCCTCTTTTACTCATTTTGTCTTTATCGGAAAGTTGGGTTTTATGTTCTGACTAATACTTTTCAATCTAAAGACCTACCAAGATGTATTGACTACTTTTTCACTCCCCCAGTCGTCAGAGCCGACAGGGCAGATTATAATATCAAGTGCAACACCAAAAATAAATATAGACTTCACAGCAACCAAAGTGTAAAATGTAAGTTACCATACAAAACACAACACGGAGGTTACCATGAAGTCATATACACATTTTACACTAT
>JAQXVY010000022.1 GCA_029225165.1 Oscillospiraceae bacterium
GACTATTATGAATACTATTATAATTTTCTGCGACCACACAGTACCCTCGGGTACTGTGCGCCTATGACTTATCTTTTAAAAACTGTCATTTAGTTTTTACATTTTTATTCCAAAAAACTGTACCATTTTCAGCAAAGCGACCGAAGAATCTGAAAGGATAGCAGTAGTGCATTAATCGATACTATCAGGTTATAGGACAGTATAATTTTCCTAACAAAAAAGGTGGTAAAGGTAGGGGATTCCTCGGCAAGCTCGGAATGACAGCGTTGTAGCGAGGAATCTTATCCCAATTTTATTGACTAACGGTGAAATATTAAGTATAATATAAGTTGAATTTTAAATGAAATACTTTTTATTTTGTTTTGGGAGAAGAGAGAAATGGTTTTACAGGAGAATTTCAGAACAGTTGAGCCTTATGTTCCCGGTGAACAGCCTAAGGACAACAATGTTATCAAGCTGAATACTAACGAAAATCCTTATCCGCCATCCCCTCTTGTGGAAGAGGTTTTGAACGGTGTATCGGGCAACGATTTTCGCAAGTATCCCGACCCTGATGTTTCCGACTTGGTGTCAACACTTGCAGATTATCACGGTGTTGACAGGGAGAATGTCTTTGTGGGGGTTGGCTCTGACGATGTCCTTGCAATGTGCTTTCTCACCTTTTTCAACAGCGGAAAGGAAATTCTTTTCCCCGATGTAAGCTATGCCTTTTACAAGGTGTGGGCAAGCCTGTTTAACATTAAGTACAGGGAAATTCCTCTTAATGAAAGCTTTGAAATTGAACCTGATGACTACTTTACGGAGAATGGGGGAATAGTTTTCCCTAACCCTAACGCACCCACAGGTCTTGCACTTCCACTCCCTGATGTGGAAAGTATTATAAAGGCTAACCCAAACACAGTTGTAATTGTGGACGAGGCTTACATAGATTTTGGCGGTGAAAGTGCACTGTCACTTGTTGATAGGTACGACAATTTACTTGTGACGAGGACATTCTCAAAGTCCCGCTCAATGGCGGGTATGAGGATAGGCTACTGCATTGGCTGTAAGGAGCTGATTTCTGTGCTGAACTCGGTAAAATTCAGCTTTAACTCCTACACAATGAGCAGTCTTGCAATCAAAACAGGGGTTGCGTCTGTTAAGGATGATGACTACTTTAAAAGGATGGTCGGAAAGATTGTTGACACAAGGGAAAAGTCAAAAAAGGTGCTTACTTCCCTTGGCTTTACTTTCCTTGACAGCAGTTCAAACTTTATCTTTGCAAAGCACAGGGAAATTGGGGGAGAGGAGCTTTTTAATGCTCTTAAAGAAAATAAAATCTTTGTGCGACATTTTAACTCCCCGAGAATTAATGATTACCTGAGAATTACAGTCGGAACAGAAAAAGAAATGGAAAAGCTGTTTGCTTTTCTAAAGGATTATATAGATAAGAGGCAAAAATGAGAATTGTAAAATTAACTAAAGATTCAACAAAAAATATCCTTGAGGGTATGCTGAAAAGAAGCCCTAACAACTACGGAAGCTACGAAAGCGTAGTTGCCGAAATCCTCTCTAATGTTAAGGAAAACGGCGATAAGGCACTTTTTGACTACACAAAAAGGTTTGACAAATTCGACCTAAACGAGAGTAACATAAGGGTAACACAGGAGGAAATCAAAGAGGCTTACACCTTGGTAAGTGAGGATTTGCTCACCGTTATCAAAAAGTCGCTGGTGAATATTGATGTTTACCACCAAAGACAAAAGCAGAACAGCTGGTTTAACTCTACACCTGACGGCACAATTTTAGGTCAAAAGGTTACTCCCCTTGAAAGGGTGGGCGTATATGTTCCCGGCGGTAAGGCTGTTTATCCCTCATCTGTACTGATGAACATTATGCCGGCAAAGGTTGCCGGAGTTCCTGAAATCATTATGACAACACCTTGTAACAGTGAGGGCAAGGTTAACCCTGCTGTGCTTGTAGCCGCAAATGAGGCGGGCGTAAACGAGGTTTACAAGGTTGGTGGCGCACAGGCTATCGGCGCCCTTGCCTACGGAACAGCAAGCATTAAAAAGGTTGACAAAATTGTGGGACCGGGTAACATCTATGTTGCCCTTGCAAAAAAGCAGGTTTACGGCTTTGTAAACATAGACAGCATTGCAGGCCCGTCGGAAATTCTTGTTATTGCAGACGAAACAGCAAACCCAAAGTATGTAGCCGCCGATTTATTAAGTCAGGCTGAACACGACGAGCTTGCGTCAGCTATCCTCATTACCACAAGTGAGGACTTTGCAAACAAGGTGTCAAAGCAGGTTGACGAATTTGTCAGGGTGCTTTCAAGAAAAGAGATTATCACAAAATCCCTTGACAACTTCGGCTATATCTTGGTTGCCGAAAATATGGATGACGCCATTGAAACAGCAAACGAAATTGCATCAGAACACCTTGAAATTCAGACAGCAGACCCATTCCTTGTTATGACAAAGATTAAGAATGCCGGTGCTATTTTCCTGGGAAGTTACAGCTGTGAGTCCCTTGGCGACTACTTTGCAGGACCTAACCATGTACTTCCTACAAATGGAACGGCAAAATTTTTCTCACCTCTTTCTGTGGACGATTTTGTGAAGAAATCAAGCATAATCTACTATTCACAGGAGGCTCTGAAGGGTGTGTACAAGGATGTGGCAAAATTTGCGTCCTGCGAAAGTCTTACAGCCCACGAAAATGCCGCACTTGTAAGGTTTGAAGAAGAATAATTCTTTATTAGAATAAAGGTGATAATATGAACAGAATTGCAGAGGTAACAAGGGTTACAAAGGAAACCGATATTTACCTGAAGATTAACCTTGACGGAAAGGGCAAAAGCAACATAAGCACAGGCATAGGCTTTTTTGACCATATGCTGGAGGGCTTTGCAAAGCACGGACTTTTTGACCTTGAGCTTACGGTTAAGGGCGACCTTAATGTTGACTGCCACCACACCATTGAGGACACAGGAATTGTCCTTGGCGAGGCTATAAAAAAGGCTGTTGGGGATAAAAAAGGAATAAAGAGGTACGGCAACTTTCTCTTACCAATGGACGAAACACTGGTGATGTGTGCAGTTGATTTGTCAGGCAGACCATACTATGCTTCCGACTTTTCCTTTGCAAACGAAAAATGCGGAGAGATGGACACCTGTATGGTAGATGAATTTTTCTATGCACTTTCCTACAGCGCTATGATGAATCTCCACTTTGTACAGATACGTGGAAGTAACGACCACCACATTATTGAGGGTGCGTTTAAGGCTTTTGCAAAGAGCCTTGATACGGCAGTAAGCCTTGACGAAAGAATTGACGGTGTGCTGTCAACAAAGGGGAAGATTTAATTCGTAATTCGGAATTCGGAATTCGGAATTTGGAATTCAGCATCACCTGTCATTCCGAGGACACACCCACTCTGTCATTCCGAGCCAGCATCATGTCATTCCGAGCTTGTCGAGGAATCCCCCACCTTTACCACACATTTTATTAGGAAAACCATACTTTCATCTAACCTGTTAGTGTCGATTTAGGCACTACTGCTTTCCTTTCAGATTCTTCAGTCGCTTTGCTCCCTCAGAATGACAGGGGGAGGGCATGCTATGCTCCCTCAGAATGACAAAGTGAGGTGTCATACCCGGCTACACCTTGTCATTTCTCCCGAGTAAGGCTGTATATTTGTAAATATCCTACAAATATACCTTTTGAATTTTGTTTACAATTAATATAAGTTTTTTTTAAAATATTATTTATTTTTTTCTTTCTTTGTGATATAATTGATTATAATTTGATATTATCTATTTTGGAGGTAATAGAAATGAAGAATATATTAAGAAAGTTTTTCGTAGTTTTTTCTGTTGTTGCACTTTTGGTGCTTTCAACAGTTGCAGTTTCTGCTAAGTCATACAATAGCCCAAAAGCCACAACTCAACAACCAACTACTACTAAGGAAAATCCAACAGCAACTACATCACCTGAAGGTGTAGATGATGTTACCGGATACAGGGATTTTGGCCCTGATGTTGAATATCGTAACGGTATCTACGGTTGGGGATATTATCATAAGGACGGAACATTTTACGGTGCAAACGGTGAATACTGGCCATATGGTTACAACCCAAATTCTCCGCTTACAGGGGATATGACTGTCTATGCAATCCTGGCAGTTGCAGGTTTTGGCGGAATTTCTGCACTTGCATTTAGAAAAATTCGTGAAAAAAAATAATTTGATTACCTCGGGTGTGCCCTGTGCTTTTGGCTACACCCTAAAAAGTCCTCTACGAAAGTAGGGGATTTTTTTGTTCGTTGACCTGTAACTTTTCATATGTTATAATTACAAAATAATGTTGTCACCCTCACCTGTCATTCTGAGGAAGCAAAGCGACCGAAGAATCTGAAAGGATAGCAGTAGTGCCTTAGCCGACACAAACAGGTTATATGGAAGTATGATTTCTCTAACAAAATGAGTGGTAGAGGAAGGGGATTCCTCGACAAGCCGGTCATGACATATTAGTGGTTTGTAATGTTAGTGAATGAATGTTCCTTAAGTTTACGGCATTGGAATTTGGGAAAGGAGTGTGCTTATGAGCGATTTTGGTAAAAAATCGGTGAATGAAGAAAGTCCTTCAAATAAACAAAAGGGAAAGAATAAGGTTCTTTGGAGCGTTATCCTTGCTTTGTCCATCACCGGCGTTGTGCTTTGTGCGGCTTTTATTCTGTTCAACACAATGAGCTGTACAAATGGGGAGGACAAGTACAAAAATCTTTCCAAAAATGTAACCCCAACCCTTACAGACGACAACAAGCCAAATGCTGAAAAATTAGGTGAAAATCCCATTGACTTTGACAAACTCAAAAAGGAAAACAAGGACATTGTGGGGTGGATAAAAATTAAGGGTACAAACATTGACTATCCTGTTCTCAGAACACCCGAAAACGATTTGTCCTATTATCTCCACAGGGACTACACAGGAAGCTACCTATATGCCGGTTCAATCTATATGGAGGCATTTAATAACGGAGATTTTACCGACAAGGATACAATTCTTTACGGTCACAATATGATGAACGGCACAATGTTTGCCGACTTGCACAAGTTTGAGGACAAGTCCTTCTTTAAAAAGCACAAGTATTTTTACATTTACACCCCAAACAGCATAAAGAAGTATTCCATATACTCTGCTTACGAATATGACGACCGACACATAAACAATTCCTTCAAGCATTTTGAAGATGATAAAATGTTTAAGGAATACATAGATTACAGCCTGAATCCAAAGCTTGCTATTGTGAGCAATGTGAGGAAGAATGCCGAGGTTACAGTAAAGGACAAGCTTGTCACCCTTAGCACCTGCACAAATAACAGACCGGAAAACAGATTTTTAGTTCAAGGTGTTTTGATAGAAGATGAAAAAACAAAGTGATAACAGGGAGAATGTCCTCCTTGACTCAGATTATAATTCTTTAATAGAAGAAAAAGAAAACTTTGCAGAGGTTTTCCTTGACCCTGCAAAAAATAACCCAAAGCAAAAACAGAATAATGATGTTCCCGAAATTGCAATAAGCCAAAGGAGCAACATAAAGAACAAAAAGTCACTAAAGAGAGCAAGAAAAAACAAACCCCACAAAAGGAAGATGAAAAGGTGGAAAAAGGTACTAATCACCATTTTGTCGGTTATTTTGGGACTTGTGATTTTGATAATTTCTACCTTTGGAATAATGTACTGTATGGGAAAAAGCAGTCTTTTGGACACATCCTCAATGAAGCTGACGCCACCTGACAAGAACACACAGGTTATTGACAGCGGTAACTATATCATCTACAACGGCCACACATACCGCTACAAGGACACAATGACATCAATCCTGTTTATGGGTGTGGATAAGGAAGAGCTTGGCACAGTTAACAATGTTGTGGGCACAGCAGGTCAGGCAGACGCACTTTACCTTGTTGCAATAGACACAGCAAACGGACTGACAAACACATTCCAAATCAGCCGTTCAACTATGGTGGACATTAACCTTTACAACACCGAGGGCGACTTTATCAGCACAGAAAATGCTCAAATCTGCCTTTCCTACGCATACGGTGACGGCAAGGAAACAAGTGCTGAAAACACAATAACATCAGTACGCAGATTGTTCTACGGTCTGCCTGTTGCACAGTCTTACCTTGCACTGGATATTGAGGGAATTTCTGCCCTTAACGACAGCATTGGCGGTGTGACAGTCACTTCCCCTGTTGATTTGCAAAATGCAGACGGAAGTTACATTTACAAACAAGGTGAAAGCTACACACTAATGGGGGACTCTGCGGAAAGCTTTGTCCGTACTCGTGACCTTTCAAAGCTTGATTCCAACACAAACCGTATGGCAAGGCAAAAGGCATACCTTGACGCATTTGTTTCCAAGGCTGTAAGTATGACGAAAGAGAGCATTACAACGCCTATTGACCTTTACAACAGCGCAAGTCCCTATATGGTGACAAATATTTCCGCCTCAAAGGTAAGCTACCTTGCAGTTGATTTGATGCGTAAAGGCGTTACAAGTGCGTCAATACAGAAAATACCCGGTAAGGACAAAGAGGGAAAGCAGTATTCGGAATATCACATCAACAACAAAAAGTTCTTTAAAATGCTTGTTGACACATTCTATGTTCAGGTTGACTGACCTATTGAGAATAGATATGCTTGGAGGTAAATATGACGCATTTAATTTTGGCAAAGGAAGAGATGAAAGCCATTGAGGGAATTTCCTCAACAATTCCCCTGAATCAAGGCGGAACAAACCACGCAGAAAACCCACTGGAAAACAACCTGGTACTCCAGTACGGAATACTAATCGGCGTGCTTGTTATCCTTGTAGGTGTTTTGATTTCAAGAAAAATAGGAAGAAGAAAGAAGTAGTTTTCAGGAAAAATGTTTTAAGCAATTAAAGGCTCCCGTTATGGGAGCTTTTTAGGTATAAAGTAATAGGGAATAGTGAATTAGTTTGGAGTTTGGAGTTTTGAGTTTGGAGTGTGGAGTTTAGAGTTTGGAGTTAAAGTATAAATAACGCTATTGTCATTCCGAGCTTGTCGAGGAATCCCCTTCCTCTACCACTCGCTTTGTTAGGAAAATCACAATTTTCTATAACCTGATAGTGTCGATTTAGGCACTACTGCTATCCTTTCAGATTCTTCGGTCGTTTCGCTCCCTCAGAATGACAGGGGGGTAATGGGAATTCGGAATTCGGAATGACAGGGTGAGGACACATATCGTTGAGTGTAAATATTCTTAAGTTGACGACATTGCTCCTCCGATGGAGCCTTTGTTATTTATGCAAAATCTGCATTAACTTATTCAAAAATTATTACATTTGCATTGTATGTCGGATTGTAAAAGTATTATCCCTTTCGTATAATATAATTGTAAAAATAAAAGAGTGATTTCAGAATTTAAAATTTAAGGAGAATGATTATGCAGTTGTTTAATAATTTTTGTAACTATACCTTGGACGAAAATGGAGTGCTGAACAGTTTTCAGCTTGATTATCCCGAAAACTACAACTTTGGCTATGATGTAGTGGATAAAATGGGGGAGCTTGCACCAAACGACATTGCTATGGAGTGGACAAACCCCGACCATCTTCACAAGACATTTACCTTTGCTGACATCAGCAGACTTAGCAATAAGGCGGCAAATGCCTTTAAAAATCAGGGCGTTAAAAAGGGTGACAGAGTGATTGTAATTCTCAAGAGGAATTATGAATACTGGTACATCGTTCCTGCACTTCACAAGCTGGGCGCTATCGTTATCCCGGCAACAAATATGCTCACCCTTGACGACATCACATACAGAGTTGACACAGCGGACATTCGCTTTGCAGTTTCCACACCTGACGGTGACACAGCGGAAACACTTGTAAAGGCATCTCAGGAAAGACCGATTCTTGAAAAGGTTTTTGTTGTACGCAGAGATGTAGAGGGCGCTGTTAATTTTACAGATGAAATCGAAAAGGCTGACGATACCTTTGAAAGAGTTGAAACCCTTGCTAAGGAGCCAATGCTCATATACTTTACATCAGGTACAACAGGCTATCCAAAGGCTGTTATGCACGACCACACCTACACACTTTCCCACATAATCACAGCAAAGTTTTGGCAGGATGTAAAGGAAAAGGGACTTCACCTTACAGTTGCCGAAACAGGCTGGGGCAAGGCTTCTTGGGGCAAAATCTACGGTCAATGGCTGTGCGGTTGTGGTGTTATGGTTTACGACTTCGACCACTTCTCACCTGACAAGCTGTTGAGAGTTATGGAAAAGTACAAGGTTACTTCATTCTGCGCACCGCCCACAGTTTACCGCTATTTCATCAAGCGTGGTATGGACAAGTACGACCTTTCTTCATTAAAGCACATTACCACAGCAGGTGAGGCACTTAACCCCGTTGTATTCAAAAAGGTTTTTGAGCAGACAGGACTAAGACTTATGGAGGGCTTTGGTCAGACAGAGTCTGTGCTAATGCTTGGCAACCTTGTGGGAAGTAAGGAAAAGGTTGGTGCTTTAGGCAAACCAACACCACTTTACAACACAATGATTGTTGACGACAGCGGTAACGAGCTGCCTGCAAATGAGGTTGGGGAAATTGTAGTTGTTCCACAGGAAAATCAGCACGGCATCTTTATGGGCTACTGCGGTGACGAAAAGCTGTACGAAAAGGTATGGAGAAACGGTGTTTATCACACAGGTGACACAGCCTACAAGGACGAGGACGGATATTACTGGTATGTTGGCAGAATTGACGACCTTATCAAGACAAGGGGCTTTAGAGTAGGACCTTTTGAGATAGAAAATGTGCTGATGAAACACCCTGCCGTTATGGAATGTGCAGTTATCGGTGTACCTGACGAGGCAAGAGGACAGGCAATCAAAGCGACAGTTCACCTTGCAGAGGGCTACACAGAGAGCAGAGAGCTGAAAAGAGAGCTGAAAACCTTTGTAAACAGCCGAGTAGCATCCTACAAGCACATTCAGCACTTGGAGTTCATCAAGGAAATGCCAAAGACAATCAGCGGAAAAATCAAAAGAACAGACATCAGAGAAATCGACAGAAACAAAATCTGCTGATATAATTCATAATTCATAATGCATAATTCATAATTTATAATGCAAATTTAGATATAAAAAAGCTCCCGTTATGGGAGCTTTTTAGCTATGAAGTAATAGTGAATTAGTTTGGAGTTAAAGTATCAATAACCCTATTGTCATTTGAGCCACACGCTGTCATTCCGAGCTTGTCGAGGAATCCCCTGCCTTTACCACTCATTTTGTTAGGAAAATCACAATTTTCTATAACCTGTTAGTGTAGATTTAGGCACCACTGCTATCCTTTTAGATTCCTCGGTCACTTCGTTTCCTCGGAATGACAGGGGGGTAATGGGAATTCCGAACCACCACCCTGTCATTCCGAACCACCACCCTGTCATTCCGAGCTTGTCGAGGAATCCCCTTCCTCTACCACTCATTTTGTTAGGGAAATCATACTTTCCTATAACCTGATAGTGTAGATTAAGGCACAACTGCTATCCTTTCAGATTCTTCGGTCGCTACGCTCCCTCAGAATGACAGTGGGGTAATGGGAATTCCGAATTATGAATTATGAATTTTCCAATTTAAACCCCGGGTCAACCTTGACTATTACACTTATAATTCTTCTGTCCTCTACCTTGTAGATTTCAAACCTGAGTCCGCCCAGGTCAAGCACATCGCCCTCTTTTGGGAAACTGCCCATTTTTTCAAAGATAAATCCGCCCACAGTCAGGCTTTCGGTGTCGTTTATGAAGTCCTTTCGCTGTACTAAATCGCAAAGCTCCTCAATCTCCATATCGCCGTTTACAAAGTAGCAGTTTTCACGAAGTACTGTGTATTCCTTTTCAATGTCCTCGTCCTCGTCGTAGATTTCCCCAACGATTTCCTCAATCAAATCCTCCATTGTAACAATACCCAGCGTTCCGCCGTATTCGTCAGTTACAATGGCTATATGGGTTTTGTTTTTTCTAAGGTCGCTCATAAGGGCACTTAATTTCCTGTTTTTGTAGGTGAAAAATGCGTCCTTGATGAGAATTTTGATGTCAGGCTTTTTGCCCTCTATCAGCTCCTCAAGGTAGTCCCTTGTGTAGAGAATACCAAGGATATTGTCAAGGTTTTCCTTGTAAACAGGCACTCGGCTGTATCTTTCCTGTAAAATTATGTTCTTGTTTGTTTCGTAGTCGCCGTCAATGTCAATGGCGGATATGTCAACCCTTGGTGTCAGTACCTCAAAGGCGCATTTTTCGTCAAATTCAAGTGCTGACTGCACCATTTCGCTTTCTTCCTCTTCAAGCACACCCTCATTTTCCGAGGACTCAATAATGTACTTCAACTCGTCCTCTGTAACAGTCGGCGAGTCGTTTTTGATGTTAAGCACCTTTAGGGCAATGCTTTTCAGTGCAAGGAAAACTGCGGAAAAAGGCGTCAGTACAATCATCATAACCCTAAGTACAAATGAGGTGTAAAGGGCAATGGTTTCGCTCTTTTCTTTACCGATACACTTTGGTATAACCTCGCCGAAGGTCAGAACCAAAAGCGTGGTTGCACCTGTGGAGATTGCGGCGGCAAAATTTTCAAATATGTTCATACAAAGCACAGTTGCAAGGGATGAACAACCCAAGTTTACAACATTGTTGCCGATTAGGATTGTTGTCAGGGCTTTGTCGTAATTATTCACAATGTAAAGGGCATTTTTTGCCTTTCTGTTGCCCTTTTCAAGCATATTTTTAAGTCTGGCTGTGCTGACGCAGGAAAATGCTGTTTCGATACAGGAAAAAAAGCTGGAGCAAAGGATTAGCACAGCAACCCCGATGCCCATAATAACATTACCGTTCAATTATATCCTCCCAAAAGTTCAGTTTTAAAAAATTAATAATATCTATTATATCACAATGTATTAATTTTTCAAACAACTTTACATACATTTCAAACAAGTTTATCATAAAATTATTCTTGAAGAACAGATGGATAAATGATATAATTAAATGGTATATGTACAATATATACATTATATCCACATTTCGGACAAAACTAATTCGGGAGGTGCATATAATGTATATGTGTAATCAGGATGATTTTAAGGAAAACGAGAATGATAAGGAAAGGGAAGAGGCTTCTCTTTCCGAAGAAAATTCCAAAGGAATTAAGGATATTGGCTCTGTCATAACAGGTCGGGCTGACACCCTTATCCACTGCCTGACCATAATCGGGCAAATTGAGGGGCATTACATTCTGCCAAGTCAGAACAAAACCACAAAGTATGAGCATATCATACCGCTGCTTGTGTCTGTTGAGGAGGACCCAAATGTTAAGGGGCTATTGATTTTGCTCAATACGGTTGGGGGAGATGTGGAGGCAGGTCTTGCCATTGCCGAGGTAATTGCAGGGATGAAAACCCCAACGGTGTCCGTTGTCCTTGGTGGCGGTCACTCAATCGGCATACCACTTGCTGTGGCAGCAGACAAAAGCTTTATTGCAAAAAGTGCCACAATGACAGCCCACCCTGTGCGAACAACAGGGCTGACCTTGGGCGTTGCCCAGTCCTTTGAGTACTTTAGGCGTATTCAGGACAGAATTAATACATTTGTCAGCGACAACTCCGGTATCAGCAAGGAGGACTACAACCGACTTGTGCTGAACACAGGTGAGCTTGTCACCGACATCGGCACAATTCTTGACTCCGAGGGTGCTGTAAAATGCGGTCTTATTGACAGCGTTGGTACTTTAAGTCAGGCTATTGACTGCCTTTACAAAATGATTAATGCTGACAGCCAATAAACACCTAAATTTATTGGGTATCAGTAAAAATATACTGCTTCGGCAGTTACATAAGGAGAAGATTATGGATTATATTTACACCATTGTTATGGGCATTGTTCAGGGACTTACTGAATTTTTGCCTGTTTCATCATCAGGCCACCTTACACTTGTTCAGCACATTTTCGGCGTTGACGGTGAAAGCAACTTTTTTGTAAACATTATGCTCCATGTGGGTACGCTTGTGGCGGTTTGTGCCTTTTACTACAAGCTTATTTGGAGCCTTATCAAGTCCTTCTTCGGACTTGTTCGCAAGATTTTCACAGGAAAGTTCAGCTGGAAAAACAGAACAGATGACGAAAATATGCTGTTTATGCTTGCAATCGGTCTTCTTCCTCTGTTTTTACTGTTCCTGCCTGTTCCGGGAATGGACATCAACTTCAAGGACTTTTCCGAAATTTTCACAGCAAACAAGTATTTAATTGTTGTAGGTATTTGCCTGCTTGTTACATCGGCACTGCTTTGGATTGGTATGGCTTGTAATAAACGCACCTGTTCCTTGGGTGAAAAGTCGGGCAAAAAGGAAAAGAACGGAAGAACACGCTATACTGTACTTGACTCACTTTTCGTTGGTATCACACAGGCTGTTGCAACCTTGCCCGGCATTTCCCGTTCAGGCTCAACACTTGCAATGGGCGAAATCCGTGGAATTAACAAGCAAAAGGCTATTGACTACACATTCGTTTTAGGTATCCCAACAATCCTTGCATCAGCGGTGCTTGAGCTTAAGGACGCACTTGAAGTTACAAATACCTCAATGGCAAGTGAAGTTGGCGTAGTTCCCCTTGTAATAGGAATGGTGGTTTCCGCCGTTGTAGGATACTTGGCTATTGTAATTTTCAAGTGGTTCTTAAAGACTGACAAAATGTACATATTTGCAATTTACACCGCAGTAATGGGTATTGTTGCCGTTGTAATAGCACTTATTGAAATGCAAAGCGGAATGAATATTTTTTCAGGTGAATTGTTAGTATAAGTGTGGAGTTTGGAGTGTGGAGTTTGGAGTGTTGAGATTACAGCCAGCCTCCATTGTGTATAGGGAAAAACTTAGATAGGAAAGAAAACTCTCCTTCTGTCATTCTGAGGGAGTGAAACGACTGAAGAATCTGAAAGGATAGCAGTAGTGCCTACATCGACACTATCAGGTTATAGGAAAGTACAGGTTCTCTGACAAAATATGCGGTAGAGAAAGGGGATTCCTCGCTACGCTCGGAATGACAGAGTATGGCTGGTCATAACAGTGTGGTGGCTCAGAATGACAGTGTTCGGCTGGGAATGACAGGTAGTGCAGTAGGAACTCCACCCCCTAATAATTCACTTATAAAGAAGTTTAAGAAGGTAAAATTGATGGCATCAAAAAAGTCAACAAACAGTACAACTAAATCATCAAAAACAGCCCCGAAGAAAACTGCAAAAGGGAAAAAGGCGAAACCCGAAAAGGTGATTAAGGAGAAAAACTACCGTGTAAGGGCAATTCTTCTGCTTGCCTTAGGTGTGGTTTTTGCCTGTCTGCTTTTTATTGACGGCAACTTTCTTTGGAACTTTTTCCGCAACACATTTTACGGAATTTTCGGCTCATCTGCAATACTAATCACTTTGCTACTCTTTTATGTTGCCATACTGACTGCAAAGGAAAAGGAAATTCACAGGCTAAAGGCAAAGCTATTGATGTGTTTTCTTGTAATTTTCTTCTCCTCAATGGAGTTTTACATATTCACAGGGGCACAGTACGGCAACTACTTTGGCGAGGTTGCAAGGGAATTTTTACACGGCTATAACGGTTATTCTCTGTTCGGCCGTGGGGGTGGTGTTTTAGGCTCATTTATAGGCTATCCTCTGTGCTTTGCACTGGGCAAAACAATAACAGCCATACTCACCACGCTAAGCCTTGTGGTAATCCTGCTGATTACCACAGGTGTTTCACTCCTTGACATTGCAAAGGCGGCAAAAAAGCCTGTTGATGTGGCAAGGAGATCTGCACAGGAGAGAAAGCGTCACCGTGCAGAAATGCAGGAAAGCATTGATTTTACAGATAATCAGCCTAATGAACCTACCGGCTACACAGGCAGAATAGACATTCCTCTTGATGACAAAAAGCAGAGGAAGAGAAAGCAAAAGAAAAAGGAAAGCGTTGCCGACAGCGGTGTGGGTAATGATGTTAACGCTGATAATAATTCTTTAACAGAAAATACTTCAAGTGGTGGCACAGGAGCAGACGACCTTATTGACATTATCAAAAGGGCAAATAAGGGACTTGAAGAAAGTGATGTAATCTCCCAAGACAACTCAAAGAATAAGAGAAGAGAAAAGTCCAAAGCCCTTAAAGAGGCGGCAAAGCTGGCAAAGCAGGGCATAAATGTTGATGAAATCGAAAGCGAAACACTTGCCCTGAGCCGACAGATTGAAGATAATGAACATACGAATCACAGCGACTATCAGCTGCCGCCGATTCAGTTACTAAAGCTTCCAAACAACAAAAGTGTTGCTAATATACGAAATGAAATGCAGGAAAAGGCAGAAAAACTGGTGTCAACCCTTGACTCCTTTGGTGTAAAGGTTACAATCACCAACATCTGCCGAGGTCCGTCTGTTACAAGGTACGAATTGCAACCGGCTCCCGGTGTGAAAATAAGCAAGATTACAAACCTTGCCGACGATATTGCCCTTAACCTTGCCGCTGACGGTGTAAGAATTGAGGCTCCAATCCCCGGCAAGGCGGCTGTGGGCATAGAAGTGCCAAACAAGGTTGTTTCTATGGTTTCTATGAGGGAGCTTATTGACAGCGATGAATTCAGAGATGCCAAAAGCAAATTAACCTGTGTTCTCGGCAGGGACATCAGCGGTGAGGTTGTTACAACCGACCTTGCAAAGCTACCTCATCTCCTCATTGCCGGTACAACAGGCTCAGGTAAATCCGTTTGCGTTAACTCACTCCTTATGAGTATCCTTTACCGTGCTACTCCCGACGAGGTAAAGCTACTGTTAATCGACCCTAAAATGGTTGAATTTTCAAAGTACAAGGGTATTCCGCACCTGCTTATCCCCGTTGTGTCCGACGCTAAAAAAGCCGCCGCCGCCCTTAACTGGGCTGTCAGCGAAATGCTCCAAAGATACCAGCTGTTTTCGGAATACGACTGCAAGGACATCAACTCCTTTAACGACTTGGTGGAAAGCAACCTAAAGTTCATTGAGGAGCAAACTCCACCTGAGGGCGAAGAGCCTGAGGTTATGGAGATTAACGGACTGCCTGTTCCAAAGGAAAAAATGTTCAGGTGCGTTATTGCCATTGACGAGCTTGCCGACCTTATGATGGCGGCTCCGTCTGAAGTTGAGGAGAGCATTTGCCGACTGGCACAGATGGCTCGTGCGGCAGGTATGCACCTTGTAATCGCCACACAAAGACCGTCTGTAAATGTTATCACAGGCGTAATCAAGGCGAACATTCCATCAAGAATTGCACTAAAGGTTTCTTCAAACATCGACTCCCGAACAATACTTGACTTTGGCGGTGCGGAAAAGCTGATAGGCAGAGGTGATATGCTTTATTCACCTGTTGGTGCGCCAAAGCCTGTTCGTGTTCAGGGTTGCTTTGCAAGTGACTCGGAAATTGAGGGTGTTACAAGCTACATCAAAAATCACCACCGTTCACAGTACAACGAAGAGGTTGAGGAGAGAATTAAGAAGATTACCGTTGAGGGTATGGACAATAACAGCGGTGGTCTTACTGACGACAGCGGTCAGGAGCTTGACGAAAAAATCGAAGAGGCAATCAAAATCGTCATTGAAGCAGGACAGGCATCCACAAGCCTTGTGCAACGCCGTCTAAAGGTTGGCTATGCTCGTGCAGGACGAATGATTGACGAAATGGAAAGTCTTGGCATTGTAGGGCCTCATCAGGGAAGTAAGCCTCGTGAGGTGCTTATGACATATCAGGAATGGCTTGAAAGAAAAAATATTCAAGGAGATAACGGGGGAGAGGATAATTCCCCTGAAGAATAATTATGGCTTTTCTTCCTATTACAAAAGAAGAAGTGAATAAACTTGGGTGGGACAGTCCCGACTTTATCTATGTTTCCGGTGACAGCTATGTTGACCACCCGTCCTTTGGTGCGTCAATAATCACTAGAGTGCTGGAGGCAAAGGGCTACCGTGTTGCATTCCTCGCCCAGCCAAACTGGAGGGACAAAAAGAACTTCAATCCCTTTGGCAAGCCGAAGTACGGATTTTTTGTGTCCTCAGGCAACATAGATTCAATGGTTGCCCACTACACCGTAAACAAGCGTAAACGCTCTGACGATGCCTACACAGCAGGTGGCAAAGCAGGTGGCAGACCTGACAGGGCGGTTATTGTTTACAGTAATATCCTAAAGGAGCTGTACCCCGATGTGCCTGTAATCATCGGCGGTTTGGAGGCATCCTTAAGGCGATTTGCCCACTATGACTACTGGGACGACAGTGTAAGAAAGTCAATCCTCATTGACAGCAAGGCGGATATTCTCACCTACGGAATGGGAGAAAACCAGACAATAGAGATTGCAAAAAGGCTTTCAAGCGGTTTGGGAGTAGAGAGTTTAAGGGACATCAGGGGCATTTGCTACTGCGTTCCAACTACCGAATATGAACCTGCTCCTGCGGTGGACTTGCCAAGCTATGAAAGGGTGTGCGAAAGCAAAAGGGACTACGCAATAGCCTCCCGAAAGGAGCTGGAGGAAGCAGACGCTGTTCGTGGCAGAAGGGTAATTCAGCGACACGGCAAGGAAATCCTTGTGCAAAATCCACCAATGCCCCCACTTACCACACAGGAGCTTGACTGGGTGTATTCACTTCCTTATGAAAGGTACTATCACCCCTCATATGAGCCTTTAGGCGGTGTGCCGGGAATACAGGAGGTTGAGTTCTCCATAACCCACAACAGAGGTTGCTTTGGAGCCTGTAACTTTTGCTCAATCGCATTTCATCAGGGCAGAGCAATCACTGTAAGAAGTGAAGAAAGTGTTATAAACGAGGCAAAAAGCCTTGTTAAAAACCCAAGGTTTAAGGGATATATCCACGATGTGGGAGGCCCTACGGCAAACTTCCGTTTGCCCTCTTGTGAACTTCAAAGGGAACACGGAATGTGCAAGAACAAAAAGTGCCTTGCACCAAAGCCCTGCAAAAATTTACAGGTTGACCACAGGGAATATATAGATTTACTGCGGAAGTTAAGGAAAATTGATGGGGTAAAAAGGGTGTTTATCCGTTCGGGCATAAGGTTTGACTACCTTATGGAGGACGAAAGCAAGGAATTTTTTCACGAGCTTGTAAAATATCACGTCAGCGGTCAGCTAAAGGTTGCCCCTGAGCATTGTTCAAGTGCTGTCCTTGACAAAATGGGAAAGCCCCACATTGAAACCTACAAAAGATTTCAGGACGAGTTTTACAAAATCACAAAACAGGTTGGCAAGGAGCAGTACCTTGTGCCGTACCTTATGAGCTCACACCCCGGCTCAACCTTGAAGGATGCAGTTGAACTGGCACTTTTCCTTAAAAAGGAGCATATCAGACCTGAACAGGTGCAGGACTTTTACCCAACACCGGGAACAGTCAGCACAGCAATGTTCTACACAGAGCTTGACCCCTACACACTTGAGCCTGTTTATGTTCCAAAGACTATGAAGGAAAAGCAAATGCAAAGGGCGTTACTCCAGTATTTCAATCCAAAGAACAAGGAGCTGGTTATTGAAGCCCTTAAAAAGGCAGGAAGAACCGACCTTATAGGAACAGGGAAGAATTGTCTTGTAAATGCCCCACAGGGTGAAAAATTTGTAAACAAGGGCAGACAAAACAACAGAAAAGGCAAAAACAACAGAAACAATTACAGTAAGCACCGCAAAAATCATAGCAAAGGGAAAAGATAGTTTTTCTTTACAAATAATATGTTTTTTGCTATACTCAATGTATTATATGGAAACACTGATTAAATCATTTGCACAGATTGTGCAGTCAGATTTTTTGTCGGTTAGTTCAAAAAAACGCAGGAATACTGACGTATTGCGAGGATTTTTTGGGCTAACCGGCGGAAAATATGCGCACAAAATGTGTAAAGTGATTTATTCAGTGTTTCCATAAATAAAAGAATGAGAGGAAAAAGAAATGGGCGTATATGAAGAACTTGTTGAAAGAGGACTTATTGCTCAGGTAACTGACGAAAAAGAAATTAAAGAATTGGTAAATAACGGAAAAGCCGTTTTCTATATTGGTTTTGACCCAACAGCAGACAGCCTCCACGTAGGTCATTTTATGGCACTTTGCCTTATGAAGCGTTTGCAAATGGCAGGCAACAAGCCTATTGCCCTTATCGGCGGAGGTACTGCAATGATTGGCGACCCCTCAGGCAGAACCGATATGCGTCAGATGATGACTCGCGAAACTATTCAGCACAATGTTGACTGCTTTAAGGAGCAGATGAGCAAGTTTATCGACTTTTCAGACGGCAAGGCACTGCTTGTAAACAATGCCGACTGGCTGATGGACTTAAACTATGTTGAGGTATTAAGGGAAGTTGGCGCACATTTCAGCGTTAACCGTATGCTCACAGCGGAATGCTACAAGCAGAGAATGGAAAAGGGACTTTCTTTCCTTGAATTTAACTATATGATTATGCAGTCCTACGACTTTTACGCACTGTATCAGAAGTACGGCTGTAATATGCAGTTCGGCGGTGACGACCAGTGGTCAAATATGCTTGGCGGTACTGAGCTTATCAGGAGAAAGCTTGGCAAGGACGCATACGCAATGACAATCAATCTTCTCCTTAACTCCGAGGGTAAAAAGATGGGCAAAACACAGTCGGGCGCTGTTTGGCTTTCTGCCGAAAAGACATCACCATACGACTTCTACCAGTACTGGAGAAATGTTGACGACAGCGATGTTATCAAGTGCCTGAAAATGCTCACATTCCTGCCACTTGAAGAGATTGCTGTTCTTAAAAAGCTTGAGGGTGCCGAGATTAACAAGGCTAAGGAAGTTTTGGCTTATGAAGTTACAAAGCTAATCCACGGAGAGGAAGAGGCAACAAAAGCCCAAACAACAGCAAGGGCAGTATTCGGAGCAGGAGCAACAGACGAAAATATGCCGTCAACAGATATTACCTCTGACGAAATTAATGAGGGTGTTCAAATCCTTGATTTGCTGTTAAAGTGCGGACTTATCTCCAGTAAGGGAGAGGGCAGACGACTTGTACAGCAAAACGGAATTGCAGTAAACGACAGCAAGGTGTCCGATATGTTTATGCCAATCACAGCGGATTTGTTTACTAACAATGAGCTTGTAATCAAAAAAGGCAAAAAGGTTTACCACAAGGTTAATCTGGTTTAATAAAGGCTCCCACCCTGACATTCCGAGAACTCCCCTTCTGACATTCCGAGAACTCCCCCTCTGTCATTCCGAGCGTAGCGAGGAATCTGAAAGGATAGCAGTAGTGCATTAACCGACACTAACAGGTTATATGAAAGTATGATTTCTTTAACAAAGTAAGTGGTAAAGGAAGGGGATTCCTCGACAAGCTGGTCATGACAGAGTGGTGGCTCGGTATGATAGTGTGTTTGCTGTCTGAGGGAGGCTATATATAAACAATTAAAAAAAGAGGTGCAATTATGAAAAAGGTTTTTGGGGAATTTAAAGAATTTGTTATGAGGGGCAATGTCCTTGATTTGGCTGTTGCTGTTATCATCGGCGGTGCTTTTCAAACAATAGTAAGCTCACTTTGTAATGATGTTATCACACCGTTAATTCAGCTTATCATCAGCAAGTGCATCGGTGTTGACTCCATTGATGAAATGACAAAAGTGCTGAATGTTGGCACTATCCAGCTTGGCAACTTCATTTCCGCCATTATCAACTTCCTTATTATGGCTGTCATTATCTTCTGCCTTGTTAAGTTTATCAACAAGGTTATGTCAATCGGCAAGAAGAAGGAAGAAGAGGAAGAGGAAGAAACAACAAAGACCTGTCCTTTCTGCAAAAGCGAAATCGACATTGAGGCTACAAGATGCCCTCACTGTACATCAGTTCTTGAAGAAGAATAATTTTTATTACATAATAATCAAAGGGTGCGTTACTCCTTAGGGGTAACGCATTTTTTTATGTTTAAGAAATATCCGCCCTGTCATTCATAGTCACCACACTGTCATTCCGAGCCCCAACACTGTCATTCCGAGCCCCAACACTGTCATTCCGAGCTTGTCGAGGAATCCCCTGCCACTATCACTCATTTTGTTAGAAAAATCATACTTTCCAAATAACCTGATAGTGTCGGTTAAGGCACTACTGCTTTCCTTTCAGATTCTTCAGTCGCTTTGCTCCTTCAGAATGACAAGGGGAGGGCAAGCTTTGCTCCCTCAGGATGACAAGGGGAGTGTGTTCGCAGAATGACAATAGGGTTATTGATACATTATCACTATTCACTATTACCTCATCACTAAAACATGGAGGCTGTCTGTAACCAAAAATTATCAATCATATTAGGAAAGTATATGGAAAAATATTGTGCATAGTGTATAAATATCTTAAAAAATTAAAAAAATATATCAAATCTCTTGCAAAATCTCCCGTATCTTGTTATAATTTTGTTACAGAAATGTAACTCTTGTAAATTGTTTGTAACTGGCACTTATTTGTGCCTTTTATATTGGAGGTTTATTTTATGACAAGAATGAAGAGAATTCTGACGCTGATTATAGTTGTTGCAATTCTTTCTACAACAGCTATTATCGGTACAACAACTGCCTCAGCCTCAGGCTCCGGTGCAGGACTTGTAAGCTGGGCATACAGAGCCTACAATGAAAATTGGCAGTATGTTTGGGGCGGTGCTTCCGTTGGAAGTGTTGACTGTAGCGGTCTTATCTACTCCTATGCAGGCGGTGAGCGTGTAACAGAGCCAATGCTTGCGGCTTCTCCCGAATCAGGCTCAATCGATACAATCCCTCGTGTACACGGACTTGGTCTTTACCAGTACGGACACGTTGGTGTGTATGTTGGCGGCGGAATGGGCATTGACGCTCGTGACGAGGCTTCCGATGTTTGCCTTGAGTCAATCAGCAACAAGTCTTGGACAAACTGGTTTAAGGTTGCAGGTGTAAGCTATCCTACATCAGGCTGGCAGGAAGTTGCAGGTCAGTACTACTATTATGAGGATGGCCAGTACATAGTTAACACTTCAAGAACAATCGGCGGTGTTACATACAGCTTTGGTGCTGACGGTGCCTCTGACCGGACGCCAAACGACACCAACGCAACAGCCGACAATAGTAATACAACCACAACTAAAAAGGTTAAGGTTAAAAAGACTGCATGGCAAATTGGCGACTCCGGTGCGGCAGTTACAAAGCTCCAAAAAAGACTTAAGGCACTTGGTTTCTACAATGACGAAATCACAGGCTACTTTGGTGAAGTTACCGAAAAGGCATACAAGGAGTTCCAAAAGGCAGCAGGTGTAGTTGTTGACGGTATCTGCGGTAAGACCGACAGAGATATACTCTATTCTTCATCAGCTCCTATTGCTCAGGAAGAAACAACTGAGCCACAGGAGGAAAAGGAAGAAGAAAAGCAAGAGGAAGAGAAAGAGAAAGAGGATGTACTCTCAGTTGGCGACTACAGTGATGATGTTTATTCCGTACAGGAAAGACTCATTGAGCTAAAGTATATGGAAGATGACGCAACAGGATATTTTGGAGAGTTGACCCAGTCTGCGGTTAAGGATTTCCAGGACTACAACGAAATGGAAACAACAGGCGAGGTTGACAAAAAGACAGAAACAGCACTGTTTTCAGAGGATGCAGTAGCAAACCCTGAGGCAAAGGAAGAAACAGAAGAACCTGAGGATAAGGTTAAGTTTGAGTTTAAGGACACAGAAAATACTGAAAATGCAAGTGCCGACACAGACACAAATGTTGAGGAGGCAACAAGCACAACAGTAGTTCTTGAATCAAACGATATGGCAAGCGAGGCTCTTGCAGGTCTTGCAACCGAAAGCGGTTTTCAGGCTGTTACTCCACAGGAGGATAACGGCTCAGGCATTATCAAATGGCTTTTGATTGTAATTGCAGTTATGGGCGGTGTATTTGTGGTAGTTCTTGTAAATGAGAAGAAAAAGTCCCGCCGTCGCCGTAAACACGCAATGCAGAGAAGCAGAAGATATTGGTAAATAAACAAAGCGTAAGCCTAAAAAGGTTTGCGCTTTTTTCTTATCCAATAGCCACCACTCTGTCACCTCAAGCCATACTCTTGTCATTCCGAGAGTAGCGAGGAATCTGAAAGGATAGCAGTAGTGCCTAAATTGACACTATCAGGTTATATGAAAGTATTGATTTCTCTAACAAAATAAGCAGTAGAGGAGGGGGATTCCTCGACAAGCTGGTCATGACAGGGTGGGGAGTTATAAAGATAAGAATAGGCATTTTGATAACAGACAGCTACTACAATGGGAAATTTTCAAAAATATTCCCCTTGACTTTTATTTTTAAAGTTTTATAATAATAGTTAGGTATAAAATAAATAAAAATTTTGAATATACGGAGGTATTTTTTATGGAAAGATTGAAGGATAAAGTTGCTATTGTCACAGGCTCAACAAGCGGTATCGGCATTGGTATTGCAAGGCTTTTCGCCGCTGAAGGCGCAAAGGTTGTAATCTGCGGTCGCCGTGAGGCTAAGGGACAGGCAGTTGTTGACAGAATTACAGCAGAGGGCGGAGAGGCTTCCTATCATTTTATGGACATCACCGACACCGACAGTATTGAGAGTTTGTTTGCAGACACAGCCGAAAAGTATGGCAAGATTGACATTTTGGTAAACAACGCCGCAAATGTTGCCCTTAAGGACGGTCGTGTTGACGAGCTTACCATTGAAATGTGGGACGGTATCTTCCAAAGCGATTTAAGAGGTACTTTCTACGCAACAAAGTGCGCTCTTCCATATCTTTCAAAGAACGAAAAGGGCGGTGCTATCATCAATATCGGCTCAATGGCATCCTGCAGCGGTGACATCGGCTCAACTGCATATGCCTGCGCAAAGGCAGGTGTTGACCTGCTCACACAGGCAACAGCGTTGCAGTACGGCAAGCAGAACATCCGTTGCAATTGCGTAAGACCGGGTCTTATCGTTACACCTGAAAACGAGGCTCATGTGCCACAGGCAGTTAAAGACATCTTTACAAGCAACATTATGGTAAACAGATACGGTTGCCCTGAGGACATCGGTCATATGTGCGTTTACCTTGCATCTGACGAAAGCGAATATGTAACAGGTCAGATTGTAAATGTTGACGGCGGACTTAACTCCCACGTTCCGACAGTAGCACAGTTCAGAGCAATGAACTCCCGTACATGGTAATCGCTTTTTAAAAAACTAAAAGATAAAAAAGATAAAAAATTTGGTGCTGTTCTTCCATTGTGAAAACAGCACCTTTTTTTACTTTATAAAATGAAGATATTATGAAAATAAAAAGAGTGGCTACATAATGTAACCACTCAATGTCAATATGTTACGAAAAAGATGTCACATCTGACGCGAGAAACTAACTTAAAAAAGAAGAATGCCCCGTACGCGATCTGCGTGTCGAGGCACTCGACTGGCGTCCTCGGCGGGATTCGAACCCACGGCCTTTCGCTTAGGAGGCGAACGCTCTATCCTGCTGAGCTACGAAGACAAATACACTTGTTTATCAAGCCTATTAAGTATAACACAGAAAAAGGCATTTTGCAAGTGTAATCATTTAGTCACCGATTTTGCAGTTTTCTTTCAGGTGGTTTTGCACCTCAACTATCCAATTCGGCTTGTAGCCATTTGTGTAGCGGAACTTGTTATTTGTGATTTCTGCAACCTTTACAAAACCGTTTTCGTTGTCATAAAAAACAATCCTGTCGCAAAGTGGAGCAATTTCAGCCAAGGAGTTAAGACGATTTTCGTACCTCCGTGCAACATCATTAGCCGGTATGTTGTGACCGCCTTTTCTGACACGATTTTCTATTCGCAAAAGGCTCTCGTCCTTTGAACTTAAGCCGATATAGTACATAACAATGTTGTAGCCCTGTTTACGAGCCTGTAAAACTGTACGCTTTGTGCGGTGTCCGGCAAGGGTGGTTTCCTGGGTAAAGGAAATGTTGTGTTCAAGGCAGTAGTTAATTTCGGCAATAGCCGATTTTCCTGCCTTTATGTTGTCAAAGTTGTGCTCCTTTGCAATCATATCAGCGTCAACTATGTGTCCCATCAAAACTCCCTGTCCCTCAAGAACACCTCTAAAACTGGATTTTCCTGTTCCGTTAACTCCTGCTATTAAAATATAAGTATTCATATTGCCCCCTATGATACTGCAATGTTTACATTATTACAGTAACTATTATAATATTTTACTCAATAAAACGCAAGGAGTTAAAATAAAAGAAAAAATATCCCAACAATGCAATAATTGCATTGCGTAAGGTCTAAAAAATCTCTACAATGTTAGGTAGTATAAATGCAAATGGTGTTTATACAAAAAATTAAGGAGAAAAGTAATGGCAAGACCGCAAAAGCAAGGACTTGATTACTTTCCTTTGGATGTTGTCTGTAATGGCAAGATAGAATTAATTGAGGCTGAATTTGGATTAACAGGATTTGCAGTAGTCGTTAAACTCTTTCAAAGGATATACGGAGAGCGAGGTTACTATTGTGAATGGACAGATGAGGTTGCATTATTGTTCGGCAAAAAGAATGGCTTGGGTGGTAATGCCGTTTCAGAAATAGTGGGAGCTTCAATTAAGAGAGGTATTTTTGACAAAGCTATGTTTGAGAAGTACGGTATCCTAACCTCTGTTGGGATACAGGAAAGGTATTTTGAGGCAGTTAATCGCCGTAAACTGGTTTGTGTCAAAGAGGAATACCTCTTAATTTCTTATACCCAATTTTCAAATTGCGTAAGCAATAACCGAGTTAATGTTGACATTAACCCCGAAAATGATGACAATAATCCCCAAAGTAAAGTAAAGGAAAGTAAAGTAAAGGAAAGTAAAGTAAATAAAAGTAAAGTAGAGGAAAGTAGAGGAGAGGAAAGAAAAGAAAATAAGAGTATAGTAAATGAAAAAAAGAAAATCAAACAATAGGAGAGAAGAGAAAAGGATACTACTTCGTAGATTTATATTCTCACGCTCTTGAATTGTTCTGTAATATTTGTAAAACTCTTCCCAAGCCCAAGGAGCTGACAGATGAACGGAAATTGATGATTGATATGGCAAACATTAAGCTAAAGGAGTATGGCAAAACTCTGGAGGAGTTATTTAAAATTGTGGATGATTCCGACTTTTTAAGCGGTAGGAACGGAAAGTGGACAGGGTGTAGCCTTGAATGGGTACTTAAGCCGGCAAACATAACGAAGATTATGGAGGGCAACTACGCAAATCAAGAGGGAAACTACGGCAACTCAAATTCCCTCCAACCCCCGTTGGGGAAAAACTCGGGAATAACCTCGTCATATGATTTAGAAGAATACGAAAACAAAGTAGTAATAGAAAACTGGGGGGATTTAATGCATAATGCATAATTCATAATGCATAATTTATAATTCGGAATTAGGGGATGTTAGGTCAGCACATCGGTAAGTAGATAGTGTCAGGACAGTTTTCATACCACTGAGTATAAATATTCTTAAGTTGACAACATTAGTCAATCATTTTGTTTTACTTATCAAAATTTTTTGCCGTTAATTTGAGGATTTGAAAATTTCATAAATTTCCCAATATTTTTATGGGGGAAATTGTGATTTTCTGTTGTATTTTCGGGGGTTTAATGATATAATCGTAAGATAAGAAATATTTGATAATTACATTAATTTTTTGTTCCTTAAATGCATTAACTTATTGAGGAGGGTTTTATGAAAAATACATTAAGATTTTCCAACCGATTATTTTACTCAAAAGTGCTTATTTCACTTATTCTTGTTATCACTATGGTAACATCATCACTTCCTATTGCTTATGCAGAGCCTATTACTGACTCAGGAAAATTGGTCAACGCCAATTTTGAAAATGGTGATGCCTCTTGGAATAAAGCAGATGGTGAAATTACTGTAAAAAACGGTGAGGGTGTAAATGGCACAAAAGCCCTTGAATTGACAGCGGACAGTAACGCAGTTTATCAGATTGCTAAAAGGGGTGGGAATAACAATTATCCTAAAGGTACAACCTTTCAATGGAGCCTTAAGTACAAAAGCACTGTTTCAAACGACATTGGCGCTCTTGTTTTGGGACTAGGACTAAATGAACCTACCGCAACGGAATCCGCAACAGAATCCGCAACGGAATCCACAACGGAATCCGCAACGGAATCTGCAACGGAATCCACAACAGAATCCGCAACGGCAGTACAAAATGACCAGTTAAGACAGATGATGACTTGGCTTAAGGAAAAGAGGAAAATTGACACAAAAATACCTCCTAATGGTAAGTACACTGTTGTCGTGTACTCAAGACTCTTTGATAAAAATGGTGGATTTGTAGTTGATGAAAAGGATGATTTCAAGGATAAATTCAGCCTTGTTCCCACAATTTATTGTACAGAAAAATTTTCTGTAACACTGTTCAGAACAGATGGAACAGGCTGGCTGACAGTTGATAACTCGGATAACACAAAATTTACATTTAATAATAACTTTGAGTCACTCTGCTACTCCTTGATTTCATACAGCGGAAGTCCTCTTGTAGATAATGTGGATTTAAAAATTATATATGATGATTCAGTTAAAGAAGAACATAACAATTTGAGAAACGGTAGTTTTGAAAATCCTACCATACCTTCCAGCTTTTATTACCAACCAGAACATGACAAAGTACCATATTGGAATACCACGGCGTATGAAAGAAAAATAGAATTATTTAAGGCAGAAGGAAACAACTCCAGCGGTCATTTTGGTTATGGTAAGAACATTGCAGTTGTTGACGGAGCGCAGGCGGCGGAGTTAAACGCAGACGAGCCAAGCACACTGTATCAGTACATAAACACCGAATCCGGCAGTAAGTACAAGTGGCAATTATCCCACAGAGGAAGAGCCGGCTCTGATATTATGGCGCTTGTTATCGGCCCAAAGCAGTTTGACAAAGACGGCAATGTTGTCGACCCTGCAAAAACAAGTAAAACAGGCAACGACCAGTTTATGGCAATGATTGACTGGGTAAAGGAAAACTTGAAATACTATCCTGAAATAGCAAGCGATATTACAAAGTTTGAAGCGGAAAAAGGAAAGAAAGACAATTACAAATGCACTCCAATCAAGATAAAAGTATATTCACGACCATTTGCTGAAAAAGGTGGATTTAGAGATGGTTTAAGCACTAACTTTAGTTCAAGTGAATCTACTGTTTTTACGGAAAAATGGGATATTTCTCTCATTTGTACAGGTTATCAGGAATGGGGAACATACGGAGCAAATGACAGTGAGAATTACAGCGAATATGATGTTCCCGAGGGTCAGAAAGAGTCAATATTCGCATTTACAGGGTATCACGGAACAGGTACAAATGGTCAAAAAAATCCTACCTACGGTAACCTACTTGACGGCATAAAATTTGACCTCTACTACCCGGCTCGTTCAATATCCTATACAGGCGGTGAAGCTGACCTTACCTATGTACACAAGGGTGAAGTTCAACCCACTGTTAAATTAAAGTCAGGTGAATCTGTCGGATCAATAATGGTGGATGACAACTCAACCTTTACACTGGAAGTTAAACCAAAATGGTCTGAAATTCCGGTTAAAGATGAAAGTGGAAATGTTGTTTATGATGAAAATGGAAATGTTAAGACAACAGAGAGGTTAGATGCTTACGGTAATAAAATCCAAAACGCCTTTCTTGGGGCATACATAACTATTGGCGGTGAAAGGGAATATTATCCGGCAACGGCTGTCGATGAGGATCAGGCTGTTTATTTCTCGGAAACTGTTGCTGAAGACGGTAAGATAACATATTCCTACGGTAAGTCTAATGTATCGGGTAGGATTGTTGTTGAGTTGATATATGGAGAAGTATATACAATGACATATAACGCCAACGGCGGTGCTAAGTATATAGTTAATAGCGTAGAAAAGAATGCTTCATATACCGGTAATATGGACTGGAATGGCAGTAACGAAAATGTTGCCCGTTTTTACGAGTTTGCAACCGGTACATATACATCATATGCCTGTGATTGGTGGGAAAAAAACGACTCTGTTGTTTTCAAAGGCTGGCAGCTTGTTGGAGGTACAATATATAAAATAGAATCGGGTGACCAAAGAACTCAGCTTACCGATACCGAGGCCAAGGATGTACTGTTTAAAGGAACTGCTACAGTCACCTACGAAGCCCCGGAACATGTCGACGGAGAAACAGAACAAGAATATTGGGAAAGAGCCAGATTGCAGGATTTCGTAATTTCTGACGGCATATACGAGGGAAGAGTAAATGCCTATACCGGCGGTGTACTTGTTGCAAACTGGGAATACAAAACAAGAGTAGTCGCCCAAACAGAACAGCTTGACGGTACATTTAAAGACAACAAAGACATAATTGCCGGCGGCAATATTGGCGGTCAGGTAGCACTGAAAAAATGTACTATGAATATTACTGACGACAGCGGAACAATACACACTCCACCTGTTGACCCAGAAAACACCGATAATATAATTGGCTTCACCGATGAGTTTACCTACACATCAAGCTTTAATAACGTGGTAACTGTTTCTAAACAGGAAAACAGCGGTTATCAATTCCTTGGTTGGTATGACGAAAGTGGAATTAAGCTTTCTTCTGTAACAGACCACAGCTATGCAGTAGAGCCTTACTACTCCGACAGTGATAAAACCAAGGAAACTCAAACTCCGGCTGTTATTTACGCAAGGTTTGGTATCAGTTGTAAGGTTAAGTTCCATATTAACGATATGGACACGGTTTCCACAGTAGGTAACCCGGATGCCGACCTTTTCAGGGTTTATTACCCCTCAAGTGTTGATGTTTCAGGTGCAAGTGCATCCTATAAGATTCTTAACCTTGACAGCAACAATCGTATTTCACACTTCTATGATATTCCTACTCCTGTATCCACAAATGGAAAAATCTTTAAGGGTTGGTATTTAGATAAGGATAATAATGCTGATAATAATCCAATTAAGTGGAATTACGATCCATATACTACAAACACAGATATTTATGCCCACTGGATTGATGTGGGTACAGTGAATAAGGATGCACAGGACAGTAAGATTATTCATCAGTCAACAGTTGGTTCAGGTTTACTCCCCGGCATAGACTTGCTTGGCGTTCAAATCCGTTATGAGGATAAGGACGACAACTATCCAAACGGCAGGGGAGACGGTGCCGGTCAATCACCCCACTTTGACACAGACGGACTTAGGTTTATCACCTGTATCAAGGAGGATATTCTTAGTAAGACAAGTAAACTGTTTTCTAAAACATACGGCTCATACACAAAGAAAAACCTTAGCTACGGTTATGTGTTGGCAAAAGAAGATACGGTTAATAATGCCAAAAAACAAGGCATATTAAAAGACGGTGATTGTCTTGAGTATAAGGATACAAATGTTAACGGTGTTGACACAACTGCAAAATACAGCTTTGTTCAAAATATTGACTGCACAAGTAAAGTAGGCGGATACAAAAATACAACTATTGTTGACCACAAAAACTATGATGATTACAGAATTTACTCACTTGTAGTCACATATAAAAAAGACGGAAAGACAGACGACCAGATTACAGAAGACAAAAAGAAGAATGTTGTAGCAAGACCATACCTCCGCTATCAGGACTCAAACGGCCTTTACAGAACCTATTATCAGAACTACAAAGGCAAAAAGGTGTTGTATGGCGGATGCAGTATTAATTATAAGGATACTTGGGACTATCTCAACGGTGAAGGATATTTCCCTCCTAAAAAGTAATTGATTTTACGGTGAACAAAATGAAGATTGCAGATAGAATTTTTTTACTTCTTTTGCTGTTGTTTACGGCTTTGTTTCTGTCCTCCTGTGGCTGTTCTGCAAGTGATGATAAGGTTGAAAAGTCAGGTACAGCCGACCTGTCAAGTTCAGCAACAAGTGAAATTTTCACCACAAGTCAGCAGATGAATAGCAAAGGTGATAACGGCAATAGTGATGAAGTGAATAAGGAGAATAATTCTTCGGTCAATTCAAACAGTGAAAATAATTCTGTAAAGGAAAAATCCACTGTTTCAACTCAAAGTAAAAATACTGTTTCACAGGCTGAAACAGGGGAAGAAAATGCTGTAAGGGGAGATTTAAACAGTGAAAAAACCACTTCCTCTGCAAAGAGCCGGGATAAAACACAAACTGCCCCAAGTGAAGAACAAAGAGAGGATAATGCACAGGTGAATTTCTATGATTTGTTGTAACATCAAAAAATTTATTATTGCCGGTATGTCCGTTGTAGCTATGATTATTCTCACAGTTACCTGCGTCATTTCGGCTGGTGCTGTTGATAATGAGAATACAACGGAAATTGATTATTATTACGGCGACGCAAATAATGACAGTGCTGTTAATGTTAAGGACTGCACATATATTCAGAAGTACATCAACAATGTTGTAAAGCCTGAAAATTACGATTATTTTGCCATAGTATCCGACCTGAATAAAGACGGCGAAGTGGACATGAAGGATGTAACATATTTGCAAAAATTAATTGTGAGAATAAACCCCTCAGCCCCCACCCCCACAGAAACCACCACCACACCCCCAACAACCCCACCGCAAATAACAGATGAAGAAGGCTACAACAACCATATTTACAGACCGTAAAAAAGATTTAAGAAAAAGGCTCAAGTTCAAATGAACTGAGCCTTTTTTGTGGATAGGTTATGAAAAAGATGTCAAATCTGACCGAGAAATTAACTTAAAAAAGAAGAATCCCCCGAACGCAATCTGCGTGTCGAGGCACTGGACTTTTATTCAATGTCGTCAACTTAAGAATATTTACACTCAACGATATGTGTCCTCACCCTGTCATTCCGAATTCCAAATTCCCATTACCCCCCTGTCATTCTGAGGGAGCGTAGCGACCGAAGAATCTGAAAGGATAGCAGTGGTGCCTTAACCGACACTAACAGGTTATAGGATAGTATGATGTTTCTAACAAAATGTGTGGTAAAGGAAGGGGATTCCTCGACAAGCTGGTCATGACAGTGTGGTGTTTTCCTTAAGTTGACGACATTGTAGGTCTTGCCATAAACAAACCCTTTCATAATAATAGTGTTTTTTATGCCGAAAATCCTACTAACCACTTGTATGCTTGGGGGAAATATTCCGACCACGCAGCCTCGTTGTGCTCCTTTGTGGTATCTGTCAGTGTATTAAGTTTATTTTCAGGATAACCGTTTTCTGACATTTTGTTGTAAACCAAATCAACATATGGAATTGTGTCTTTCTCCATTTGATTTGCTCCGCCGGTATAAAGAAAAACTTTCGGAAGATTGTCAGTATTACTGAAATCATATGAGTCAACTACTGAGGCAATAGTTTCTTCGCTGTACATCCAGAATGCAGGAGAAAAAGAAAGCACCTGACCGAATACATCGGGATATTTCATACCTATGTAATATGAAATCAAGCCTCCCATTGAGCTACCGCCGATACCGGTACTGTTTTTATCTGTACGAACATTATAGTGACTGTCAATATACGGCATTAATGTATTAACAATAAATTCACCGTATTTATCTCCTGACGGATTATCAACAAATTGTGCATAACTTTCGCCTGATGAATTATTCGGCAATGAAGAACCCACATTAACCCATTCAGGACTGTATTCATTCCACCTGTCTGTTGAATTTTCAATGCCTACAATTATCGCTCCCTCATATCCGTTATCCATCATATCGGCAATAGCCTCATCAACCATCCATTCGCCTGCATATGATGCATACATATCAAAAAGATTCTGTCCGTCCTGCATATAAAATATACTTTTTATGTCAAGAAATATATAAAAAATTAAACAATTCAGTTATTATATTGTTAATCTTGACAGATAAAATTATTAGCACTATAATGAAAACAGGAAAAAGTTCCGTAAAATCTATTTGGGTGGATTGAAAATGCTTAAAATGAAAAAAAGATTGATAAGTGTATTTCTAATTGTTTCTCTTGTTTTCTCGTGCTTGGTGTTAAATGTACAAGCAGATGAAAGTGAGATAACATCTTCCGGTACATCCTACCTTTACGGTGATGTTAATAATGACAACGCAATAACGATTAGGGATTCTACTGCCATTCAAAAGTATCTTTTAAAAATACAAGATTTTAGTGAAGTGTCAAAACATATTGCTGATGTTGATAATTCCGGTGTTACAAATATTAAAGATGCTACACTGATACAAAAGTATGTTGCAAAACGGATTGATGAATTTCCGGCAGGTAAATACTATAATTCCGGCGATACAGATTGGCGTACATCTACAATATCTTATGAGATTTTTGTCCGCAGTTTCTGCGACAGTGACGGGGACGGAATTGGTGATTTCAGAGGTATTGCTTCAAAGGCTTCTTATCTCAAGGAGCTTAATGTGGGTTGCGTATGGCTTATGCCCATTCACGAATCCCCATCGTATCACGGATATGATGTAAGTGATTACTATTCAACTAATGAGGATTACGGCACAATAGATGACTTTAAATATATGCTTGATGTTATGCATCAGTATGATATAAAAGTTCTGATAGATTTTGTTGCAAATCACTCCTCATCACAAAACAAGTGGTTTATTGATGCTTTGAGCAATCCCGACAGTCCTTATGCTGATTATTACGAATTTACAGATAAACCGGATTCAACTTCAGGCTGGAGATATAACGGAAAGTACGATAAATATTACAGAGGTAATTTTTCAGAGGGTATGCCTGACCTAAACTTCAAAAGCAAAGCCGTATGGACAGAAATGAAAAATGCAGCCGGATATTGGCTTGAAACCGGAGTTGACGGATTCAGACTTGACGCTTCAATGCATATTGATCCGGATTGGTCAATTACCCACGCATGGTGGCAAGATTTTGAAAGCTATGTAAAGTCAAAAAATCCTGAGGCATTTGTTGTAGGTGAAAACTGGACAACGGATACAGAGGCTGTTGCATCCTTTTTTGCCGATATGGATTCTTCATTTGATTTCCCACTTCAGGATCAGATTATGAAACTTTCCAGAGGAGAGCAACTCAACATTGTTGGCTTTGTTAACAGAGAATTACAACTGCAAAAAAGGTATGCAGACACAACACCTGATGTTCCAAAAACATCAGTAATGACAACATTTTTAAATAATCATGACCAGACAAGAACAGTATCTTATTTAGGTTCTGTTGAGAAAGCAAAGCTTGCCGCAGCTATTCAGTTAACTCTGCCCGGAATGCCTTTCATCTATTATGGTGAAGAACTGGGACAACTTAGTAATTCTAACGATCCAAACAGACGAGAGGCTATGGACTGGTATGCTTCCGCCAAAGGGGAGGGTATGTGTGTATTAGATGAAAAGTTCTTTGGAGTGTCTTCAAAATACACTAAAGCTAATGACGGTATTTCTTTGGAAGAAGAAATTAATGACGAAAACAGTATTTATAACTATTACAAAAAGCTTACTCAGCTTCGCACGGATAATCCAATATTCTTTAGCGGTAATTATTTTTCAATAGAATCAAAAAGCTTGAATTGTTATACTGTTACTGATGAAAATTATCCTTACGGTATGTTTGTTGCGCATAATGTAACAGGAAGTAGACTGGAATTAAATACATTATATGATTTTACCGATTTGCTAAGCGGAAAAAGCTATAAGGCAGGCGATACTGTTACAATAACTCCTTATTCAACAATCGTTGCAAAATATGACGGAGCAGATAAAGAGTTTTCGCTGTTCAAAGAAATGCAAAGCAAGGATATTACTGTTACATTTAATGTAACCATACCGAAAAAATTGCCGGAGGGTGCAAATGTAAGTATTGGTACTAATCTGAACGGTTGGAACCCTGCAGATACCGATTGGTTTATGAAAAAAATAGATGACCTTCACTATCAATTAACCGTAAATTTGGACTCTACTTATGTAAATGAAGCCATTGAATATAAATATACGGTTCAATTAAGCGGTCAGAGCAATGCATGGGCATATACCGAGGGCGATGCAAACGGTAATGATATAGGTAACCGCATTTATGGAATAGATTATGAGGATAATGTAATAAATGATACTGTATTATCATTTTTACGAATGTAGATTTTAATATTTTTACAAGATGCATATTGAACATAACTTTAGGCATGTTATGTTGAAAACGGCAACTTAATAAAAAGTGTTTATCCCATAAGAAAGGCATACACATTGATCTTTTTGAGAAGTGTGTATGCCGTATTTTTATTTTGCTCAAAAACAGGAAAAAGCCCGATAACATCGGACTTTTCAGGGTGGTGCGGGTGACCATATAACATAATTTCTATCCCCTTAAAAAAGTCAGTGTTTAAGCCATTTTTAAGGGGTATGTTTTTGTAAAATGAAATTTTGGTGCAGTTTTGGTGCAACACGGGATTTTAAAGATGTTAATATTAATAAAACATTCATAGGTGCAAATAATTAGTATAAAAACCTTATAAAAGGTGCAATTAATTAACGAAAAAACATTGCAAATGGTGCAATTAATTCAAAAAATAACTTTAAAATTGGTGCAAGTTATGATATAATGTATTCAATAATTGGATTGGAGAAACTTCTATGAAACGAAATGCACTGCAAAAGCTTATAGAATGGAATAACAACAAACGCAAAAAACCTATGATAGTTTGGGGTGCAAGGCAAGTTGGCAAAACCTACTTAGTCAAGGATATTTTTGCCCAAACTTACTACAAGGATAACTATATTTACATTGACTGCAAAATTGAGGATGAAATCAGGGATTTTTGCACTAAGACTGCCAATGCAAAGAAAATTATCGAATATATATCACTTCTTAAAGGAAAACAAATCGACGAAAAAACGCTGTTGATATTTGATGAAGTGCAGGAATGTCCCAACATAGTTTCTTCCCTCAAATATTTTTGCCAAGATTTCAGGCAAATCCCTGTTATTGCCACAGGCTCAATGGTACGCATTAAGATTCAAAGAGAAACGCACAAAAGGGGTTCAGGAAATGACGGTAAATTTCTTTTCCCGGTGGGAAAGATAAATCAAATTACCATTTATCCTATGACATTTGATGAGTTTCTTATGAACAGTAACAGTATGCTTTACGATACAATTAAAAAGGCATACGAAAACAAAACTCCCCTTGATACCAATATTCACGAGTTGGCAATGGAGCAGGTGTATAAATATTTGCTTGTTGGTGGTATGCCCGAAGCAGTAGAAGCCTATATTGACAGTGAAAATCTTTTTGAGTCAAGAGAATTACTAAAGGTTTTGTATGATAATTACCTTTCAGATATGGAGCTGTATCAGGCAAGTCCTGAGGCAATTTTGCGTTCCCGTACATTGTTCACAAATATCTTCAATGAACTTAACAAGGAGTCAAAAAATTTTTCACCCGGACTTATAGAGGAAAAAAGCAAAACAAGAGATTATGCTACCTCTATTCAGTGGTTGACAATGGCTCATATCGTTAATCAATCTTTTCAACTAAAAGAACATATTACAATGCCCCTTATGCCTGATAATGAAAGTAACTTTCGTTTATTTCTCGGCGATATTGGTATGTTCTCGTATCAAAGTGGTATTAATGCGTCCTCGTTCATATCAAGTAAAAGGGATAACACTCTGTCAGGCATTTTCTTTGAAAATTTTGTTGCAAATGAACTTATTGCAAAAGAGCATAAATTGTTCTATTGGAAGGGGAGAGCGTCAGCTGAGCTTGAATTTATTGTTGAGTCCAACAATAAGCTGTATCCCATTGATGTGAAGAAGGGGAAAGGTACGCTTAATTCTCTGGAAAAGTTTGCAAATCACAACAAATTTGAGTACGCTATTAAAGTTTCAAAAAATAACTATGGTTACAATTCGGAACGAAAACTTTTAACTATACCATTTTACTTTATTTCATTTGTAGCCAAAGACCTTGCAGACGGAACAATGAGCGTGTAAATTACAAAAAGTATAATAGCAAAATAGTGTGCCAAAAGCCCGTATCTAAAAATACGGGCTATTTTCATAAGGATAAATTACCTTTGCAGTAGTTTTCAAACATATCCATTGCCTTATTATTCATCTTGTCAAATACATTGCAGTATGTATTCAGGGTAATAGATATGTCGGAGTGTCCCATCCAGTTTTTCAGAACATTGGCTGAAACGCCTGACTCTATTGCCCTTGTGGCAAAGGTATGTCTTAATAAATGTTGACCGCCACTTACATTTATATTTGCCTTTTTGCAAATTCTGCTGAAAGCACTGTTTGCCTGCTGTGTGGAGATAGGTCTGTTGCTTTTAAAGTTATAGAAAAGCAAATTGTCATCGTTTTTTCTGTATTCGGACAAGGCCTTTTTAAGCACAGGCACAAGGCAGCTGTTGATGGGAACATCTCTTACACCTTTATTGGTTTTTGTTGTGTTACCCAGCTTTATTTCGTAATCTATGCCTCTTGTGACGGTGTTGCGCACATGAATAACACCGTTTATAAAATCAATATCCTTTGGCGTCAGAGCACATATTTCTCCCATTCTCAAACCGGCAAAAAGCTCAATATAGAAAAGCGGTCTGTAATCAATAGCATTTTTGTTCAGCTTTAATTCTGACAAAGCTGTTAAAAAAGCCTTTTCTTCCTCTAAAGTAAAGGCGTCAATTCTCTTGTCCTGTTTATCGGAAATCGGTCTTTTGATAAATGGACTGTCCATTAGATTGTAGGACATTAATTGTTTGTTTATTGCCAGATTATATGCCTTTGAAAGGGCGCTGTAAACCTTGCTGATGACGCTGTTAGAGTATGTTGCTTTTAATGATATGAGAAAAGCGTTGATTTGCTTTTCATGGATTTTCACTATTGGAATCGAACCTAAAAGACTTTTTTCGATTATATTAATAGTAAAAATTCTTCTGTTGTAGGATGCGTCCTTGATGGCATTAATGTCATAATCAAATCTTGCATCTTCCTTTAGCAAATCCACAACGGTAGCATTTGTTGTTTCGGTAATTCTGCCCTTTGCAATTTCACACAACAATTTATTCTTCTTGTTAATTACCTCGGTTTTCGTTTTGCCGGAAATACTTTTTCTTGCACTTGCGCCACTAAAGGTTTTGTAACTAATCTGGCATCTCCATCGTTTGTTTCTTTCGTCAAAAAATATTGTTCCTTCACCGTTGCTGTTTCGCTTCTTATTCGCTTTACTCACAATAATTCACCCTAATTAGTTATCATTCGCTATTTCCAATAATCTTTGTCGGCTCTGCATCTTTTGACTGAAAAGAACTCAATAAAGGCCGATTTAAGCACCAATTTCTTTTTACCCAAATCAGTTGCAGGAAATGCAGGATTATTGAATAAATCTTCTACGGTTTTTTTAGACCAATTTGTAATTCGTATTACATCTTGGATAGTAAAAAATAAATCTTCGTTAAAAACAATCTTATAGTTTTTATCCAATGCCTCTAATTGTTTGTTCATTTCCTTGACTGCGTCTAACGGCAGTACTAAACTATTTTCTTTCATAATTATTTTCTCCTGAATTTATCAAAAATTTGATAAGAGTCAGATATAGCACAACATGCTTCATTTTAGTTATAAATATTTATTGACTCATAAAAGGAGATTATTTAAAGAATACACTTACAATTTTAAAAATTTATAAAGAAAGGTGATAAACTCAATAAAATACTTACATTCAATTAAATATCATAATTCTAAAACGATGCACATTATTCAATACTGGTTCTTGTTCTTATCTACACATATTATAGCACAAATGTTCTCAAAGAAAAAGGCCATGCTAAGCATTTTCTCTGTTTATGATATTTATAGCAAAGAATTTACTGCGAATTTTGTAAGCATCCCACAATATTTCGTGAAATTATACAATATATAGTGTTTTATTAATTTGTTTTACAAGAAGTAGTGGTAGTTTGCTGTTTTATATAAGTACACTAAAGCTTGAGTATGACATTGACAAAAGAAAACAAAAATAATATAATATGAATAGAATAATACTATTAATGAAAAAGTAATATAATTAAATGAGGAATATTAATGGATCTACATAGAGATGAAATAATAAGCAGGCTTTTGCAGGTTGATAAAGATATGGCGTTGTTAGATACGACGCCGGATATGTATTCGTGTGTAATAGTGGGAGGCAGTGCACTTGTACTGATGGAGAAAATTTACAGGTCAACCCACGACATAGATTCAATAGATGCAAGCGATCAAATAAAGCCTCTTTTAGAAACCTACAACATAAATATGAATGTAAAAGCATATCGGATTAACTTTCCCGAAGATTATCTCGATAGAATCATTGAAGTTGATATTCCCACGAAAAAGGTTAAATTCTATACAGTATCCCTTGAAGATTTAGTTGTTTCTAAATTGTGTGGTATGCGAGGAAAAGATGTTGAAGATATTGAAAATGAGCTTGTATATCAGGATTTAAACTGGGACTTAATGGATGAATTGATTGACGAAGTTTGTTACGGTTTGCTTAATGATTTTGATGTTAATGCATTGAAATTAAATTATGAAAACTATAAGGAGAGATTCAAATGAGAGAATTGACATTCAAAGGTTACTTGCTTTCACAGCTTCAGGAGTTATCCGGTTTTAATAGTACCTCACTTTATTCTTTCTCTCAGCTTGCCTGTAACAACGCAAGATTAAAGGATGCGTTGACTTTGTATTTAGTAATGTACACAGAAGAAAATCTTAAAGGCAAGTTATTGAAAAAATTCGACTATCTAAACAGCTCATGCGAAAGGCTTAAAGGACTTAATTATGATAATGCTAAGACCTATTTGCAGAATGACAACTTGAGTGAATACAGGACGATTTATAATAATTTTTTATATCAGCGAAACCATAAGGAGCAGGAAAACAGGCTTAAAATGATGATGTATAGAAAAATCTCCCAGGTAAAGCAAGTTAAGGGAGTTTCAAATTATCGCATATATAAAGAGTTGAATCTGAATCACGGAAATGTAAATGCTTTTCTCAAAAACGGCGATACAAGCAAGGTGAGTTTGGATTCGGCAAGAAAAATATTGGCGTTCGTTAATGAATACGAGCCTATGAAGAAAAGTCTGTAATTTTGATCTCATATGATAATGATACGGCTGAAGGCTATTATTACCTTCAGCCTTTTGTCTTATTTATTACCTTTTTAGCAAAAAGCTGTTGCGTTTTGCAACGATTTTTCTGTTTTTCTAAAAATTTCAGGATGATACTCGGTATCATTTTCACGTACACATGTGTACGCATGATTTGCAGTTGCATTGCTAACATTACCGTTATTTACTATGTTTTTTTGACAACCGGGAAATACTTTTTGAAGGAGTGAATTACCCCTACTTACTTTGTTGAAGGGGGAGAAAACAGTACTTATTTTGAATTTCTCTAAATCTACTTCCCAAAAATGAAAATAATAAAATTTGAATTTAAAAACGCTTAAAAAAGACACATTCCGTTTTGCAGTAAGTGTTGATAAGCATTTTTCTATACCCTTTGAGGTATAAAACTAAATCAGTTGTGTAAAATATACCCGTTAGGGTGTTTTACCTCAAAATTCTGTTGACAAATAACCCGAAAGGGTATAATATAATATATAACAACACAAAGGAGAATGCTTATATGAATCCCATTGCAGAATTTGTGAAAGAAAACAGAAAAGCAGCAGGACTTACACAGCAAGAATTTGCTTTGCGTTCAGGTCTTGGGCTTCGCTTTGTGCGTGAGCTTGAGCAAGGCAAAGAAACTGTTCGTATGGATAAAGTCAATGTTGCCCTTGCTATGTTCAATGCCGAGGCAGTCGCCGGAAAGAAGGATAACAAATGAGTGTTTTCAGAAGTGGCTATGTGTATGTAAGAAACAACTTCGCAGGTGTTTTGCAGGAAACTGACGAAGGCTATTCTTTCAAATATGATACTGAATATTTGAAGTCTGACAATGCATCTGCGGTTTCACTGACATTGCCTTTACAAACAGATACCTATACATCAAAAACCTTGTTTTCATTCTTTGACGGTCTTATCCCCGAAGGCTGGCTCCTTAAAATAGTTACCGATAACTGGAAATTGGATAGCCGTGACCGCTTTGGAGTACTTCTTGTTGCCTGCAAAGACGGAATTGGAAATGTATCTATAAGGGAGGAACGCATATGAATTGTTTGTGTTGTGGCAAACCACTCCCCACACCTGATGAATCGGGTTGGCACAAAGCTTGTATAAAGCGTTTTTTCGGCACAACCAAGCTCCCCGAAATCGAAATTGACGATAAAACATTAAATCTGTTAGCAACCGAAACTACTAACAAGGGCTTCACTGTTCCCGGAGTTCAAAAGAAATTGTCCTTGCACCTTGTAAGTGAGGGGAATAACCCAAGATTAACCCTTGTAAACTACCCTACGGGCTATATTCTCAAACCGCAGGTTGCGAAATTTGAGGCTCTTCCCGAATCTGAACAGCTTGTTATGTCAATGGCAGATATGGCGGGAATTTCAACCGTTCCTCACGCTTTAATTAAAGGCAATATGGGACTTGCATATATAACAAGACGAGTTGACCGCAAGGTTAATAAAGATAGTATGGAAATGCTGGCAATGGAAGATTTTTGCCAACTTGATTTAAGACTTACCGAAGACAAATACCGTGGCTCGTATGAGCGTTGTGCAAAGATTATCAAGAGGTATTCTTCCAGAATTGGCATTGATATGGCAGAGTTTTTCATCCGATTGGTGTTCTCGTTTATCGTGGGCAATTCCGATATGCACCTTAAAAACTTTTCGCTTATTGAAACCTCAGAAGGCTCAGGTGAATATGTGCTTTCACCTGCATACGACCTGCTTCCGGTAAATGCCAATATGCCGGCAGATAAGGAGCAGTTTGCTTTGCCGATGAACAGTAAAAAAACTAATATTCGCAAAAAGGATTTTCTGATTTTTGCTGATGAGTGCGGTATTACAAAAACGACAGCCGAAAAACTGATTAATAATCTCGTTGCATTCGCCCCAAAGTGGCTTTCAATGTGCGATAACTCGTTACTGCTTCCCAATGATTTGAAAGAGAGATTGAAAAAGATAATTACAGAAAGAGCAAAAATATTAAAAAGCTAAATGTTGTCAGAATTGTGAGGACGACAAAAAAACGGTTCAGAAACAATTCAAAACATCACCCTGTTTATAAGCACGAAAACACCTCTAAGATTAATTTCTTAGGGGTGTTTTTACATTGAAAGAGTGTTGCGTTTTGCAACGATTTTTCTGTTTTTCTTAAAATTTCAGGATGATACTCGGTATCATTTTCACGTACACATGTGTACGTATGATTTGGATGTAGATTGCTAATCATACCGTTATTTGTTACGATTTTTTGACACCTGGGAAATACTTTTTGAGTAGTGGACTATACCTACTTTCTATGTTGAAAAAGGGGATTGCATATCTTGTTTTTTGCCTAAAACAATCATTCAGAAAGTACCTCATATGCTTTTCGATTTTTGTTAATCAGTCGCTTTGAAACTGAAAGCAAATCTTCATTGTCAGCAAGTTGTTCCTTTTCAGCGGCTTCAAATTTAACAAGTAGATAGCGAGGTGTATTGTTCTTAAGGATAACCACGGAACCATTCTCGTCAACCATACGAGCAACACGAGAAAAATTTTGATTAGCCTCAGTGATAGATACAAGATTTTTAGTATTTACATTCATAGTGACAACTCCTTTTGTTTTCTAATTATATCATACACAAATAATAGGTTAAATTCAACCTATTGTAACTATTAAGAAATTATAATATTAAAGCACAAAAAACAATAAAATAGGTTGTATGTCGCAAGTTTTTTTAAGAGGATTATTAAATAGGGGAGAGTAACTATCTCTGATATACTCTAATCTTCTTCAGAACACAACCACTTGTGAGTCTTAAAATACTCTTGCTATCACCCAATATATACTCTCAATAATTCGATATTTAATATATCAAAATTATCAAATTACTATACATTATTTATGTATATTATTTGTTCGATTTTGTGATGCTTTTTTGCTGAATAATATATCTATAAATAAAATCATTATGAAAAATCAGCAAAAAAATCACAAAATCGAATCAGAGAAAACCGCTTTTATAAGTGCAGAAAAACACAAAAATAATGAATTACAAGCAATCAATTTTTTATAGTTCGGGAGAAAGAAAAGCCGGTTTCCTCTTGCTTTTCGACTTTTCGCCTTTCTATAGGTAGGAGAAAGCCAGTAAATATCAGTATTTTAGAGCATTTTAGTAGTTGTAAAAAGAGGGGTATTTTTAAAGGTTTCATTTTTACAACTTTAAAGGGGCTTATTTTTACAACTTTTCAAGCCGATTTTTACGAAAAATTCAGATGTTTAAAGATTACAAATATTCTATATTGTAATTAATTTTATAACCTTATTAATGAAAAATACTTTAGTAAAATTTATTTTGGGGATAGTAACATCTCCTAATTTATAAATGTATAAATATCCAAAATATAGTATAATTATCCGTTGAAAATTCCCTTGTAACTGATATGCCCCCACAAGTTAGTCCTTAAAATTCTAACTTTCGGGGGCATTTTAGTGGCAAAATTTTATTATCTATTTTCCAACCTACCGTAATACACATCCAGCTTTTCATCGCAGATAGCAAGTATATGCTTAACATCATCTGCTGATAATTTTTTGAAAACTGTTGGGTTGATTTCGATGTAATTAACATCTTTACACCTTTTGAGGAAACGCATATCTGCAAAGCGTTTGAAGGGGTTGCTGAAAATATTTCTCTCCACATCCTTTTCGGTATATCCACCCTTTTGGTAGATGCTATTTGCTTTTTCTGCTACCAATCCTCTTTCTTTTCTGTCCTCATAGAAGTCTATAAAATAATTAACTATATCCACAATACGGACTTTTCCTGACTCGTCAATATGGTCGAAAATTGCCTTTAACAGAACAGGCTTATAGGAGAAGCTCATATCCATTTTCTCAATGAATTTCATAAACTTATCCTTGATATTTGCAGAGGTAATTAAATCCCAACCATACTTATCTGCATACATTCTAACCGTGTCCTCACGATAATAATTGAAAAACCTCTTTTCGCCAATTGGCACAGCCATATCAGGAACAATTTTTCCCTCTCGAACATATCTATCAACAGTTTCGGACTGAACATCAACCATTCTGATAAACTCCATCTGTGACATCATATCCTTAACTTCATTCTGCCAGTTGAACATATTGATAGTTTCAAAATCATAAATGTTAATGGGTATATCAAGATAAGCTTCCGGTTTTTCGCCTTTACGGAACATATCACTGTCAATAGCCTTTTTGCCATCCGGTGCAAGTACATATTCAAGTGGGTGATATTCTTCAATATTGAGAAGTCTGTGGATAGAATAGGGCATATTAAACATATTTGCATTATCCACAAAGTCGAACACAAGGAGGTCTGTTTTGCCTGCACACTTTCTTGTACCTCTGCCAAGCTGTTGCATATAGATAGTCTTTGACATTGTAGGTCTTGCCATAAACAAAACCTCTGTTCGTGGACTGTCCCACCCCTCATTCAAAAGGTCACAGGCACAAAGTACATTTGTATCACCATTCTCGTAATCATTGAGAATTTTATCTCTGACTTGTTTCTTATCACGACCGGAAACAGACTCTGCATTTACACCCATTTCACGGAGGAGTTTTGCTATTTCCGTTGAATGATTAACACTTGCACAGAAGATAACTGTCTTTTTATCCTTAACATAATTCACATATGTGTCAGCAATCAGCTTGTTTCTCTCCGGAATAAAAAGTTTGCTTTCAAGGTCTTGTGAATTGTACTTAATACCGTTAATTCTAACATCGGATAAATCAATATCCGTCTTAATTCTAATACATCTAATGGGTGCAAGAATACCTCTTTTTACAGCAGTTTCCAAGTCCATTTTGTGAGCAACATTTTGGAACAAAGCCAACATATCCTCACCGTCAGAACGTTCCGGTGTAGCTGATAATCCAAGAATAAATTTCGGGTTAAAGTAACTAAAAATTTTCTGATAAGTTTTAGCTGCTGCGTGGTGGCACTCGTCAACAATTATGTAGTCAAATGAGTCTGTATTGAAATCAATAAGATGCTTTGACATTGTTTGAACTGTTGCAAAAACTACCTGTCCATTGGAGTTTTTGACCTCGCCAGTATATTTACTTCTCGTAGCCTCAGGCCATATCTTTTTAAAGGTTTCCTCTGCTTGGTCTGCAAGTTTTAAGGCATTAACAAGGAATAGTGTTCTGCCACCAACTTCCTTTGCGTCAGTTGTAGCTGTTACTGTTTTGCCGACTCCTGTTGCGTGATACAACAAAGCTATTGTTTCACCTTTTTCACGCATTTTCTTAAGGTTATCTATGGCTTCCTGCTGGTACTCACGAAGTTCAAAAGCCTGTCCTTCCTGTTGGGGAAGAAAGTCCTGAATTTCTTTTAAAAACGGAGTTTCGCCAAGGAAAGTTATCAACTCATCTTTAACCTTTTCAGGCTGTTTCAAAAGTTGATTATATGCCCAACGATATACTCTCCAGTCATTGAATACCATACTATTCTGCTTTAGCAAATCGTCAAAATACTTGCTGTCAGAAACCTTTTTAGGATTGTGATATGTTTCTCCGTCAATCTCAATGGCAATTTTCATATCTTGATTTTCAAGAGCAAAATCTATGTATCTGTGGTTGCCGTATATATCAACAAAAGGATGCTGAATATATAGGTTGTTTGCCTTGTCCGGTCCGAATGCCTCGCAGAATAATTCCACAAATAATTCTTCAGCCTTGCTGTTTACAGATGTGACCTTTGTTATCATTTTATGCCTCGTTTACAACTGTTTCAATCAACAAAATTTTCTCATCAAATCCGCCACGATTTTCTGCTTTTTCAAGACGGACTTTTTCCAGTTCCTCAATAGAAGTACCCTTTGCCTTTGCTATGGCATAAATGACCTCTAACATATCTGCAAGTTCTTCTATGTTCTTGTCAGCCTGATATTCAGCACATTCTTCATTCAGCTTTTTATCAAGCATTTCTATGTATTCCTCGTCTGATAAGATACGAGTTTTGCAAGTGTTTCCACTGGACTCAATAATCTTTGGAATCTTATCACGAACTAATTTGTTGTAAGTTTTTGTCATATATAAAACCTCTTTTTTGTTATTTTACACCACAAAGCCACAGACTGCTTATAATAATCACAATAATAAACATCTACAATTGCGCTGTAGTTATTATAATAGTAATGGTCTTCTAAGTAGCTATTATTGTGTGATAGCACATTGGTTGATTTGTACTCGCAAATTTTGAGTATTTATCTCTATTCATAAATCAGCGTAAGTGCTTCTGTTACACAACTATCAAATCACTTATTATAACCCTGATAATGTTCTCATTACCAAGTCAACGTCTTTATTTTCAAGTTCCTGAATAATATGAAGATATGTTTTCTGTGTTGTAGTCATACTTGCATGACCTAATCTGCGAGCAACACTCGCAATAGATACTCCGGCAAACAACAACAAAGAAGCATGTGTATGACGGAGTCCGTGAATGGAAATTTCCGAAATACCACATGCTTTACAATGTCTTGTAAGTACATCATTGACTGTGGAATTATAGATTTTATTCTTCCCTACAAAAATTGGCTTGTTTTCAGGTAATTCCTTAACCAGTTCTGAAAACTTAACTACTATTTGCCAATCAATCTGGATTTTTCTTACAGATGATTCATTTTTTGTTGGCAAGAAACCTCCCTCACCTTTGTAATCCCATGTTTTGCTGATAGATAATGTCTGTCTTGCAAAATCAAAATCTCCGGGTGTAATCGCAAGTGCTTCCGAAAATCTCATTCCCGTTTTGGCAACTAACAGAATAAACCAATCCCAGTTAGGCTTTTCTTTAATATCAAGATGTGCTATCAATGTATGAAGCTCAAACTGATTAAGATACTTAATTTTCTTTGCTCTTGGTGTTTTGCCCTTGATAATTGCCTTTCTGGTTGGATCTCTTTCTATTAGACCTTCGTCAACGGCATCGAGTATTGAACCCTTAAGCTGATGATGAAAATCAAGAGTTGTCTGCCTTTCGTGTTCCTTTGCATAATCATTCAATAACTGTTGATATGCAGTTCTTGTCAGCTCTGAAATTTTTAATTCTGGTGCAAGTTTTTCAACCCATTTCTGTGTCATTAAATATTTCGACATAGTGGCATCTCTGATTGCACCTTTTTTGTAAACATCCACCCATTGTTTATAATAATCACAAAAAAGTGATGTTTTGTTCATATTGCTTAGCATAAGCTACCTCCGTTTTCTAAAATCACTTACGCTGATATAAACAATTATGAACTCTTTAAAATAGTAATGCAATCATCTTTAATGATTAATTAATGGTTTGATTTCTTCTTCCAAAATATTTCTGAGTTCGGAAATCAACTTTGAATAATATTTGAATTTTGGCACAGCTTTTTCCTGGGTTTCTTTATATTTTGAATAATCAGCCGTTGCCTTTATTGCACTTTCGTTTGGAATCTCACCACTTCTATAATGATATGCGGAATACATTACATCATCTTTTGATGCATACCACTTGTTACAAAAATCGGTAATCACCTGATTAATACAATCCGACTTCATATTTTCTACAATATTAAGAATAGATTGTCCTTTATATTTATTCTCATCCACCTCAATTTCATAAATAAGATTAGACATAATATCAGCAATCTTAGGATTTTCTTTACGAAGTTCATCCACATACTGTTTAACTTCGTCAATCTTCTTTTGTCTTTCTTCAGGAGTAATATCTTCTTCGTCATCGGTTGGCGAAACAATATTCTGAATTAAATTAATAATATATTCATAATCAATTTTAGTATTACTGTATGCCATCAATTCATAATCCGGATCCAAAGGCTCATCTTCTCCTTCATCACCTGTATTATCCTGATTGTTTTGTTTTAGCTCTTCTAAAACATTTTTATAATGACCGGCATAATCATCATACTCTTCTTGTGTGATTCCATATTCCTCAAGCATACTGTCGTCATAATTTGTAAATGATTTAAGTTGAGCAAATAGTTTATCAAAATTTTGAAATATTTTTGCGAATATTTCTTTTTCTTTCAAGGACATTTTTGTTACTTGTGAAGGTGTTTCTGCTGAAACACGAAGTGCGGCGAGGGCTTTTCTGAATGCCGGTTCTATCTCATCCCATTCAGCTAATATAGTCTCCTGTGTACCACCTGCAGAATACAATTTTACTGCATTGTCAACACATTCCTTGAACATAACCGGAGCCTGAAATGTTACAATCTGTCCATAGGTTTTATTTTTATCAAAAATACGATTTGTTCTGGAAAATGCCTGAATCAAATCATGAGGTCCCATTGGTTGTCTGTCAATAAAAATTGTAGACATACATGGAGCGTCAAAACCTGTAAGCAGACGATCAACAACAATAACTAAATCAAGTTGCTCATTTCTGCTTTTGAATTTTGCATCTTTTCTGGCAAGCCTTTTATTAAGATTACCGTTATATCCTTGAATTTGAGAAATCTCATATTTTGTCCCAAACATACTGTTATAATCGTCAAGGGATTTTTGCATTTTCTGCTGATTCACCTGTGAACCCTCTTTGTTTTCCGTTACAGAATATGTAATAGCGAATTTGGGGAAGTCAGGAAGAACCTGTTTTATTTTTTCGTCTATTTTTAGTGGAGTTTCTCCGTTCTTTACCTTGGTTAACAGGTCATAGTATTTTTGTGCTAACTGAATTGAGCCGGTAGTCAAAAGGCCTATGTAAGTCTTTCCCTTACCATTTTGAAAACCAAGTTTATGATAGGACTTATTCAGAATGACATCCAAAACTTTTAGCATATGATTCTCATTATCATAAATACTGCTATCGGTTTCGTCTGATATATTTTTAGGACCTATGTGCTCTACCTGAAAACCAAGAACGGCATTATCATGAATTGCATTTTGTATTGTATATTTGTGCAAACACTCGCCATACAATTCTTCTGTAGTCCGTGGCAAATCACCCATCTGAGGATATGGGTTTTCTGCAAATCTTGGTGTTCCGGTAAAACCAAACCATAAAGAATTACGGAAAAATCTTTCAATTTCTCTTTTCGTGCCAGGAGTAACTGCTCTGTGGCACTCGTCAACAACATAAGCAATTTTTAATTTTCTAATCTTGTTATATTCAGGATTGCCCTCCTTTAACTTCTTTGTTATCAGTATTTGTAATTTTTGAATTGTTGTAACAATTACTTGTCTATCATCCGATTTCAATTTTTTCTTTAAATCGTTTACATTATCTGTTTCATCAACATCTACAAGATCGTTATTTGCATAAGCCTGAAACGCCATTGTGGTTTGTGTATCAAGATCCTTCCTGTCAATCAAAAAAATTGCCTTGTCAATAGAAGGAATATCCATTAACAAATTTCTTGTGGCCTTGTAAGATGTTAATGTTTTGCCGGAACCTGTTGTATGCCATACAAAACCTGACTTGCCTGTTTTAGAGGCCTCCCGTATTGCTTCAATAGCATGTATCTGGTATGGACGAAGTAATATTAACCTCTTTGCATCCTCATCCAATACAGTATATCTTGCAATCATTTCGTGAGCTTCCGGAATACTAAGAACACTTTTAGCAAAATCAATATAGTCCGACACAGGATTATTATCTTTATCCAACCAACCGCTAATAAATTTGGGATTTAGTTCTGTATCACTTGCAGCTGAAAAATACTTTGTATCCACACCGTTACTAATGACAAACATTTGGACAGCTGAAAAAATACCTGTAAACTTTCCTTCTCCTATATATTTTTTTATCTGCCAAAATCCATCCATATATGAATGTTGTTTATTTTTTAGTTCAATATGAATCATTGGAAGACCATTTATTAAAAGCGTTACATCGAATCTCCTGTCTCTGGCAGGAAGATTTTTATTCTCATCGGTGTTTAGTGCACTGTACTGATTAATCACTTCATAAACACTACTACCACCTGCAATATGCTCATGATTCATTACAACAAGATGCAAGCGTTCTGTATCTCTTTGAACATGTACCTGGACCTTTCCGTTTTCTCCCACCAACCATTCGCCGGCCTTATAGAATGAAGAAAACTGTAATTGGTTCTTTACCTGTTCAAACTCAACAGCCGAAAGAGATTCTCCATTTAATCGGTCCTTATTATTCTGTTCAAGGATATATTTGAAGTTTGCCCATAAATCTTCTTCTGTTTTTAAATCTTTTCTATATACCCATTGAGAATCCCCTAAAACCAATTGCTCAATCAATTTATCTTCTATTTTTGACTCTAATTCTGGCATCTTAATTATCTCCTTTACAAATAATATTCCAATTTTAATATAGTTTAAGAAATTTTTGGTACAGATAAACTTATACTGGTGAAGGGTGATGAGGTGGTCGAGATTACGGAAATATGAGCCGATTTGTTGCTGTTCATCTATTGATTTAGGATAAATAATACTCGTGTTTTGAATTGCTGATTTTGAAATTGAAGTAACTTTTATCCCCTGCATAAGTGGTAAAAGTTGACTATGATAACAAAACGAATTCATATAGTAACCAAGATACCCCGAGGCGAAGTTCAACAGTGGTCGATACGGTATTGTGTGAAGTCCTGAAATCAGTATTTCATTACATAAACCCACTATTTCAGTACATTTTCCCACAGTTTCATCTTCTGCGGTATCCGCTACAATGACATCCCCATCTTGCAAATAAGATGTTTTATACTTTGCGACAACTGTCTCATTTGTAATCATTGGAAGTGACTCTGTTCTTACATCTAAAACTTCCCCGAATTTTACCAAAATATCACCATAATGAATATTCATAGCTATACCTTGTTCAGTAGATAATTCAGCTCTTGAAAGAGTATTGTTTTGCAAGCTGATAAGTACATCTCCCAACTTACGCTGTTCCCAAGCGAATAATCTAAATTTATTCCAGAATATATACTTACACTGGTGAAGGGTGATAAGGTGGTCGAGGTGACGAAATACTGCAACAATTCGGTCTTGTTCCACTCTTGTTGGAAACGAAACAGATACCTCTTGAATATCCGAATTGTGGATATGAACAACCGATTTTCCTTGTGCCTTTTTTGCCAGTTCTTTTTGTGGTTCACCACTTGAAATAGTAAGGGCTAAAAACAACGGGTTAATGAAGTTGAACGGACGAAGAATGTTTAGGTCTCCACCAAGCAAAACCCCTGATTTTTCAACGGCTGAAGCCCTTGCAATGTCCTCGGCTGTCTCTCCTGAAGCAGGAATAATCACTTCATTGCCTTGGCTGTAAACAGAGCCGTCTTTCGGAGTAGCAAAAGTATCTACTTCGCTAATAGCAAATTGATATTTTGTGTAGAGTCTGCCATATAATATTATCGGTGTTCCGATTTCCGTCAAATCGCTCTTGGAATAGCTATTTCCTTTTGAATAATCAGCGATGTCCACAGCCTTACGCTGTTCCCAAGCGATGTGGTGTAATTTTTAAAAGTTTATTGACTTACGCTATAAAAAAGTTAAAGCACATATTAGGGTAGAGAATAATTTCAATTTTCTTTTTTAGCATTTGGGTTCCTAATCAAATTTACATACTGATAATCAAAGAATACACTTCGATTTAATTCATCGTAAGTTATTACAAAAATTAAATTTTATGATATTTTTTGCTCAATTTATAAAATCTGTTTTTTCACTATTCTGAAAGCAATAAAAAACTATACAAACATATTCTGAAGCATAAATTTCTTAATTCTTTTCAAATTATCGCACTTTCGCTGGTGAAGGGTGATGAGGTGGTTTAGATTTTGTACGATACTTGCAATTTTCTTTTGTTCTTCTACTTTTGGAACTGGAACAATGCATTCGTAATAATCTTTTAGATTATAATTATTTCTTCCATCTCCTGTAGAAATATTCATTGCAAATTGTTTATGTGTATCCGTATTAAGATATGTACAGAGATATTCTGATATAATAATTTCTTTGTTGGGTCTTGTTACAATGGTCGCAAAACCTATTGAATCAGCCTCTTTTTCGCTTATTACAGCGGATGTTCCAATATCTCCAGTATGAACAGTAATAACATCTCCAACCTTATGTTTTCTTGAAGAATTAAGTTTTGAAAATTCTTCATCAAGGTAAATAGGATTGTTTCCAAATTCAAAGTATCCGTCTTTTATATCTGAATTTCTTATCAATAATGAGCCACGGTCTGTATAATGAGAAGTCATTGTGGTTACTAATCCAATATAGATTTCTCCTAATTCAGTAACCTTACGCTGTTCCCAAGCGTTAACGAAACCTGAAAATCTAATTTCCGGAACATCTTTACCATTTTGTGGAAACATTTTTTGTAGCATAAATTTTTTTAATTTTTTTGCTTCATCACACTTTCGCTGGTGAAGGGTGATAAGGTGGTCGAGGTGGCGGAAATAGTTTCCGATTTGTTTCTTTTCTTCGTTACTTGTAGGTAATGAAATTGAAAATTCTTTGATTTTCGTTTCAGTTAATGTTGGAACTGCACCGCCAATTTTTGAAGAATTTACTTGTTTCAAAATATTATCGGTTATTAGGGCTGTCGATAAAAATTTTTCTACGCCCGATTTAACGCGCATTACCACAATCTGTGGATTTAAAGTTGCTTCCTCTGATAATCCAGTAATTAAGGCACTTTTGCCGAGTGTAGAACCAGTTTTTACAAAAAGAATATCTCCATTATGAACTTGAATTTCCGGCGACTCATCATATTTGTATCTTGTTATATATGTGTTTTTACAATCAGTCGTAAGCTTATTGTCAATAATATTTGTGGGGCTGAATGTTAAAATGCCATCCGCTTCTTTTGAAATAATATCTTTTTTAGTGTATCCTCTGAAACCGATACGACCATTCACTTTGACTATATCCCCCAACTTACGCTGTTCCCAAACATCGGTGTAACCTTTAAACCTAATTTTTGGTTTTTTCATACTAATCACCCCTCAAACATTCCAATAATGTCATTTAATGATGCCCTTATGTTTTCATCGTTAGAAGTTAAATCCTTAAGAAGTGATAAAAATTCTCCTTGCGCCTGTTTAATTTCTTCGTCTGTCTTTTTCATTTCAGATAAAAGAGCATTGATATCCACATCTTCTTCTTTCTCAAATGTGTCAACATACCTGGGAATATTCAAATTGAAATCATTATTTTCGATGTCCTCAAAGCTGGCAAGGTATGCTTCTTTTTCAACAGTCTCACGCTTATTATACAAATTCAGAATTGAATCTATATGCTCGTCCGTCAATGAATTTTGTTTTTTGCCTTTTTTAAACTTCTTTGAAGCATCTATAAACAATACATCTCTTCCGTCCCTATGTTTCTTCAATACAACAATACAAGTTGGAATAGAAGTGTTATAAAATAGATTTGACGGAAGACCTATTACTGCATAGATGTTGCCTGAACGAAGTAATTTCTCTCTTATTTTTCCTTCTGCTGCACCTCTGAATAAAACACCGTGAGGCAATACAATAGCCATGGTTCCGTTACTCTTAAGATGGTATAATCCGTGTAGCAAAAAAGCATAATCAGCCTTTGACTTAGGTGCCAATACACCATAGTCGCTAAATCTTTCATCCTGTAAAAATCCGGCTGCTGCACTCCATTTAGCTGAGTATGGGGGATTCATAAGAACCATATCGAAATCTGTCTCTTCACCTGTAGGCCAATCTCCATCAAGGGTATCACCATTACGAAGATGTTGATTCTCCGGCACTATTCCATGCAAAAACATATTCATTCTTGCAAGATTATATGTAGATGTCATCAGTTCCTGTCCATAGTATTTGATATAACCGGGTTCAGATGAATAGTGCTTTGCGTTTAAAAGAAGTGAGCCGGAACCCATACAAGGATCATAAACGGATAATCCCTTTTTTGTATCCTGACCGGATATCGCAATTTTGGTTAAAATCTTTGATACAGCTTGTGGTGTATAAAATTCTCCGGCCTTTTTGCCGGTTTCAGAAGCAAACTGACCAATCAAATACTCATACGCATTACCAAGAACATCTGCATCAGAATTCAAAATATCTGCTTTATCAATCTCTTTAATCAAATCTGCTATTGTATCACTTTGTTTTTGGTCACCGGTTCCTAAACGATTTGAATACAAATCAATATCTGTAAACAAATCTGCAAACAAAGGATCGCTCTGCTCAATATTGTTAAACGCCTTTTGTAAGCTTTCACGATTAAACGAATTATTCCTTGCTGCTTCTGCAAAGCTTGTGTATGTCAAATCAGGTTCAATTACATAGTGATATTCAGCTATAATTTGTTCTTTTAGTTCTTCTGCGCTTTCATCTTCTAATGCCTCCTTATATGCATCCAATGCAACTTTTAAGGACTCCGGCTTTTCATCATAAATTAAATCATAAGTTTTAATCAAAAAGGAATCGGATAGATATTTGTAGAATACAATTCCTAACAGGTAATCCTTATATTCATTTGCGTCCATTTTTGACCTTAGAATATCCGCCCCGCTCCATAATACACTAATAAGATCCTTGCTATTTTCTAAATCAGCCATTTTTGTTTTCCTCCGTTATTTTTAAGTATCATGAATTTCGTGATTTAATTCTATACTTTAACTCAAAATCATCGTTAGTCATATTATACTATATGTAAAACAAAATCACAATCAAAATATTTTAGAATTTATACATATTACATAACTAATCACTCCCATAATCATCAAAATTATCCCTATGCCCATTGTTATTCCAATCCATAGCGACATACTGAATATTATTTTTGTACATTTATTTGGATATGCAACTTCTGTCAGTATAAGCCCACACTAACTCTCTTAATTTTATTCTGAATTCGTGGGTTCATTCTGGCAATCAGGTACCTTACAAAACAAATATAACATATTAACTGTACCATAAATGGGGTTTTATTTGCATTTACTTTTTAATTTAAGTGCGCTTTAAAAACCACTTACTTATTATCTTGCTTACTTTCTTAATTATCGTTGAAATATATTCTAAATATTAGAAATTGTCAATTTTCCATTCAGCCTTTAAAATAACATTGTCAAGGAGCTTGTGCCTGTCAAAATTGTTATCGGATTTTTTTAAGGGGAACAGCTTTTTTCATTTATCTTAAATTTTTAGGACGACACTCGGTGGCATTTTGTAACCGTCAAATAAAACATAGAATTAGCCAACGAATGATAATTGCTCACAAAATGTAAGACCGTCAGCTCTGTTCGAGTCTGACGGTCTTGTTTCACATAAATCTGTATATCCTCTTTCCAAAATTATTGTATCAGGAATGTATTTCTCCGCCAGCTTTTTTGGAAGATTAACATCACGGACATACATTGTAAGTCCGGGTAATATATCGTTTATTGTCTGCTGGTATAGTTGTACATCAAAATCCATACTAACACCCTCTCATTCGTGTAGGAATACCTTAATATAAATTTTTATCCACGAGCCTTTCTTTTCCTTTGAGGTAATCTTACCGAAAAGAAACTTTCCGGCGTCCATAAGGCGAGCAAATATTACATTATCCTGCTTCGGTACATAACCGATTTTAACACCGTCAACAGTCTTAATGACAATCGCTTGCTTATCATACCGGTTATCGGGTTCTCTGAAAAATTCCAACCTGTCATCGTTATTCAAATGTGGCTCTAATTCTTCGATACCTTCGATATGGGTTGTTCCGGCTACATAGGTATCAAAAAGGAATATGTCTTTTTCAAACGGTTTTGGTATGGAAATCTCTCCGTTTTTGCCGTGTAGTAGCCCTACAAGTCCGCTACCGCCGGATTTAACTAAATCGCCCATAATCTCACCTCAACATTTCTTCAATTTTCGCCTTATAAATAGAGATTAGCTCGTTATACTGTTCAAGGATACTTTCAAGTTCCTGCTTTTTCTGCTGGGTTTTCTCTGTATCCTCAAGAATATCCTTCATCGTGTACGGATACTCTGATTTGATATTCTCAATACTATTTTTTATAGATTTCAGCAGTCCCTGTAAACGCTCTCTTTCTTCAACAAGCTGTGTCATAGCGTCCTTATGCTGTTCAGGTAACGGATTGTTGCCAACCATTTCACCGATAATCCTCAATGTTCCCAAATCGCCGTTTTTATATGCTGATACCGCATTATCAAATAATTGAACCTGTGCTTCGGAAACATCAGGGTTAATATCAGGGTGTAATGCCTTAACTATTTTTCGGTAGAGCTTTTTAAGTTCCTTGTTATCTTCGACTGATAGAACTTCTGCCTTGCTTCGTTTAAGAGCGTCGTTCATTTTATCAATCTGCTCATCAAGCTGTTTTTGATATTCGGCAAATTCATTGTCAAGCGTTTCCTCAATAGCAGAAATAATGACCTTTTCCTGTCTGTTTTTCTTTGCCTGAATCAATTCAATTTTGCGTTTCAGTCGCAAAACAGCACATTGAGCTTCGTAAGCTTTATACTCAATGCTGCCGAGTTTCAGCATATATTCTGTCTCAATATTCTTACAGATAACAAATCGAAGCTCGTCACGCTCCAGCAAAAGCATTGACAGTTCTGTACGCATTTTCTCTACTTCGTTTTTCAGCTTTTCAAAATCCGGGAATACAATAACATTAACCGATGAAGATATTTCTGCGGTCATCTCGGCATTTTCCTCTTTATCGTCCTTGAACATCATATATTCTGCGGCACGACCGGAAAGTCTTTTCTTGATTTCTTTTTCGTCCATTTAATCGCACCTCTTTATAGACCTAAAAACTTGCTCAGGTCATCTAAATAGAATTTCATCACAGCACAGTTATATTGCTGTTCCTTTTTTATTATTAATTAAGATACAACTTGATATATATTATAACATTTATCACCAATTATTTCAACAAATTGTATATTATGATTTAAAAACCATTCACACTTTTATTTATTTTTACTACAAATACAGGTCAATCTCCATAATCATCAAAATAATCCTCTGCATCCTCAAAGTCGTCGAAGTCGTCGTAATGGTCGTCGTAGAAGTCCTCGGCGTCTGAGTAGTCTTTTGCGTTGTATTCGTCATAATCATATGAATAACTTTTTGTTGGAGTTTTATAGCTGTTGTAATTTGAATATGTTGTTGGTGGTGTGGTGGTGTAGGTTCTTGTTGTGTAGGTGTGGGTTGGGTAGTTACTGCGGTAGCTTGAGGTGTGTTTATTCTTATTACAGGAAGAGCCTATCAATCCGAACACAAGAAAGACAATAACTGAAGCAATTACAAAAGTCAAACACCCGCTACTATCTTTGCCGGTTGGTTTTGAGGAAATTTCATTAAACAAATGCAAATCCATTAAATCATCAAAATTATCTCTATGCCCATTGTTATTCCAATCCATATTGACCTCCTAAAAATACAATCAGCCAAAATTAATTTTTGAATATTTCTATTTTTTAACTACTTTTCTTTATCTTTATCAATATTATACTAAATTATTAGACCTATAAATGGGACTTTGGTTGTTCTGAATTTAGCGATATTTGAATTTGTTGAAAGTGCATAAGCATAGTGGTTTGGGTTTATGTAATATGCTGAATAATATAGTTTTCATCACCTGAAATGTATTTTTTATAATCCACTTTTAGTAGCTTTTTATCACCTGCCTTTTCTGATGTGTTAAATGCAATATGACCGATTATACCTACATAGTTAATAGTAAAGTTTTTATTAATAGCCATTACGCTGTCACATTCTCTTGCGGTAGTTTTTACTCTGTCAGCAAAGGTAAAACCCTCACTTTCTGCATTCCTCAGGAAAATCTTTACAACGGTTTTGTCTGACAGATATACATACACTCTGCAGTTTTCTTTCAGTAAGTTTTTGATTGTTCTTTTCATAATAAAAAATCCTCTCTTTAGTTTTTTACCTAAAAAGAGGACAGAAAAAACACCCATCGTTACCGATAGGTGTAAAATGCAAATCGTAATCTTCCTATCGGTCAAGCTTTAGCACCTTACATATCGTAGGTTGCTGTGCGGTCAACGAGCTTGTCTTTCATACACTCTTTATATGTTTATTTTACTGTAATATACAATAATTCGCGTCAATAAGGAAATTTGTATAGAGTTATAGTTAATATGTATAAATTCTTTTATAAATATGTCTTGTTTTTATTGAAAAATATTCACATTGTGATATAATATGTATAAAGTTATCCTATTTAGAGGTGTTAATATGGATGATAATAGATTAATAAAATCACATCTTAAAAAATTATATTCACTACTATCTGAAGAAGACCTAAAAATAATAACAGAATCTGTTTCAACAATATTTGGAAAAAGTAGGAAAAGTTTTCTAAAAAATGATACGCATAAAAGGATAGAAATAATTATTGATTCAATAGTGTATAGTGTAAATAACAATTCATTTAATTATTTAGTTGATACAACATATAATCACTATAAAAAATATATAAACATTGAATCTGATAAAAATTATAAGGAAGTCTTATCAGAATTCCAAATGGACAATAGGATATTTTATAGTATTTATATCCTATATAAATTCTGTAAGCCACCTTTTAAGGCTAATTTAATTAATTTTATTAATTCTCCCGAATTTCTCCTAACAATTAATGAAATTAATAGTTTAGAAAATAGTGGAAATAAGGACATGTTAACAATCCAAAATAATTCAAAAGAATCCCCCAGTATTGATTTTTTTGAAGACAGTTCGAAAACTAATAAGAGTTATGTTAATCAGATAGTAGATCTAAAAGAAACAATTAAACAAGACACGATAGAAAGGACAAAAGAGAAAATGAAGTTTTATATTGGTTTTATAGAAAAAAGAGGAACCTTTTTCAATTTTAGACCTGAATATGAATTATTAAATAATGAATTAATTCGAATTGAGGATAAAGAATTAAAATTCCCGAAATACGGTAAGATTAACTTTGGATATACATTTAAAAGTATATCTGACGATTTTCTATCATCATTGAAAATTAGAACAAACTATCCTACCTATGATAATTTATACGCTTTCGTATATAATGATTTTGAATTGGAAGAAAACAAAAATTATCAAACAGGCGAATTGATAGAAGATGTACAGAAAAAAATTGACTTACAAAAACTAGTTGAAAAAGGAATACAACTAGACGAAATTATCAAAAGTATAGATACGCTTAAAATAGTCAAAGTAGTAACACCGACAGTTAATGATCTTAATGATAAAGATTTTATTGATGGTATGATTACAATACAAGAAAATTATGAGGAAGGGACAACTGTACTTTTATCAAACAATGAAAAATTATATGGACCTTATGTAATTAAAGAAAGAAAAATTGATGGAACAAAATATATAAAACCCGATTTATCGTCAAAAAATTATATATTGAGCTATTTTGATAATAGTAAAAACGATAAGGTATATCAAATACAATCTGATGATGGTTATGTGGACGGGTTTAAAACTACTCCAACAATCCTTAAGGTTGCTATTTTGCCAAAGAAAGATAATGCTAAATTCAAAGATTTAATACCCAATGATGTTCTAATAGAAGAGTTGGGTAGAATATACAATTTTGAAAATATTGCTGATAATGACAAAAGCAAAAAAATAGAGTTGCTAAAACAACTCTCTAAAAACTCTTCATTTTTTACAGACTCATTACCCGGAGACATAAAGGTTAAACGTTTTGAAAAAGTTTACGAACAATTTTCTGATTTTAACGAGTTACTTTCATCGAAAAAAGAAGTATTTAAAAGAATATTAGATTCCATAGATTTAAACAAAAATATAGATATGGTATCAGAATTATATAAAAAAGCCGAAAATACTATAAAATGGAAGAAGCTACAAGAAGAATTAGATACAAAAAACGAAGAAATTAATAATCTGCATTCCGAAATTGAAGAATTACAAAAAATAAAATCTGAAATAAAAAACGATCAAAATCAGGTTAATGTTGTCATCTCTACTCCCGAAGAAATCGAAAAAAACAGTAATTATCTTGAAGAAATAAAACAACAAATCAAATCAAAAGAAAATGAACTGCTATCATTAAAAGAAGAGATATCTAATAATACAGAAATCAATGAATATGGCAATGAGCTTAGTAAATTACGTATTATAACTGAAGAAAAAAAGAAGGAAATAGACAAGCTGAAAATCGAAAATGCAGAATTTGAAAAAAAGAATAAAAATATCAAAAAAGATATTGAAAAGCAAATTGAAGATGCAATTTCCAAAACTTCTGCTGATATAGCCTTCGATCCTATTGTTTCTAATGCTATGTTAGAAAAAGCTGCAGAATGGCAAAAAAAAGAAAGTGAGGATAAATATACCTCACTAAAAGAGCAAACTCAAAAACACTTAGATAATGTATCTTCGAAAGGGAAAATTGATTTATCTAATTATTTATGCGAGGGTATAAGAAAGTTCAGAAAATATGATAAAAATGATATAATAAATATGTTAATATGTATATCACAAAATTTCTTAACCATTTTCGCAGGTAATCCGGGCACAGGTAAAACTTCAATTTGCAATATTATTGCGAATAGTTTGGGACTAAATAATTATGAAGATTCCAAGCTTAATCGCTTTGTGCAAGTTTCTGTAGAGAGAGGTTGGTCATCAAAAAGAGATTTAATAGGATACTATAATCCATTGACAAAAACTTATGATAAAAGTAACGGTAAAATATATGATGCCTTAAAATTGTTAAGCACTGAAGGATCTGAATCAAATCTTCCTTATCTAATTTTATTAGATGAGGCAAACTTAAGTCCTATCGAATACTATTGGTCTGAATTTATGCGTATGGCTGATAGAGACGATGGAGAATCATGCATCAATATCGGTGAAGATAATGATATATATATACCTGAAACATTAAGATTTGTTACCACTATTAATAATGATCAAACTACCGAACCACTTTCACCAAGACTCCTAGATAGAGCATGGGTAATTAAACTTCCGGAAATAGAACTTGATTACAGTGAAAAACCAAATTATAATGAAGTATTTACTGACATAATAACATGGGATGAAATTGTTAACGCTTTTGTTAAACCAGAAAAACCAGAAATAAAACTTGAAAATGTATTATCTCAGGTATATAAAGCTTTTAGTGATAGGGGACTTGTTGTTAGCCCAAGAATACAAAAGAGCATTCGTATGTATGTTATTGTCGCACAATCATTAATGGAAGACGATATAAACCAAAATGTAAAGGGATACGAAAAGGCAATTGACTATGCTATTCTTCAAAAATTGCTTCCGAAGATTAATGGCACTAACTTTACAAAATTATTTTCATCTATGAAAAATATATGTAATGAAAATCACTTGTATTTAACATTAAATGCTATAGAAACAATGGAGAGCCAACCCGAATATGAAAGTATGGGTTATTGTCAATATTTAGGTTAATAGGTGCATTGGTATGGGTAAATATTCTTTAACTTTACATAATAATTATTCCTCTGACGTTTTAATGAAACTATATGATACCATAGATGAAACGATTACAGAAAATGATATTATCGTTTTTGATAACTATAATTATCAATTTATAATTCAGTGCGAAGATGATGAAATTCTTAATATTGATAGTATCTATATTAATGACGAATATTTTGAATGTAATGTACAAATCCACAATAATAAAGCAACTGTTACTTCACCAAAAAATAATATGCCTTTTATTGGTTGTTATGGTGTTGCAAAAATCTCCATTATTATTGAGGGCCAAGAATATGTTTCGCCTGAAATTTCTGTCTTTGTTAAAGAAGAAAATCAAAGTGACAATATAAACAAAATGATTGAATATATATATAATAATTGTGAGAATTTTTTATATGAAAAGCATTATAAGAATAAACAACATGTAGGAATAAATAAATTTGGTGAAAATTCTATTGAGGTTAAATTAAATCAACTTGATAGCATTTTGAATCTTTACTCTATTTTAATTTCATTTTTTGAAAATTCCCCCAATTCAAAATTAATTAACAAAAATGAAATTGATTCTTTTGAAAAGTTAACAACTGTTACACCACAAACATTAAAATACATAACTACACATGTTGATGAGTTAGAGAAGACAAAAATAAATTCTGGGATTAAATTTGCGAAGCAATTTTTTCAACCTAAAAACACTTTGGTTAAGTCAGTAACTTATACTCTAGACACATATGAGAATAATGTAATAGTTGGTTTCCTTTTTCATTTAATTAAGGAATTAAATCAAATGAAAAAAACTGTTAATGAAGCCTTAACAAAAACAAAACAATATAGAAAAATAAATGGCTATATAGAATCAAAATTCTTTATCTATCAACGAAGTAAATTTGCCTTAGAAAAACATATCAATAAAATAGAAGAATTAATAAACAAATATCAACAACTCTATTATAATTATAAAACAACCTTAAGCATCTCTGGAATAGAGATAGTCACAGTTCCCAAATTTACTAATGTTTTTAGGAATATAATTCCATATCAACAAATATTCGAAAAAATATACGAATGGTTTAATTCGGGTGGATATAATTTATCCCAAGACACATTATTGCTATCCTTTCTTAATACGAGTAAAATATATGAATATTACTGCCTAATTAGAATAAACTGCTATCTAAAAAATATAGGTTATATTCTTATGGACAGTAATACTTATTTATATGACGAAGACATATATTATCGAAATACACGTTATTGTAATACATTTGTCTTTAAAAAAGAGGATACAGAAATTACGGTCTATTTTCAGCCGAAAATCAGTACTGGATTAGGAAATAAAAAAAGAAACAATATATCACTATTTCGTAATTCAACTCATAGTGTTAGAAATGCAGCAAAAAAAGGTTCTTATTATTCCCCTGACTATATTATTAAAATAAGTAAATATAATAAGGTGAATTATTTTATCTTAGATGCTAAGTTTAGTGAACAAAAAAAGGTTAAAGAATATCAAATGTCAGAATTAGTGTTTAAATATTTATTTTCTATTAGTTCTTTTGAAGAAAATGAAAAGTTATCAGGTATGTATATTTTGTGTGGCAGAACTGATAATAATAGAATAACTGATTTACATGATATTTCTGACAGTATTGGAGTGATAACGATTCCTGTAGCAAAACTTTTTGATATAACAACCCTTGAAGAAAATGATTCTATTATTGAAGCTTTGTTTAATGAATTATTACGTATTTCATATTAGATTAAACTCTACTTCAAACATTTTTTGATTAAATAATAATAAGTATAATAATATAATAATTTTTCAATACCTTCTTAAAAGTGTAGTAGACTAATTCCAGTTGATTAAATACACAACAGTAAAATCATTTTGATGCAGTTTGGTGCAAATAATGGGGGAAAGTGGTGCAATTTGAAGGATATTTGGAAATATGCTGAACATGCTTATAAGATGAGAAATGGCTTTCCAATGCGGTTTATGGGGTATAAAAAGAAGGCTCAAGTTCATACGAACTGAGCCTCTTTTGGTGCATTTACCGAAATGTTTAGACCGGATAAGCTAACTGTAAATAATAAAACAATACAAATACAGTAAATCATCTTTTTCATATGCGTCATCTCTCAGAATAAAAATAATATTTGTCTACATTATACAAAATTTCGACATATTATTCAATATTAAATGAACATAAACTCTACATTTTAAATATATTTTTCTGTAAATTGAAATAATTTATTGTAAAACATAAAGCAGAAGTTGGGTTTAATCCAACTCCTGCTTAATTTAATTCGCGATTAAGTATATTCTGTTTTCATCAAAACAAATATCTGTTGTATGGTTATAGATTTGAATTAAATCTTTCATTTTTTCTATAAAAATACTGGTGTTAGGGTTATTGATTTTTGCGAAAGATTTTATACAATCCTTATTCATATCGTTTGCAGTACCCTCCAAATGGGAACCGCTATCCTGTAAAAATTCATCAACAGGGCCTTCTTTTATGAAAGGAATACTGCCAATAAATTTACCAACTGCCTTACTGGCACAACCAATCCCTTTCAAAACATTAGTTTCTAATGAGGAAGTACTCATTTTTTCTAAATATACAGAACACTGTGTATGAAGATTTCGATATGTCATAGATTGACTTTCAATCTCATTTTTTATGTCATCAATGTATTCTTCTTTGAAATTCCCACTAAGCATTACTTCGATTAGTGATGCTAAAGAAAATGTATATAATGATAATCGGTAATATTTGAATTTCTTTACTAAATCTTCAAGAGTAGAAGTCACAGAGTGTTGGGAAACAATGAATTGCTTTGAGTCAATTATCTCGTTAATTTTCTTTTGATACGAGGTCATATGCTTTCTTGCAGTCCTTTGAATATCAAGAACCAACTTGTGATTGCTCGTAACAAAATGTTTGTTGTCCCAATTAAATTTATAATTTGATATAATTTTAGTTAATGTTTCTACATCAGCCTCAATTTCTGATTCTTTTTCGGTTTCTAAAAATGATAGAATTTGCTTTTGCATTTCTGCAATATCACCTAACTGTTTTTCAATAGAAGCTAAGGCAACAGCAATCATCATTGTGGCTGGATCTATCGGCATTACAGTCTTACTTTTTGATGAAATTGAACCTACTTCTTTTAGTTTTGCCATTTTTGATTTACCATCTAAGGTTTTTATAGCGCCCCAATTAGTACCATCTTTAGCTTTTTTCAAAGCATCCCCTAAACCGGCATTGGCAAGTTTAAATAGACCCGTTGTGTTAATGTCATTGGTTTGTGTAACAGTCCTTAAAGCAGGAATAAGCGAAGAAACGCCTGCACCAAGCGTTGCAAGTTGTGAAATCGGAATACTCATTGTATTTTTATTATCAATATTACTTTTTGTTTCCGATAAAACGCTGTCCGTTAATTCAATTATGTAATTTTCGGTTTTTATAATGTTATTGTCGTTCATACCAATAATGTCACCCAATAATACCCCTCCGTAATGATGATAAATATATTCACAAATATTGTACCACTGTGGCAATCCACTTGTCAAAAGTTTTTTGGACAGTAGCAACTAATAGCTAAGGGCAAGTGTGTACATCGTTGTTAGAGTATGAAGTAAACCTAAAGTAAACTTCAATACTGCCTGAACTCTGTAGCTCATACATAAAATAACTTGCTTATTATCTTACTTATTTTCTTACTTATCAGTGAAATACAATCTAAACATTAACAATATCTAAATCTACTTTTAAGTGGTCAGGGAGTGTGTTTTGTTTGAAAAACATAGTCATATACCAGGGCAGATATGTGATATTTTTTTCAGAGGATACATTTCCCTTACAAAATACAATTCCTCTGTCAATTTTCCACTCAGCCTTTGAAAGAACATTGTCAAGGGCTTTGTGCTTGTCAAAATCGTTACCGGATTTTATTTCAAGGGGAACAGCGTTTTTTCCTTGCTGTACTACAAAATCAATTTCTCCCATATTTTTCTTGTTGAAGTATCTGAGCTTAAATCCTTTTGATATAAGCTCCTGTGCAAAAACATTTTCAAGAATACTTCCCATATTTACAGACAGGTCACCTGATAAAATATCAAACTGTATATTTCCCATTGACGCAGCACAAAGTAAGCCTGTGTCACAGAGGAATAATTTGAAAAGACTGTTTTGTAAATTGAGTTCGAGAGGTAACTTTGGTTCAGTAATATTATAACAGGGGAGAGCAACTCCTGCATCGGCGAGCCAGTTAAAGCTGGTTTCATATCTCAGCATTCTTGCAGAGCTTTTTATGTCAGAAAGCTTAAATCTTCTGTTTTTATCATTGAGCTGTGCCGGAATCATATCAAAAATATTCTTTATTTTTTCTTTGTTTCTATCGGCATATTTTGAAATGTCCTGACGGTATAGTGCAAGAATATCATTCTGAATTTTGATTATTTCACCAATGTCCTGAGTGTCTGTAAACTTTTGAACAACAGCAGGCATACCGCCAACTATGGTGTAATATCGGAAAAGTTTAAGCATTGACTGATGAACAGCTTCACTGACTTCTGTTTTTTCTTCGTAACATTTTCTTAAATATTCTATGGTTTCACCCTGCACACCGTTTGCAATTGAAAACTCTTCAAAGTCAAGAGGGTACATCTGATAGATTTCTTCATATCCCACCGGATAGGATTTTACCTCTTTATAGCTTACACCAAGCAGAGAGCCTGATTCAATATAGTCGAATCTTCCGTCATCAACAAGAAATTTAATTGCAGTTCTGGCAGAGGGACACTCCTGAATCTCATCAAAGAAAATTAGGGTTTTTCCTTTCTGTAAGGATTTTCTCGTGTATGCAGTAAGGTTGATAATAAGAGTGTCTGCATTTAAGTCGCCGTCAAAGATTTTACTTGCTTCGGGATTGGTTATGAAGTTTATCTCAACAAAATTGTCATAATTTTCTTTTGCAAATTTTCTGATAATATAAGTCTTTCCAATCTGCCTTGCCCCGGTAACAAGCAGTGCCTTTTTGTCAGGCTTATTTTTCCATTCTAATAAATAATCATACGCTTTTCTGTATAACATAGAATCACCTGCAATTATAATGTAACGTTTTTCTTAAATATACAAATGTGTTGTAACAAAATTCTTAAAAAATAAATGTAAATTGTAACGTTATTCTCAATATAAATAGAGGAGATTGTAAC